>CALZIE010000007.1 GCA_945787565.1 uncultured Lachnospiraceae bacterium
AAAATCCTTGAATATCAGACATTTTAATACAATGTCTGATATTCAAGGATTTTTTGTGTTCTGTCCAAGCAAGCGGAAGACGTTTGAACAATATCCCCCACGGTTAGTGAAGCATCCAGCCCTACAGCGTCATCCGCCTGCTGTCCGCCCAAACCATGCGCTCATCTATTGTATGGTGGCTTGACCCAAAGGGGGTGCAAAACCATCCAAAGTCCTATGTAATGAGTAGTACTATAAGCCGGGTTCTGTATTGGATGATCATCTATCTTGACTGTATGTCGCCATACAGCTCCTTTGCCTTTTACTGGCAAAACGCGACCTACCTAGAAGCACGACGGGCAGCCGTATCGCTTCCTATGGGAGTATTTGCAAGCAAACACTCCCAAACATTTGGTCTTGCTTCGAGTGGGGTTTACACGGCCTTTCCTGTTACCAGGAAAGCGGTGGTCTCTTACACCACCATTCCATCCTTACCTGGGAAAACCCAGGCGGTTTCTTTTCTGTTGCACTAGCCTTAGAGTCGCCTCCACCGGACGTTATCCGGCACCCTGCCCTATGAAGCCCGGACTTTCCTCACCAGGTTGCCCTGGCGCGATCATCTGTACTACTCATATCTATTTTTATTTGTTATTTCCTTATGGACACGTTAGTTATTCTAGCATGAATTGTATGAATTGTAAAGAGAATTTCGAATTTTTACAATATACTACTGTTATAACCCCAAATAGCATAAACGATAAAAAGATTCTGAAATCGGCCTATTATTCCATTAAAATCATCTAGTAATGCATCATAAAAATAGGGTTGTATTTTCTTATAAGAATCCCCTATTTACACATGAAAACAGCTTCCGCCCACAAACTCACGCAAAATTGAATTCATTGGAATCATATCACTTGGCGCTGCAAGGAAATAATCCAAGAACTTTAATAACCGTTTCGCCTCTATATATTCTTCACAATCTTTATCAATCCCAAATAAAATCGGTTCTGCATACTGTTTTAATACTGCCAATTCATAAATCAGCGCTGAATTAAACATGCAGTCCACATCTTCCTGATACGGGAAGATATTCTCCTCTTCCCCTCTTCTTACGGACGGCCACATCCGAATGGTATCTCTTGCGGACGCCCCACGGGTTCTGGCATCACGCACCATACGCCTAATCAGTCTTCCGTCGGTAGTAGGTATTCGATTATGCTCATCGATATTTAACTGTGTCAAAGCACTAATATAAATCTTAAACTTGCTTTCTCTTGGCAGAGTATAGGACAGTTCATCATTAAGACCATGAATTCCTTCAATGACTAAGATATCATCCTTGCCAAGTGTCTTAAAGTTTCCTTTATATTCTCTCTTCCCGCTCTTAAAATTATAACTTGGCAGTTCCACTGTCCTTCCCTCTAATAGCGCCCTCATATCTTCGTTAAACTGCGCTACATCGATTGCCTTTAATGTCTCAAAGTTATAATTGCCGTCCTCATCCTTTGGCGTAAGCTCACGATTTACAAAATAGTCATCCACTGCAATCGGATGCGGATGATATCCAAGGGTTCTTAGCTGGATGGAAAGTCTGTGAGAAAATGTTGTCTTGCCCGAGGAAGAAGGTCCTGCAATCATAATGAACTTCTTATTACCGGAAGATTTGATCTGCTCCGCAATCTCTGCGATCTTCTTTTCCTGAAGCGCTTCCTGTACAAGGATTAATTCGTTCATATTTCCTTTTGTGATTTCATCATTCAGTGCCCCAACCGTATCAATTCCCATTGTAGCACCCCAGCGGTTGGATTCCTGCAATATCTGGAACAGTTTCACCTTTTCTTCAAATGGCTTCACTGTCTTTGGATCCATTCTGTTTGGAAGCATCAAAAGAAAACCATCCGCATAGAGCTTTAAGTCAAAGTATTTCAAATATGCGGTGCTAGGTGGCATATATCCATAAAAATAGTCCTCAAATCCATCTAAGGTATAAATATTTGCCTTGCTAACCCTACGGTAGCGGAAAAGCTTCTCTTTATCATACATCCCATAATGTCTGAAAAGCTTTGCAGCACTTTCGGTATCTACCGCTCGTTTTAAAAATGGAAGATCTTTTGCTACAAGAGAGTCCATCTCCTCTTTTACTAACTTAAGATCCTCCTTATCCAGAATAAACTTCCCATCAATCTCGCAATAAAGCGCATCACCGATAGCATGCTCTACCCGGACATTATCAATGCCCTTTTGCCCAAGTACCCGGTAAATGGCCCGGAGCATTACAAGAATCATTCCTCTTACATACGTCTTCATGCCAGCATCTTCTTTTGCCGTCACAAAAGAAAGCGTGCAGTCTTCGTCCGCGGTCTTAAACAGCTCCCGAAGCCTGCCATCCTTTACTACAAGCAGTATCTCATTCTCGTAGTTTTTCTGATAGTCCTTCGCAATTTCTAAAAATGTGGTACCTTTTCGGATTTCCCTTGTTTCTCCATTAATCACTATCCTGCATTTCTCCATAAGCGCTCTCCTTATCATACCTTACGTATTATCGGACGTATTATATCTTATGCATAGAATTCCAGTGCGTTCTCTAAAAGAGTGATTTCTTCCTTTAAGGACTCTTTTCGACTCTGTGCACCTTCTGTATTTGTCTGCTCAAGTGCTGCTAAAATAGATACCGCCTTCTTTTGCTCTTTCTTTAAGAACTCCTGTAAGACCGGGTTTTTCTCCTTTAGCAACCATTTTCCATAGTGAAGGAACACTGGATTAAGGGCATCCGCTGTATCTACCCCTTCTTCTTTTTTAATTGCACGCATCGCTGTATAATACTTGCCGTCTTCCTTACACATCGCCTCTTCCACAATGGCAAATCCACTATTATGTAGATACGCTCTAAGTGTATCGATCTCGGACTGTGGCTGAAGCACAAGCTCTTTCGCCGCCTCTACGCTTTCCCTGCTGTCACTTAGGATTTTGACCATAAGAGGTCCTCCCATGCCTGCGATGACAATGGTATCCGCTTCGCCGGGTTTTAATTTCTTTAAGCCATCAGACAGCCGGGTTTCAATCCTATCCTGATATCCGTATTTATTTATGTTCTCACCTGCACGCATCAGTGGTCCTTTATTAATATCTAATGCTACGGTGCTCGTAGCGATTCCATGCTCAATCAGATAAATAGAAATATAGGCGTGATCACATCCTACATCTGCCACACGCACTCCTTTTGTCACGAAATCTACTACCATCTGTAATCTTTTAGATAACTGCATTTTATAACATCCTTCTACTCTAAATAATCCTTTAACTTTCTTGACCGGCTTGGATGTCTTAACTTCCTAAGTGCTTTTGCTTCAATCTGACGGATTCGCTCTCTTGTCACATTGAATTCTTTTCCGACTTCCTCTAACGTCCTTGCCCTTCCATCATCAAGGCCGAACCGTAAACGAAGTACTTTCTGCTCTCTTTCTGTTAAGGTTGATAGCACCTCCATCAGCTGCTCTTTTAACAAAGTAAATGCTGCTGCCTCTGCTGGTACTGGTACATTATCATCCTGAATGAAGTCCCCTAAGTGGCTGTCCTCTTCCTCGCCAATTGGCGTCTCTAAGGATACCGGTTCCTGTGAGATCTTCTGAATCTCCCGCACACGGTCTACCGGCAGATTCATTTCCTTTGCCACTTCCTCTGGAAATGGCTCTCTTCCTAGTTCCTGTAAAAGCTGACGCTGTACACGGATCAACTTATTAATTGTCTCTACCATATGCACTGGAATTCGAATGGTCCTTGCCTGATCGGCAATGGCTCTCGTAATTGCCTGCCTGATCCACCAGGTCGCATACGTACTAAATTTGTATCCTTTATGATAATCAAACTTCTCAACCGCTTTAATAAGACCTAAATTTCCTTCCTGTATCAAATCAAGAAACTGCATCCCTCTTCCTACATACCGCTTTGCTATGCTGACGACAAGACGGAGATTTGCTTCTGCAAGACGTTTTTTGGCCTCTTCATCGCCTACTTCCATCTTCTTGGCTAATTCCATCTCCTCATCGCTGCTAAGAAGCGGGACTTTCCCGATTTCTTTTAAGTACATGCGAACCGGATCTTCGGTTCCGACCCCTTCCGGAACCGAAAGATCTATTTTAGACAGATCGTCCTCGTCAGACTCAATAAGGGCAAGGTCATCCTCATCTACATCATCCATTTCCACATCAAGCGTCTCTGTCCCTGCCTCTTCCATCTCCGGTGCTCTTAGTACATCTACATTGTTTGCATCCAAAAACTCATAAATCTTTTCTACCTGATTGGAATCCATATCCATATCAACAAAAAAATCATTAATTTCCTCATACTCTAATACATTCTTTTTCTTTTTTGCGTAAACTAGCAACGCACTAAGCTTTTCACGAAATTTAGCCATATTTTCATCCATAAACAGCATCCTTCTTTCTTCATCCAAAAGAACTACCAAATTATAGTCTAACCAGCATTTAAGGAACTATGCAGCTTTGCCATGTCTCTCTGCTGCACGATAATATCCTGTAACGCGGCAATGTCATTGTTTTCAATTGCATGTTTCTGAGCCAGTTCAAGGCTTGCTTTCTTTACTCTTACAACGGTGTCCGCAAATGCCTTCTTTCTCTCGGCATCGCTCATCAGCGCGCCAACCTCCGTGGTAAACAGTTCTGCTACCATGGTCTGTTCTTCCTTGCTAACAAACTTATTGATGATCTTTGCAGGATTTACCGCATGCTCTTGCTCATACTGGGCAAACAGCATATTCGCCACTTCCCGGTATAACTCTTCTGTAAAATCTTCTGGTCCAATGATTCCTTTGATCTTCTCAAATGCTTTAATATCATCAATCAGCCAGGTTAAAAGAATCTTCTGAGACTGCTTCATCCCCTCTTCCGGCTTTGCCTTTTTGACACTCTCTTTCTCTCTCTTTGCCGCTTCCCCTGCCGCCTGAACATTCCCAAGCTGGGCTCCATAACGGTTTACAAGCTTTCTTAAGTTATCAAAGCTGATATTATATTTTTTGCACATCGCCTCGATATAAATATTTCGCTCAATCTCTTCCGAGAATACAAGCATCTTCTTCGCCATCTCGTTAAAGAACTTTGTCTTTTCTTCCGGATCTTCTAAATTAAAGCCTCTCTCTAACACTTCTACTTCAAAATAAAAGCTGTTTCCGGCCTGATCAAGACGCTTTTGATATTCCTCTGCCCCAAGTGCCTTAATAAACTCATCTGGATCCTTATACGGCTTCATATTAACGATCTTCGGTGTGATACCCGCTTCTTTTAAGATTGGGATGGCGCGAAGCGCCGCCTTTGTTCCAGCTTCATCACTATCGTATGTTAATAATACTTCACTTGTATAGCGGGATAATAACTTCGCCTGTTGTGGCGTGAATGCGGTTCCAAGAGAGGCAACTGCATTGTTAAACCCTGCCTGATGAAGCGCGATGACATCCATATAGCCTTCGCAGATTAACATATTGGATCGTCTTGAGGATTTGGCAAAATTAAGCCCATATAAGTTTCTAGACTTATCAAACAACTTCGTTTCCGGAGAATTCAAGTACTTAGGAGTACCATCTCCCATCACTCTTCCGCCAAATGCGATCACCTTGTTATTGCTGTCCATAATTGGGAACATGACACGGTTCCAGAATTTATCATGAGCACCTCTTGCCTCATCCATCGTAAAGAGACCGGACTGGCTTAATAAGGAATCATCATACCCTTGTTGTTTCATATACTGATACAAATCATCCGAAAATGGATTGGAGTATCCTAATCCGAATTTCTTAATCGTCTCATCGGAAAGCTCTCTGTTTTTTAAATATTCCAATGCTTTCTCACCACGCGCCGTCTTTAACTGATAAAAATAGTACTTCGCGGCTTCTTTGTTCACTTCTAATAATCGACTCTTTAAATCTGCTGCCCGCTTTGCCTCTTCGGAATATTCCTCTTCGGGGAGTTTTATTCCTGCCCGTTCTGCCAATGCCTTTAATGCCTCTACAAACGTATAATTCTCATACTCCATCATAAAGGTAAAGACATTGCCCCCTACACCACATCCAAAACAATGATACATCTGCTTTGGACCGCTTACTGCAAAGGATGGGGACTTTTCATTATGAAATGGGCATAATCCCATGTAAGTGCTTCCTTTTTTTGAAAGCTTGACATAAGAACCGATCACATCAACAATATCATTTCTTGATCTGATCTCTTCTACAAGTTCTTCTGAATAATACATTTTAAACTCCTGTCCTGCTTATTCTCATCCGCCAAGGAAAATATCAGGATGCCCTGACATCTTATCTTGTCTTTCCTTCTAGTATACATCCCATGCAAATGGAATGGCAATCTCTTTATATTTCGCTACTGCATATCGGTCTGTCATACCAGCAATATAATCGCATACCACCCGGTCAGCTGCCTCTCCCTTTTCATAAATCATATACTGATATTCTTCTGGAAGTTTTTCTGGCCTCTTGGCATAATAACAAAATAGCTGTTCGATCATACTCTCCGCTTTTGACTCTTGTCCCTTTGCGACCGGATTGGTATAGACGCTCTGAAACATATATTTTCGAAGCCCACGCATGGCCTCCTCAACTTCACTGGACATTACAATATCATTTTTTCCTTCACTATGGGACACAATGTCGTGAATGATCGTATTCAAACGTTCCTTCGTCGTATATCCTAATATATCCGCATATTCCTTTGGAATGTCAGATTCCGTAATAATATGCCCTCTGATTGCATCATCGATATCATGATTGATATAAGCAATCTTATCCGAAATCCTTACCACTTTTCCCTCTAAGGTAGACGGCATCTTGCTTGTCTGATGATTTAAAATGCCATCCCTTACTTCTTTGGTAAGATTTAATCCTTTTCCATGCTTCTCTAATACTTCCACAACACGTATGCTCTGTTCGCTGTGCTCAAACCCCGGCTTGTAAACTCTTCTTAAGGCTCTTTCGCCCGCATGCCCGAATGGGGTATGGCCTAGATCATGACCTAACGCGATTGCCTCTGTCAGCTCTTCATTCAACCGAAGGGCTTTTGCAATGGTTCTTGCATTCTGCGCCACTTCAAGCGTATGCGTCATTCTCGTACGGTAATGATCTCCTTCTGGCGTTAAAAACACCTGTGTTTTTCCATTCAGCCTTCGAAATGCCTTCGAATGCAGAATTCTATCTCTATCTCTTTGATAAATCGGTCGGATATCACATGCTTCTTCATAAATATCGCGACCTTTGGAACAGTCACTAAATGAAGCATAGGGACTTAAAAAGTCATGCTCGCGCACTTCCTGCTTCTCTCTGATATTTAATTTATCCATTTACTGCAAATTATCCTCCGTTATTTTCATTTAAAAATCCTTACACTACTAGTATTCTCCCTAAACTGCTAATTTCCTTTTTAGGAATTTCGGAAATTGCGAAATTTTCGGGAAATCCGTTTGTAGTCCCCCCTTTCATCCTGACTAAGCCCCCTCTTATTCCTGCATCAAACGAAGACTTATGAAGAGAAAGCGGCACCTGATACGTTTCTCTCCAAATCATCCCGCTTATAACGAATATTCAGAAACAAAAATTTCAGGTGCCGCCCTCTCTTACTAGGACTACTCTTTATTTTTACTTTGTATGACATTTAGACGGACAGGAATCACATCCACAAGAACAGAATTTTCCTGCCTTTACGTCCTTCACTTTTTTTCGTATCACAAATACCGCATAACATGCGATCAGTATCCCAATTATAATTGTTGCCATCAAATCTCCTCTTTCTTTATAGAAACAGACTTCCAATCTGAAATACTAAAGTTGCTACAACCCAAGCGACTGCAAGTTGGAACAAGACTGCAAATACCGTCCATTTTGTAGATTTTAACTCTCGTTTCATAACACCAATTGTAGCTGCACATGGTGTATATAAAAGACAGAATACCATTAATGCATAGGCATTTAAAGGTCCAAAATGATAACTTGAAAGGCTTGACACCAGCGAGTCCATGCCAACCTGGGAATTGATATTGGCAATCCCAAAGATAACACCGAAGCTAGATACTACCACTTCCTTTGCCGCAACACCGGAGATTAGGGCTAATACAACCTGCCACATTCCAAGTCCTGCCGGAACTAATAATGGTGCAACGACCTTTCCAGCTAAAGCTCCAAGACTTTCGGACATATCTTCCACCATACCATGTGGTCCAAAATTTAATAAGAACCAGATAATAATCGATGCGATAAAGATCGTCGTTCCCGCCTTTGTCAGATAATCTTTTACCTTATCCCATACATAGATAAAAATCGTTCTCGCATTCGGTGTCTTATATTCCGGAAGCTCAATTAAAAGCGGGCTGATGGAATTTTTCTTATTTGCTTTGTGCATAACAAAAGCAACGAGAATCGCAATAAGAAGACCGATTACATACATGGAATACGCTGCCCACATCGCATGCTCTTTAAAAAACATCTGAGAGAACAACACATAAATCGGAAGTCTCGCACTGCATGACATAAATGGTGTCACTAAGATTGTTCTTCTTCGGTCCCTCATACCCTCTAATGCCCTGGAAGCCATAATTGCAGGAACCGTACATCCAAAGCCAAGTAACATTGGAATAAACGCTCTTCCGGATAAGCCAAGCTTTCCCATCAGGCCATCCATTACATAGGCAACACGTGACATGTAGCCACTATCTTCTAAAAAGGCAAGTGCTAAAAACAAGATAAAGATATTCGGCAGGAAGGTAAGGATCCCTCCTACACCTGCAATAATACCGTCAACAATTAAGGATATTAAGACTGGGCTTGCATGTACTGCATTCAGACCGTTATAGCAGGCATCTGAAATATAAGTAAGGGCCGATTCAAATCCGCCTTTTAAGAAGTCACCCACGGCAAATGTCAGAAAGAACACAAGTGCCATAATCCCTAAAAAGACTGGAACACCCCAGACCGGATGAGTTAAAATGCGATCTGCCTTATCGGTCGCTGCTGCCTTTCGTGATTTATTTACCAAACACTCTTCAATGATTTCATCAATAAAGTCATATTTTTCATTAATAATCTGTGTCTCTAAGCTTTCCGGCGCTATATCATCTAAGGAAACTCTGCATTTTTCCATCACTTCCTCATCATGCTCTAAAAGCTTGATTGCATGCCAGCGATAATTACTGGTTTCAAAACCGGCTTCCTTTAATCGGGTAATCAACATATCAATCTTATCTTCTATCTCATCTGAATACACCATAGCGTACTCACTATGATGCGGATGTACATGCTTGCTCTTCTTCCCATTCGGATGCTGGTGTTCTAAATCAATCTGCTGTTTCTTCTCTCTATGATGTGCCACCGTATGCATCAAAATATCAAGCCCAGTACGCTTTCTAGCAGATACCGGAATACATGGAATACCTAACATCTCCGGCAGACGGTGAAGATCGACCTCCATGCCACGCTCTTCTACAATATCCATCATATTTAACGCTAATACCACTGGTTTCCCAAGTTCGATTAACTGTAAGGTCAGATACAGGTTTCTCTCTAATGCAGATGCATCTGCTACATCAATGATCACATCCACATCATCCTCTAAGATAAACTGTCTTGTCAGTTTCTCTTCCATCGTATACGAGGTGAGACTGTAGATACCCGGAAGATCCACTAATTTAAATCGATGGTTATGATACTTCATAGCACCTTCTTTTTTCTCAACCGTTACCCCCGGCCAGTTGGCCACCTTTAACTTTGCCCCGGTATAAGCATTGAACAATGTTGTCTTCCCACAATTTGGATTTCCAACAAATCCAACCTGAAGTTCCTCTTTCATCTCTTTCCCCCCTTTTTCCCTATGCTCTCTTGACAGCCTCAATGCACTCTGCCACTTCAATACACTCCGCAATATCTTTTCCTATTGCAAGCCTAGTCCCTCTTACATTAAATATGACTGACCCAGACTTCTTAGAATTCAGCACTTCAATTCTTGTTCCGTCCGTAAGGCCTAATGCCTGCAGCCTCATCTTTGTACTCTGTTCTAGCTCCATAGTGCATACAGAGTAACTATAACCTTTCTTTCCATCCCTTAATGTCATATTCCTCACCTTTTCTATTTTTGTATTTATTTCTTTTTCGAATTAAATCGTGTCTTCCCCTTTAACACTCTATTTTATGCTTATTTTCAGTAATCTCATTCAAAATCACAACCTGTAATTGATAATTATTATCAATTACAGGTTGTATTATAGTCCTACCTTTTCAAATTGTCAATACTATGCTCTTATAGTTTTACTAACAATTACAAATGAAATGCCATCTCCTCTTTGAGTCTAGATGAAAACCACTCAAAAGGGACAGGAAAATTTCCTGTCCCTTTTGAGCACATTTTTACTTTTACATTTTTCTATTATAATTGTGCCTTCCTGTCTGCTTTCGCTTTTGAACAACACATCTTATTATCTCAATCTGGATGGACATTAGCCCAAATCCGCCTATAAGTCCTGTAAGAAACCTACGCGCATTTGTAGATTCCTTTAACCTTATCTTTTGAATTCCCCAGTCCGCTAACATGAAAAGACATCCTGATAAGGACGTTTTCTTATGAAATCCGCTTATGTCATATATTGGAACCGCCAACAAATATCCAATTATAACACCGGTACACCTTGCACAAACCGGAAACTGATATCCCCTCAAAAAAAAGCTCCGCTCTGGCATCTGGTGGCATCCAGTAGATTCTCCCCAAGACATAAGCACTTTCCATGTTGCAAACGCTGAATTCTTTCTGTCTATATTCATCATACTCCCTAAGCTCGGAACTTTCTTCCGTAATTTTGGCACACGAAATATGCTTTTTGTACCGTATGGCCCTCTCCCATACCGCACAAACCACACATCCAGCCAATAGGCCCCATCAAAATATAACCGCAGCACCCCTTAAAAAATCCAAATCCTTTCTGATGCGTCTCGGATTCCTCAATAATCACACAACGGTCATCTCCACAACTTGGACATCTCATAACTGCCCTCTCCTTTCATTCTCACAAACCGATCATGAACAACGATAGTGTAACATAGGTGCTCTCTGAAATCAACGAATCCGAAGTTTTCTAATAAACACCTAGGTGATTTCTAATCAATTTCTCATTTTTTAATTTTATAATAGTTCTTTTTGTTCCTTTTTTCATATTTTTTCCTTGTGTATTAACTCTTTTTCTTCTTTTTTGCTTACTGTTTAGACCATTTTAAATTAATAATTCCTATAACTTAAAAAATAATCACGGAGTAATTCTAGCATAAGCAGCAAACTGACCTAGCCACTAAAGTTTACCGATAAAAACTCTAATAAGCCACTTATGGCTAAAAAAAAACAAGGGCATCTGAAAAAGAAATGCAAAATGATCCGCATTCTCTTTATCTGCCTTTGTCTTTTTAATAAGGAATTTGTCTTCCCTGTTTTTTCTATGTATGATTGGCTCTGCTATACTTCTTCAAGCAATTTTAATTTACGTAACACATTCTCAAACTTCGCAGTATCGATTGGCTTTCCGGCATATGCAACACAGCCTAATTCAAATGCCTTCGTTACATTCCTTCCCTCACTAAGGGCCGTTGTCATAATTACCTTCGTTTGTGTTTCTTCTGATATTCCTTTTTCTTTCTCGATATCACGGATTGCCTTTAAAGCCTGATATCCGTCAAGAACTGGCATCATAATATCAAGACATACTAAGTCATAGCCTTCATTCATCTCAAGAGCCATTGTAAATGCTTCTACTGCCTCCATGCCATCTACTGTAACATCACATTCACCGTACTTTGAAAGAAAACGTAACATAAATTTACGACTTGCAAAATCGTCTTCCGCTATCAGTATCTTCACTTTTTCCTCCTCCAATTCTAATGATTCCTAGAATTTAGATTATTTTTCTTCCTACTTCTGAATAGTATACACTATTTTTTACATTTAATCCAGTGCTTTTCCTTAATTTGTATGCTTTTTTGTGAATTCAATATTTATTTCACACATTTTGGCGTACGAAAGGATACCGATCGCCTACCCCTTCTTAGCTACGAAAGGATTCTGAAAATATGCTGTTAAAAATCCCAAAAATACCTGCATCTGTTCCTTGGTTCCAATTGTAACCCGAAGATAATCGTCGATGACTGGCTTATTAAAATAGCGTACAAATATATTCTCACCACGAAGTGCTTCAAACAATTCCTTTGCTTTTATCTTCTCATGATGAATAAATAAGAAATTGGTCTTGGAATCCAATACTTTAAATCCCATTTGTTCAAGTTCTGCACGTACATATTCCCTTGTATCCATAATACGCTTTATATTATTCTTAAAATAGGCTACGTCCTTTACTGCTGCTGCCCCCAAAAGAATAGCTGCCGTACTCATAGTATAGGAATTATAGGCATTCTTAACATTCATAAGCGCTTCTATTAACTCTTCATTTCCCATCGCATAGCCAATCCGCATGCCAGCTAAGGAACGGGACTTTGAAAATGTCTGCACGACTAAAAGATTGTCATATTTCTCAATAAGGGGAAGAGCGGTCTCTGCTCCAAAATCAATATAGGCTTCATCCACAATAACCACAGAGTCCTTATTATGAATCAGGATATCCTCAATAAAATCACGACCTACACAAAGAGAGGTCGGAGCATTTGGATTTGCAATCACAATGCCCCCATTCTCTTCATAATAGCCTTCTTTGTGGAGTTTAAAATCCTCTCCTACCGCAACCGTCTTATAAGGAATTCGATAAAGATTTGCCCAGACGTCGTAAAAGGAATAGGTAATGTCTGCAAATAATACTGGCTTATCCGAATGAAAGAATGTAAGGAATGCCATGGCTAACACATCATCAGATCCGACTCCAACAAAAATCTGATTTTTCTTAACATTATAGTACTCTGCTAAAGCGCTGACTAATATATCTGAAGTTGTGTCCGGATAAAGCCGCAGCTTTTCCGTATTCATGTTTTTTAGCGCTTCCGTCACAAGGGGTGACGGCGGAAACGGATTCTCGTTTGTATTAAGCTTTATCATATGTTCAAACTGTGGCTGTTCTCCAGCCACATAAGGTTCAACCATCCGAATATTCTTCTTCCATTCTTTCATTCTGCGCCTTCCTTCCTGGTCTAGCCGCGATATTCCTGTGCTAACGCCTCAAATCCTTTAAGACTGCGTTTAATCATGTCATAATCCACGCAGTATGCAATACGGCAATATCCCGGGCAGGCAAATGCAGATCCCGGAACTAGTAACAGATTATATTTCTTTGCACGTTTTACAAATTCTTTATCATCTTCTTCTAATGTCTTAACAAACAGATAGAATGCCCCTTCCGGCTTAATGCACTCATATCCATAGGAAGAAAGCGCATCATATAACAGCTCTCGGTTTCTGTTATAAACCTCAATTTCTACTTTTGCATCCAAACATCTTGCAATTACTCGCTGCATTAAAGATGGAGCATTCACATATCCTAAGATACGATTTGCCACATTGGCTGCCGCCTTAATATCCTCTGCATCATCTAATTCATCTGGAAGAACTAAATAGCCGATTCGCTCTCCTGGAAGGGATAACGATTTGCTGTAAGAATATCCGACGATCGTATTGTCATAATATTTGGTGATATAAGGAACTTCCACACCGTCATAAGCAAGCTCGCGATATGGTTCATCTGATATAATATAAATAGATGTGTGAAGCTCTTCTTGTTTCTCACTTAAGATTTTTGCTAACTCTTTTATTGTATCTTCCGAATATACCACACCAGTTGGATTGTTCGGTGTATTTACGATTACTGCTTTTGTCTTGCTTGTAATCTTCTCTTTTAATTCCTGAAGATTTGGCTGAAAGGTAGCGGTATTTGGAGAAACAACCTTAAGAACTCCGTCCACATTAGCCACATAGTTATTATATTCACCAAAGTAAGGGGCAAACGCGATTACTTCATCACCAGGATTGATTAATGTCTTTAGGATTACACTCATACCGCCTGCTGCACCTACTGTCATTACAATATTGTCTTCTTTAAATGAGGTGCCATGCTTTTTATTAATAGATGTCGCTACTGCCATGCGTACATCTTCATATCCTGAATTGCTCATATATCCGTGAACAAGATTTGCATCTTCGTTATTTACAATATCAAGAATTGCATCTTTTACTTCTTTTGGTGGTTCCACACTTGGATTGCCAAGACTGAAATCATACACATTCTCAGCGCCGAACTCTTTCGCCATCTTCTTTCCTTCCTCAAACATTGCTCGAATGATGGAGCTATTCTTTACAAGGGAAACCATTTTTTCTGATATCATGTGATTTACCATTCCTTTCACGTATTTTCTATAATATTACATACTCTTTTTCTGATTGTAAAGCAGAAATGGCAAATCTGGATTTTTTATGCTCTTATTATTTTATCCACTATTCGCCTAAATACGCTTTTCGCACGGATTCATCTTCCTTTAGTTCATCCGCGGTCCCGCTTAAAACGATATTGCCGGTTTCTAGTACATAGCCTCGGTCTGCAATGGAGAGAGCTTTTTTCGCATTCTGCTCTACTAAAAGTACGGTTGTTCCTGCAGCACTGATTTCCTTGATAATCGTAAAAATCTCAGAAACTAAAATCGGTGACAGCCCCATAGATGGCTCATCTAAGAGCATGATCTTCGGGTGAGACATTAATGCCCTTCCCATGGCAAGCATCTGCTGCTCGCCTCCTGACAAGGTCCCTGCAATCTGCTTTGCCCTCTCCTTAAGTCTTGGAAAACGCTCATACACATATGCTATGGTCTCTTCTGTCTCTTTTCGGTTCTTTCTTATATACGCGCCCATTAACAAATTCTCATAGACGGTCATCTCCGAAAAAATTCTTCTTCCCTCCGGAACATGAGCGATGCCAAGCGTCACAATCTTATGAGCCGGTATCCTCGTTAATTCCTGGCCTAAAAACTGTATGGAGCCTTTCCTTGCAGGAACAAGCCCGGTAATGGTATGTAATGTGGTTGTTTTCCCAGCTCCATTCGCTCCAATTAGCGCGATGACCTCTCCGGCTTCTACCTCAAAGGAGATTCCTTTTATCGCCCGAATGGCTCCATAGTATACTTCCAGATCCTTTATCTCTAACATTGCCATAAACGCAACCTCCAAACTCACTCACCAAGGTAGGCTGTCACTACTTCGGGGTTTTTTAGTACTTCTTCCGGAATACCGCTTGCTAATTCCGTTCCAAAGTTTAATACAAGCAGTTTCTCACAGATGCCAGAAACCAGTTTCATATCATGTTCAATCAAAAGGATGGTAATACCATACTGCTTTCTTACAAGCTGAATCGTATCCATCAGTTCCTTTGTCTCATTCGGGTTCATGCCTGCCGCAGGCTCATCTAGCAAAAGGAGCTGGGGATTTGTTGCAAGCGCTCTTGCAATCTCTAACTTTCTCTGCTTTCCATATGGCAGGTTCACTGCTAACACATCTTTTTCTTCACTAAGATGAAATACCTCTAAAATCTTTGCTGCTTGTTTTCTTACTTCCTCCTCCGCTGCCCGATATCGTTTCGTATGCAACATGCCATCTAATAAGGAATACGTTACCTGATTATGAAATGCCACCATGACATTTTCAAGCACCGTCATCTTTTTAAACAGACGAATATTCTGAAATGTCCTTGCCACCCCGCTTCTACAGATTTGTGCAGGTGACTTTCCTTCTAATTTATTTCCATTTAATAAGATGGTACCGCAAGTAGGCTGATACACGCCGGTCAGGAGATTAAATATCGTAGTCTTACCTGCCCCGTTCGGGCCGATTAATCCAAACAGCTCCCCTTTTTCAATCGACAGATTCACATGCTCTACGGCCTTTAATCCTCCGAATGAAATGCCTAGATCCTTTACATCAAGTAATGCCATCTTAGACCGCCTCCTTCTTCTTTAACAGCCTGCTTATCATCTCTTTTCCATTTCCAGACTTATACACCATGATTACAATCAGGGCAAGTGCATACAGAAGTTTTCTAAGGTCATCCGCCGACCGAAGAACCTCCGGAAGGATTGTTAGCACAGTGGCTGCAATCACGGAGCCTTTTATGCTTCCCATTCCGCCAAGCACAACGAACACTAAGATATCAATGGATTTATTATAATCAAAGGTATCCGGCTTTAGGATGCTGAAATTATGAGCATATAAGACACCTGCCATTCCTGCGAAAAAGGCGGCAATTGCAAATGCCAGTATTTTATATCGAGTAACCTGAACTCCCATGGCTTCTGCCGCTATGGTATTCTCTCGAATGGATACGATTGCTCTTCCCTGCCTTGAATGTAACAGCCTTCTTGCTACTACGATCGTTACAATGATAACCAGATATACCCAGGTATATGTTGTATAGGTCGGTATCTTAGATAATCCTTTTGCGCCTCCTGTCACATCCATGGCATTAATGACAGAGCGTATGATTTCTCCAAATGCCAGTGTAACAATGGCAAGATAATCCCCTTTCAGCCGTAATACTGGCATTCCAATCAGCACACCGAATATCGCTGCCATAACCCCTCCCAATAGGATCGCAATCAAAAAAGCCGGAAATGGTGAAAGCCATGTCACATATTTCGTGAAAATTGCCCCTGTATAGGCGCCGATTGCCATGAATCCCGCATGCCCAAGGGAAAGTTCTCCTAAAAAACCGGTCGTAATATTAAGGGATACAGCCAGGATAATGTTAATTCCTAGCGGAACAATAAGAGATTTCATCTGTCTGTTCAAAAGATTTCCCTCTGCTAAAAAAACACAGGCTATATATCCTACAATCATGACTCCGATCATCATAAGTTTTCGGTTTCTGCCCGTCATCTTTTCTCTGATTTTTTCTATCATAGATTCACCTACACTTTCTCAATCCGGTTCTTTCCTAAAAGACCTGACGGCTTTAGAAGAAGAACAAGGACAAGCACGCTAAATACAATGGCATCTGCAAGTTCAGAAGATATATACGCTTTGGATATGCTTTCAATAACACCTAATAAAATGCCACCAAGCATTGCTCCCGGAACCGACCCGATTCCTCCAAATACAGCCGCTACAAACGCCTTGATGCCAGGAAGTGCTCCAAGTGTTGGCTGCAGTGTCTGATACTGACACACATAAAGAATGCCGGCTACTGCTCCAAGTGCAGAACCGATGGCAAATACCATAGAGATGGTGCGGTTCACATCGATTCCCATAAGCTCAGCCGCCTGTCTGTCTTCCGAAACAGCCCGCATCGCTCTTCCCGCTTTTGTATAGCGGATAAATAAAGTTAAAAAAATCATAATCAGCGTTGTAACAAGGAATGTAATAATAGAAATGCCAGCAATGGTAATGGATCCGATTTTCACCGGTGCTAACTTAATAATGGACTTAAAAGGAATTGGGTTGGCTTTAAAGATAAGTAAGGCCAGACTCTGAAGAAGAAAACTCATGCCGATTGCTGTAATTAATACAGCGAGTGGCGGTGCATTCCGTAATGGCTTATATGCTACTTTCTCCATGGTAATTCCAAGAAGAGCACAGACCAGAATGGAAAGCAGGATAGATAGGATCACTGGAATATGTAATAAAGAGATAAACACATAGAGGGAATATGCCCCTACCATAATAATATCTCCATGTGCGAAATTAATCATTTTCGCAATTCCATACACCATCGTATATCCAAGGGCTATTAATGCATATATGCTTCCGGTTCGAAGACCGTTTATAATCTGTTCAATAACACTCTCCATATGTGATTTACCTTTCTGTAATTTTTATACGATAAAATACAGCAGAATGTGCTGCTAAAGATATTTCCTAGATGATATGAAAGCTAAAAAGGGAAAAACATCTCCGGACTGGTGAATCCGGAAATGTTTTCTATGTTGAAAATTCCAACAGACCGCAATTTTCGCGAGACGCTCTATTGTAATTTAACCCCTGCTAATTTTGTTATCGTGCACTATATGCACCATCTTTAATCTCAATGAATCTGGCTCCCTTATTCGGTTCTCCTTCTTTTGTGAAAGATACGGATCCGGTAATGCCATTCACTGTGATCTGTGTCATCGCACTAATAATCTGTGCGCTGTCCGTTGTTCCTGCCTTCTCAAGAGCCGCCGCAATTACATATACGGAATCATAACCGTCTGCTGCGAACTGATCCGGAGTAGCAGAAAACTTCTCTTCGTACTTTTTAACGAAAGAGGATACGGCTTCATCTTCATCTGCTGCAAAGAACGGGCTTAAGAAGATTGCACCTTCTGCTACGGATGGGTCTGTAAGCTGTGCTAAGACACCGTCCCATCCATCACTTCCTAAGTACGGAAGTGTAATACCAAGCTCTGCTGCCTGGGTTGTTATATAAGAAGCATCGTTATAATAAGCTGGAACAAAAATCACCTGTGCATCCGTTCCTTTAATCTTCGTTAACTGCGTATTAAAGTCATTTGCACCATCTACAAACGCTTCGCATGCCACGATCTCTCCGCCATTTTTCTCTACTTCTTCTCTAAATGCCTCCATGATACCGGTGCTGTAATCACTGGAATTATTGTAAATGATGGCAATCTTCTGATAGCCTAATTCATTTGCCAAATCTGCCATTGTTACTCCCTGTAATGGATCGGTAAAGCAAAGACGGAATCCGTTGTCATATTCCGTACATCCGCTTGCAGAACCGGAAGGCGTCAACATAAGTATGCCATCCTTATATGTACTTTCCTTTATAGCCAGACATGCATCCGATGTTACACATCCAATGATTGCTTCTGCTCCCCAGTCCATAACTGCATTATATGCTGTCAGAGCAATGTCTGGGCTTGCTTCATCATCCTCGAATTTTAGTTCCAATGTCATCTGCTTGTCACCAACTTTTACACCGCCTGCTGCATTGATTTCCTCAATTGCAATATCAGCACCATTCTTAACAGAATTTCCATAAGAGGCTGCACTGCCTGTCAGTGGTCCTAAGCCACCGATTTTAAAGGTATTGCTGTTCCCTGATGTTTCTTTTGTACCACATCCTGTCATGGATGCCACCATAAGGCTTATAACACTAAGTAAGCTAATAACTCTTTTAAATCTCCTGCTCATAACATCCTCCTCCTGTGATGATGAATCACCTAAGTACATATGGCATTTGCTTTTTAACAGGCCCCCCCTCCTGTCTCAAAGCTTTTTTTATGTATAACTATACCATTTCGACGTTTTACAACATTAAAGTATATAGTTATAAAATAAGGCGTTTTAATAGATAATAATCTACAGAACGCCCTTATTCTTGCTAAATATAATACTATTCCTATTTTTGTTTGTCAACAGAAAAATATTATATTTGGATATTTTCTATCTGTCGTTTAGCTCTCCGCCGCATTTATCACAGTACTCCAGTCCTTGAAGTGTGATGCCTCCGCAGTCCGGACATATGATTTTTTCCGGCAGGATTTCCCGTTCAATCACTTCATATTCTTCCTCTTCCGTTTCTTCTTCGTCATAGGAAGTTTTATCCGGCTCTTTTTTTATAACCGTATCCGGCGCTTCGCCAATCGTACCTTTATATGGCATGGTAAACTGCTCATATTTTCGATCCAGTTCCTTCGAATTTACCTGCTTTTTCGGAAATCTTCGTATGATTTTATTTATCAGCGTCATAGCTAGCTTACCTCTTTTATATAATGTATTTTTCCTGGCGATATTTATTCATCATTCCCTTAAATATGTCACCGTTTGTTGGTGGTGTAAAGGTAATTGCATTTGCGCCTGCTGCAATCGTCTTTCGAATGCTGTCTTCTGTCGGCCCTCCTGTGGCGATGATTGGGACATGTGGATGCTCTTCTCTAATCTTCGCTACGATATTAGCTGTATTTGCAGCACCTGATACATTGATGATATCGGCTCCCGCCTCAAGTCTTGCTTTAATGTCCGTCTTATCTGAGACAACAGTTATTACAATCGGGATATCTACTTTCATTCGAAGCTTCTCAATTGTCTCATTCGAAGTAGGAGCGTTTAGCACGACTCCTACTGCTCCCTGAAATTCCGCATCTTCTGCTAAATTAATAACACGCTTTCCCGTCGTCGTACCTCCCCCTACTCCACAAAATACTGGTACATCGGAACAGCTTATGATGGAGTGGGTGATAATAGGCTGTGGCGTAAACGGGTACACTGCAATGACTGCATTGGCATTACAGTTTCTTATGATTGCAACATCAGTTGTAAAAACAAGTGACTTAATTAGCTTGCCAAAAATACGGATCCCGCTTACCTCATTAACCACATCCGGAACCCGTATCATATGTTTTCTTAAATTCCCTTCAATTTCAGGGATATATTGTTCACTCATAACTGTTTCTCCTTCTCGTTGCAAATTATTCTTGCTATCCATATCTAGCATTTTTGTTCCTATAGGGTGCTTCGAAGGCTGTCAAGTATACCATATGCATCTAATTTCCCGTATCCCCATTGTCTGTTTGGATACTGCATCTCACTCCGTTGTGCTCCTCGAATCATCAACTGCTTAATTTCATTCGTATCAATAAATGGCTGATTTCCATTCACCTTTCCCCATTCTAACAGAAGAGCTCCTACCCCTGCTGTATGGGCTGCCGCTATACTTGTGCCGCTTCTGACTCCAAACTGCCTTGTTAAAAGCGGACCATAGATATTCACCCCTGGTGCCGTGATATCCGGTTTCACCATACCCTTCCTTGTATATCCTCTTCCGGAATTAATATAGATACTATTATTGGTATGATTATAGGCTCCTGTCGTGATAATATTCGCTGTATTTCCAGGTCCTGTAATGGTGATGTCCGGATCGGGCCGTATAAAATACGTATCACTTCCAATAAATTCACGAAGCGGAAGCCATAAATCAAATGGCCCACTAAAAGGAAGGTCTTTATAGATCCTAAGCCTCCATATTCCCGCCGATGGACTCTGAAATCGCATAAAAATAAGCTCATCACCACTACGGATCTCGAGTACCCGGTAGTCTAAAAAAATTATTGTCTTCTCAAATAAAAATCGGATTATCTGGCTACTATTGACTCGTGCCGGCACTCTCTCAATCAGCTCCCCGCTCGGAGAAAGAAATGCAATGGAATATTTACTTGGAGCACTAGCCCAAAACTCTAACGCAAATCCTTTTTCATTTTCACCCACCCGAAGTTCCACATCTTCATATTCTGTGGTTATACCCTGACCACGATAATGACCGCTGTTGTTCGACTCATTGCCTGTCGGAACTACGAAGCAAGTAGCTGAAATATCCGCAAATCGACTTAGTATCTCATCTAAAATACTAGTGCCATTATGACCTCCAGAGTTTGTTCCGACTCCAATACATACCACAAGAGGTCGTCTTGCTCTTTGTGCAGTCTCCACCAAATATTTGACTCCCATGACGATATCATTTTCCTGATATGCTAAAGCCTGATCCTGAATATAATAAAAATTCTTCAGATATTGCTTTGCTGGCTTAAGTTTCACCATAATAATCTCAGACAGTGGCGCTACGCCTGTAAAATCGTTCTGTTCATCAATATTTCCAGCAGCAATCCCTGCCATGAAAGTTCCATGGCCATTTGTATCCGTAGATGGGACTATATCTAGAGGATTTTCTGCCTTAAGTGCTTCATTAATATCCTCTTTTGTATACTCACTTCCGTATTGGAATCCAGGGGGCAGATTGCCGGTCTGGATATTCTGATCCCATATGGAATAAATCCTTGTCGTCTGGTCTCCATACTGAAATACCGGATTCTGATAATCAATACCGGTATCTACAAATCCAATCAGTACATCCTTCCCAAACAAATTAAGATACGGCTGCCTCCTAAGTCTTTTTACTCCGATATTCTCCATATTGGTGCTGTCCATCAGCCCATAGCATTTTGGAAAAGTAGAATAACTTACATTAACATTATAATTCTGTATGATACTAAAATCATTAATTCTTAAGTGCAAAATTGCATACTTGCTATTAATAATCTGAAGGCAGTGCGGATTATATCTATTGGTAATATCCTCTAGGTCCGTGTACTGTGCAAAAAAATCCGCTGTGTCTTCCGATACAATAATTTCTCTGCAGTTATTTTGCTCATCTGCCATAATGCCCTCTGATAGGTTACTTATTCTATCTTATGCATCTGTGCCTACTTTAGAAAAGATTTTTACTTCCAAATGATCCAAAACGGCCCGTTTGCATTGGCCCATGCTTTGGCTTCTGCGGTAATCGTTTCCACATCCCATTCCGTATTCGTATTCTCTTCACTGTTCGCATCTGCTACGAGAATTTTTCCTTCTTCCGTGATTCCTCTTAAAACGATGAAATGACCGCCGCTTGTGAAATGGCCTTTTCCCATTAGCGCTACAATAAGTTTACCTTCTGACAATGCTTCACTGATCTTTCCAGCTGCATCCGCATCATTCGCAACTCCTTCTGACTGTAGCCCGAATGCTTTCGCGCAGTCAGGAATCAAAGAGTGAAGAGATCCGCTCTGTGGATACCAGTAATTATTTTGAACAGCCCATGCACACATCTGTATCGGGTCAATACTAATATCGGTAAGACTTGATACCACCATTGCCATGGAAGTAGGACCGCAAGCGTATTTCGCCATTGTATCCGTACTTGTGGCGTCGCCATAATAAAGGTTGCCCCAACGGTCATCGGTCTGCATATAATAAATAACATCCACGGCGCCTGCACTTTTTATAAGCGTACCAGACTGAGTCATGGAAAGCGTCTCGATGTATTCTTCATCAATAGTACCTTGCTCTGCATTATACTTGCTTTCTCCATACGTACTGCTCTCGGTTTCCTCTTCTAATTCGGACGCATCTTCTTCCATCCTCATCGTCGGTTCCGGTATTGGTGTAGGCTCTTTGGTCGGTTCTACTGTCGGCACTGCTGTCGGCACCGGTGTCACCTGAATTGGCAGATTAGTCGGCGTCACAGTTGCCTGTGCCATATTCTGATAGTCATTAATTTCTTCTACTTTCTTTTGCTTGCCTACAAACCAGATCATAGTAAGTAAAAGAAGGCAGAATGCTTCTATTCCAATAACCCTAATTAACTTTTTAATTCTCTTATTCATCTACATGCTCCCTATGCGTGTTTTCCCCCACGATTAAGCCTCTGCTATGGCGGGAACAAGTTTCCTTATGCCTGCTGATTATGCGTAATAAGAGATGGCTTGTTGATTCCTCTCATTTCAATCAGAGGTGCTCCCTTATGCTCAATATAATCCCTTGTAATTGTTACCTTGCCGATATTCTCATCTTTTGGTATCTCAAACATAATATCTAACATAAATTCTTCAATAATGGCACGAAGTGCTCTTGCACCCGTCTTTTTCTCCATTGCTTTTTCTGCAATAGCCTCTAATGCAGAATCATCAAAGCGAAGATCCACTTCATCTAATGCCAGTAGCTTTTGATACTGTCTGATAATTGCATTCTTTGGTTCACAAAGGATCTTCACTAACATCTCCTTTGTCAGACCTTCTAATGTAAAGACAATTGGAAGTCTTCCAAGGAATTCTGGAATCATGCCAAATTCCCGTAAATCTTCTACCGTTACTTTTTCTAATATCTTAGTATCGTTATCGTACTTATCTTTTAAATCTGCGCTAAAGCCAATGGATGCGCTCTTATTCAAACGATTTTTAATAATCTTGTCTAAATCCGGGAAAGCACCTCCACAGATAAATAAGATATTCTTTGTATTCACTGTGGTAAGCGGAACCATGGCATTCTTGCTTGTAGCACCTACCGGCACTTCCACATCACTGCCTTCTAATAACTTTAATAAGCCCTGCTGTACGCTTTCTCCGCTGACATCTCTGCTATTCGTATTACGCTTTTTCGCAATCTTATCGATTTCATCAATAAATACGATACCATGTTCTGCACGTTCCACATCATTATCCGCTGCAGCTAAGAGCTTACTAATTACACTTTCCACATCATCCCCAATGTATCCGGCTTCGGTAAGAGAAGTCGCATCGGTAATGGCTAGTGGTACATTTAAAAGTTTTGCTAACGTCTTTACTAAGTAGGTCTTACCGCTTCCTGTCGGTCCGAGCATCAGCATATTGGATTTTTCGATTTCTACATCATCCTCAATTCTGCCAGCCACTCTCTTATAGTGATTATAAACAGCTACCGAAATCACCTTCTTGGCATAATCCTGCCCGATGATGAACTCATCTAACTCGCCCTTTATAATATGAGGTGCAGGAATTTTCTTAATATCTAAGACTGACTCTTCCTGCTTTGCTTTCTCTTCTGTCTTTTTCTTTTTTAACTTCTGACTGTTTGGAATATCCTGCTGCATATTAAATCCCATCATTGCTGGATTGAAGTTCATCATATCCCCATATGGAGCGCCATTCTTATTAATGGTATCGAATGTCTTCTGCATACAGTCTGCACAAATGCATACATTACCTGGAAGATGTACCATTTTTCCTGCCTTGCTTTCCGGACGACGACAGATATAGCAGATATCCTCATAGTTATCCTTATCATCTTTATCTATATGATCCTTATAATTCTCACTCATTTAACTTCCTCCCATATACGGTCGTATCACTCTTAGCTTGTCCTTATTATATCCCACATAAAAGTCAAGAACAAGTCATAATACTCTTAAGATTTCCTTATTATCTCTAGCTTTTCTTAACAAACTCAGTTGCACATTTTGGACAACGTATGCTGATTTTTCCTTTTCCCCTTGGCACACGTATCTTCTGACCACAACTTGGGCATTTATAGATGTGATGTGTCTTTTCCTGATTCATGCGGTATTTGACTTTGTCAAACTGGTATTTGATCTTATTTAGTAAACCTAAATACCTCTGATTTTCATTGTATCTTGCATTTAGATTTTTCGAAAACACTCTGCTATAGCCATAAACAAGCAGCAATACTGCCACTAAATCAAGCACACTGCTTCCTAGCAACATAGAAAAGATCAGGCACACGCATGATACGATTACAATATCTTTTGACAGTTTGTCTACTCCATATCTGCCCATCATAAATCTCTGTAATTTTTCTCTCATCTTGCTAAATCCTTTCCTTCCATCATAATCATATATCTAAACTTAGCACAATTGTATTCTTTCAATGTGATTTTTTCAACTAAATTTTCTGTTCCAATTCTAAACAAATCATAAAGAGGCCATCCTGCTATCGATAAGCAGAATGACCTCTTTTCTGTGCTAATATGCATTTTTATTGATAAATCCCTTGAAAATGGTTAAGAACAATATTTTAATATCCAAGCCCAATGTCCAGTTCTCAATGTAATAAAGATCACATTCGATTCTCTTTCTAATAGACGTATCCCCTCGGTATCCGTTGATCTGCGCCCATCCAGTAATCCCCGGACGAACCTGGTGCTTAATCATATAACGCGGAATCTCCTCTTTAAACTTCTCAACAAAAAGAGGACGTTCGGGTCTTGGTCCTACCATGCTCATGTCACCTTTTAATACATTAAATAACTGCGGAAGCTCATCAATGCTTGTACTTCTTATGATACGTCCGATTTTTGTCACACGCGGGTCATTCGGAACCGTCCATGCCTTCTGCTCTTTCTTCTCATCCTGCACTTCCATGGATCTAAACTTGTACATCTTGAACTTCTTATTGTGAAGTCCCACACGTACCTGAGCATAGATAACTGGTCCCGGAGATGTAAGCTTAATGATGATTGCAACGATCGCCATTGGAATAGCGGCAATTAAAATGGCTGCTAATGAGCCTACGATATCCACCGCTCTTTTCACAATCTTATTTCCAGTATTACTTAACGGTACATTTCTGATATTAATGACTGGAAGTCCATATAGATCTTCCATATAAGGAATCGTTGGGACGATATTATGATAATCCGGTATGAACTTTGTATGAACACCAGACTTCTCACAGATACCTACGATATGCTCTAACTTAGCATATTCATTAATGCTTAGCGTAACCGCAATTTCATCAAAGGTATTCTTTGCTAACAGTTCCTTTAAATCTTCCGTTGTTCCGATTACCTTGATTTTCTTATACATCGTGCCCACTTCCATGGTGTCATCAAGAATACCATAAATATGGTATCCCCATTCTGGATTTGCAATGATTCGATTGATAAATCCCTCTGCCGCATAACTGTATCCAACAATCAGGATATGCTTCTGATTAAATCCTTTTCGGCGCAGCCCCTGCATAATGCGGATTACCACATAGCGGAACAACAGTCCGTAAAAATAATTTAATACTAAGAAAATACCCATAAATTTTCTCGAAATATTTGCTTCCTTTGTAAGGTATAAGATAAAGGAAAAAAACAAAATTCCGGCTACGTTGGCCTTAAACAAATTCCACATCTCAATACGTCTGGAATTACTTCGTTTCGGCTTATATACATTACACAGGGAATATAAAATCAGATACGCTGGTACTAAGTACGGAATGTATCTGATATAGTCTCTAATTGGGAGATATTTCTCAGAGATGCTCTGAGCAAAAAAACTAAATCCCCCAAGTAAATCAAATCTCAGATAATATGCGCATATATAGGATAAAATAACCAATATGCCATCGATAATAACATGAATTCGATTAAACGTCTTCTGATTATCTTTAATCATCGTCTGCTCCCTCTTGTTCTCTCTTCGTTCTAGTTATCCGTTTTTCTACTATAAAACGGCTGCAAATCTTGTTATAATGATACATGATTGTCCCATTTTCTACAACAGCATTTTATTGCTTACAATAATTTAAAATTTTTTTCACATTCTAAACACAATCTGCTGATATACTTTCTTTAATCTTAAAGATAAGGAAAACAATTTTGAGTACTTAATATTTTTAAGACATCAAATATAACATTATAACTATTTTTCATTATTATGCAAGATTTTTTTAAATAACATAAAGTAAGGAGAATTCATATGTCTGAAGAAAACAACAAATTGGAACAAGAAACATCCAATGCAAACTCAAATTCTGAACGGTCTGGCGGTTATAGTTTCTGGGCTGAACAAGTCTCTGCAAAAGACACCGAACAGTCTGAACATTCTGCATCAAATGCTTCTTCGGAACATGATTTCAATCATCAGGAAAGCTTACACTTTTCTTCTTCCGACGAGCATGCATGCACAAACGATTCCACGTTACAGAACAATACGTTCTATCATGTAGATCCAGAATCTATTCATTTTGACGAGACGTCTTCTTTCTCTTCTGAAGAAAAAACGACGACTAAGAAGCATCCATTTTTTAAGAAAAGCATGACTTTAGTCGGTACTGCAGCCGTTTTTGGCGTTGTTGCCGCCGGCAGCTTCCTAGGATTTAATGAAACATACTACCACTTTAACCCAGATGCACGTCCTGGTTCCACGAAAGCTTCTGCCACCCTTACGACTTCCAAAGATGGACAGATTAGCGAAAACAGTGGCACAACTACAAGTGAGATTGCAACAACTACCGTATCCGATAACGTAACGATTAATAGCATGGATGTATCTGGCATTGTAGAAAATGTTATGCCATCCATGGTTTCCATTACAAATACCTTTGTCGAAAGCTATTTAGTCTGGGGGCAGCAGTATGACCAGGAGAATAGTGGCGGTGGCTCCGGCTTTATTATCAGCCAAAGCGATGATGAATTGCTAATCGCAACCAATAACCATGTGGTAGACTCTGCTAATACAATCACCGTAACCTTTATTGATGGTTCCACAGCAGAAGCCGTAATCAAAGGAAAAGATTCTTCCGCAGATCTTGCCGTAATCTCAATTGATTATTCCAGTCTCTCTGCTGATACAAAAGCAGCTATTAAGGTAGCTACAATCGGTGATTCCGACGACGTAAAAGTGGGAGAGATGGCAATTGCAATCGGCAACGCTCTTGGCTATGGCCAGAGTGTAACAGTCGGTTATGTCAGTGCAAAAGATCGTGAGATTTCCATTTCCGATACCAATACAAGCCTTGTTGTTCTTCAGGTCGATGCCGCTATCAACCCAGGTAACAGTGGCGGTGCCCTAATCAATACCAAAGGTGAAGTAATCGGAATCAACTCAGCCAAATTAATGAATACCGATGTAGAAGGCATGGGTTATGCGATTCCAATTACAAGAGCCCTTCCAATCGTAAACGACCTAATGACAAAAGAAATCCTTTCTGATGAGGAAAAAGGCTATCTTGGCATTATTCCTCAGGATGTGACCGAAGAAGTCTCTGCTGCCTATAACTGGCCAATCGGTGCTTATGTAGCACAGCTTGTAGATGGAAGTAGCGCTTCCAATGCAGGTCTTGTAGTCGGGGATATCATTACCGCTGTAAATGGAATGGAAATAAAAACAAGCACAGAGCTTCGTGAAAAAGTAACTTCCTATCGTGTAGGTACAACAATTAGCATTACCTATAAGAGAATGGTGAACGGCAGCTACGAAGAATTCACAACCGACGTTACCTTAATGCAAAATCCAAATTATGCAGAAACCAATGACACTGCTACAACTCCAGAGGATACAATCACGGATGAAGCTGCTACCGATGATTCCCAATCAAACACATCCGAACCTTCTACCAAAGATTCCTCTGAAGGCTCCTCTGAACACACACTTCCAAATCAAGGACAACAGACTGTTCCTGGAAACCGTCCAGGCCGCTAGTACCAAAACAACACTCCTTTTTTATAAAAGACACGTAACGCGTTATCTTTTACAAGTAGCAGGCTTATAACAAACAAAAGTCGATTTATTCTTTACCTGACAGATAGTTTTATCTGATACGTAACGAATAAATCGACTTTTTTATTTCTATTCTTATGTTTTATATCTGTGCGCAAAAAAGATTACTCTAACGATAGTGCACTCCCTTAATCTAACATCCTATCTTACTTAACCTTCTCTAAAATCCTTTGTACGACCACTTCTGCTGCCTTACCGCTTTCCTTTAAGTTTACTGTATCAAAAAAGCGGTTAAGTTCTTTTTGATATTCCTCTTCATCGAATCTTACAATACACTGAATCAATTCCTCTGAATCTGCCGCAATCTTATAAGGCAAGGTATAATAATCAAAATAGAATCCCCTCTCCTTCTTATACATCGTAAAATCTGATGCATATAAGAACACTGGCCTTTTCATCATACTAAATTCAAACATGGTATTGGAATAATCCGTGATCAGAACATCGCTTGCAAGCATCAGCTCATACATATCCGGATAATGGCTGCCATTTAAAATCTTGTCTCCATACTCTAGCACATCCCCTAAAGCTGAAACAAGAGGATGCATACGCACGATCATTACGAATTCACCGCCAAAACGGGCTTCCATTGCTTTTCTTACCTGCTCAAAATCAAACTGATAAGCACTCACCTCACTGCCATCTCTATAAGTAGGCGCATATAAAACAATCTTTGTCTCTAGGTCAATGGAAAGGCTACGTTTTACTGATGCAGCTTTTTCTAAATTTCCTTTAATAAACGCATCATTTCTTGGTGTCCCGCATTCTATGATCTCTCCCTCATAGAAAAAGGCTCTTCGATACATATTCGTACAGAATTCCCCGTTTGATACATATAAATCAGTCATAGCAGAATCCCGTCTGGCATTGTTTATATAGGCTTCCCCTAGATGTTCGGCACAGTCTCCTTCGATCTTCTTAAGCGCAAGCCCCCCATGCCATAGCTGAATGTAATACTGCCCTTTTCTCTTTGTGATATATGGCTCTTTTCGGTTGTTATCCACCCATACACGAGCCGTAGCTAGTGCTTGTATCGCTGCCATGCTGTTTGTCTTTAAAAAGTGAATGCCCGCTACATTGCCTGCCTGTTCCGGATGGTTTGTAATAAAGAAGATTTCCTGTCCTTCTCGCTGTTTAACAAGCTCTTCCACAACATATCTGGCATTATCCCCATATCCCCATACATTACAGAATACTATCCGGTTCTTTTTAATCGGAAAAAGATGAAAGATCCGAAATAAGATTCGGATCCATATATATCTTCCCTTTTTATATAGTTCAATCAATGGTTTTGGTGTCAGTTTCTTTATGAGTTCTCGCATAGTCTCTCCAGTACTTCATGAAATTGAAATCCAGTCTTCTTCCAGCTTAAATCCTTCATATACTCTGCGGCTTTTTCCTGCTGTCTGATGATGATTGCCGGATCTTCCATTGCAGCTTTTAACTTCTGATATAGGTCGTTTGGATCAATGGATGTCATAATCGCAGAATCCTTTGGGAAGAAATATTCAAAGGTTCCATCTTCAAATTCTACAAGCGGAAGGCCTGTGGCTAACATCTCATAAGGAATTAACGAGATATTACTCATAGATGCCACAATTCCAAAGTCTGCTTCCTCGTATAAGGCTAACAGCTCTTTCTTGCTTAACATCCCCTGGTTCTTTCCGCCTTTTACAGTAAAGTTCTTAGCTTCCCCAAAATACTTTACTTCTAATGTGATTCCATTTTTCTCAAACTGCTTGATTACATTTGTCATCATATACTGCAGGATACATGGAAGTCTCTTTCCATAGTATTTTAAATATACTGCAATTACAAAATGCTTCTTTCCCTGATAAGCCATGTAATCTCTTTCCTTCTTCGGATATTCCTTTTTCTCATACGGAAAGTCTACTACATCAATTGGAGATACCGGATGACATTCTTTCTTAATCATCTCTGCATTCCAGTTGCCAAGGCTAACCATATGTGCTCCCTGCTCATAAGTCTTCTTAGCTAACAAAAAGACTTCTCCAAACGGGTAAAAATATGGTTCATAATCCTGCACAAAGTACATCGTATATTTTCCAAGTTTCTTTGCAAAAGAAAGGGTATCCCAGGAAGAAGCGACCACCACATCAAATGAATTACACTGATACATCGCATTTAATTCCTCCATGGTATACAGATCCCCCTTGAATCCACTTAAATTACTAGAGGCACAGATTTGCATCTCTTCCTTGCTCTGTGGCTTATATACCGCATAGCCGACCTCATATCCAAGCTTATGGAGCTCTGTTCCCAGTCTTAAGATGGATGTCTGCCCTCCAGAAAAGCGGACCAGGCGGGTGATGATAAACAGAACTGACTTTACCTGCTCTGGCTTCTGATTCTCATATACAGACGCATCATAACGGTCAAGAAGGGCATTCACCCTTACCTGGTCCACTTTTGCCTGTACATTATGAATCATGCTTAATAATCTTCGTTTCGTCTCTCTCTTTATCGCGCCCATGGTCTCTTTTCATTTCCCTTTCTTCTTTAAACCTTTTGTATTTTACTTATTTAGCTTCTCCTGGTACAGGTCGCAAACAGTCTTCGAATCGCCCTGTGCGATTACCTGTCCTTTTTCTAAGATTACGGCACGGTCACAAAGGGAACGTACCTGTGCTAAAGAGTGAGATACGAATAATACGGTAATGCCCTTATCAAACATATCCTTAATCTTCTTCTCGCTCTTCTTTCGAAACTTCGCATCGCCTACGGAAAGCACTTCATCAAGGATCAGAATATCCGGCTCCACGATTGTAGCAATAGAGAATCCAAGTCTTGCCTTCATACCAGATGAATAGTTCTTAAGAGGAACATTGATGAAATTGCCTAATTCGGAAAATTCCACGATCTCATCAAATTTCTCCTTTAAAAATGACTTCGGATATCCTAACATCGCTCCATACAGATAGATATTCTCTGCACCTGTATACTGCTTATCAAAACCTGCTCCAAGCTCAAGAAGAGGAACAATACGTCCTTTTGTAACAACCTTTCCTTCCGTCGCTTTTAATACGCCAGCAATTACCTTTAATAAGGTACTCTTTCCGGCACCATTTAAACCAAGGATTCCGACTCTCTGTCCTCTTTTTATATCAAAGGAGACATTTCTAAGTGCCCAGAACTCCTTATAACGTAACTCTCTTTTTAAAAATTTAATTAAGTACTCTTTTGCACTATCTACTTTCTCATCCGTAAGATTAAATCTTACGCTTACATTATCTACTTTTAATACCGTATTTTTATCCACGACACCCTCCTATACATATAAAACAAACTTATCCTGCTTGCGGTAGAACATAATAACACCGACTACAAGCATGATGACGCTAAGTGACGCCGTATAAGCAAAATACTTCACATTCATTGGCTCACCGAAAATAGCATTTCTAAAGTTTGTGATAATGCCATACAGAGGGTTCAAACGGATGATGATCCCCTTTGGAGTTGCTAAAAGATTTGTCGGATCATAGAAAATCGCAGACATATACATAATCAACATTAATAGTACGCCCCATAGGTATTCCATATCACGGAAGAATACATCTAGCGTTGCTAAAATAAATCCAAGGCCGACTGTCATAACTAAAATAGTTGCTAATGGAAATACAGCCTGTAGCAAATACCAGGTTGGCTTTACATCCTGAACAATACCTACAACAACCAATACAATCAAGCTGATTAAGAATGTAATATATCCAGAAAGCGCAGATGCTAATGGATACATATATTTTGGTACATATACCTTACGAATCATCGAACTATTTCTACGAATGGATTTAAGCGCAAGCTTGGTTCCGTTCGAGAAGTAGGAATATAAAAGACGTCCGCATAGTACATAAACGGGGAAGTTTGGTATCTTACGTTCAAACATATTCTCAAATACGATGGTTAGGACAATCATAGTCAGTAATGGTTCTAACATGGTCCACAAAAATCCGAGAACGGAACTTCGATACTTTAACTTAATGTCTTTTTTTACAAGTTCGACTAATAAAAATCTATATTTTGTAAAATTATCAACTAATCGTTTCACTTTAATTCACCTGTCCGGATTACTCCGGTTTCCTTATACTCTTGTTTTCTCATATTTCTTCTATTTAGAATCTCTCATTTATTCCTATTTGATACTTCAGACCGCCTGTAATCTTTCATTTCAAGCTTGTCTTTTTTCAAATCATGAGACTTCTTTTCTTATCCTGTCACGTCCTTTTTCTACCTCCTACTCCTAAGGCCGTCCTTTTCTGCATTTGCCATCTGACTTTCCATCCTCTGCCGTCTTCTTTTGGCATACAGTGGCAGCTCCATCCCCATGCGTCTTACCCATTGCACATAGTTCCTATGCCAAGCTTCCTGAACCATCCTTTTATTTTGCCATCACGCCATCCCAGCCTTATTACTGCTTCACAGTTCTTGCAATAAGATTCCTGTTTTTTACCAAAAGCATGCTGTGAAATGGACATTGACAGTATCTCACTCTAACCACGTTCTGTCAACCTTTAATTCTCCCATCATACCCTCACACTGCTTTATTCTAAGCCCCTTTCCTGCTTGCCGCCGTAAGAAAATATAAGGCATAAAAAAGGCAGAGCCTAAAACATCTTATCTCTCCCATGTTTACTTATCCCCCTAAACATAGAAAAATAACTGTTTTAAACCCTGCTCTCTTTATATGACAGTTTATACTTCAGAACTACAGTTTCTTACTGCATATCTTCTGCCTTAATTATCACTGCCTTCTTTATAATACATTCGGTTAACCGCGCTAAACAGGCCGCGAATAGATGCTCTTGTAATATTGGAACTAACCCCAACTCCAAATATGGCTTTTCCGGTATCTAAATCACACATATGAATATAGGCAGCTGCCTGTGCATTGGAACCTTCGCCAAGTGCATGCTCACTATAATCAAGAATCTTAATGCGGATGCCAAATTCATTCTGAAGCCCTCTCTGAACAGCGTCAATTGGTCCATTCCCTGCTGACTCAAATTCCTTCTTCACTCCGTGGTCTGTATAAGTTACCCTCACAACCGTCTCAAACACATCCGATGTGCCCGTACGGTCTTCCGTCTTAAGCGCCCTAAAATGGATTGGCTCTTTTCTCTCTAAATACTGCTTCTTGAATTCTCCCATAATCTGATCCGGAGCTACTTCTCCCTGTACTTCCGAAATCTTCTGGATGATATCTGCAAACTCTTTATGCATTCCTTTTGGAAGCTTGAAGCCAAAATAGGTCTCCATAATAAAGGCAACGCCTCCCTTTCCAGACTGGCTGTTAATTCGAACAATCGGCTCATACTTCCTTCCAATATCCGAAGGATCGATTGGAAGATATGGCACCTGCCAGATTGTCTGATTACGCTCTTTCATCGCCTTAACGCCCTTATTGATCGCGTCCTGATGAGAACCTGAAAATGCAGTAAATACGAGCTTTCCGGCATATGGATGTCTCTCCGGTACATTCATCTTAGTAAGTCTTTCATAAGTCTCCATAATCGATGTGATATCCTCAATCTCTAATTCAGGATTGATTCCCTGAGAAAACATATTATAAGCAAGTGTTAAGATATCCACATTGCCAGTACGCTCTCCATTGCCAAAAAGGGTTCCTTCCACACGGTCTGCACCAGCTAATAAAGCAAGTTCCGTAATCGCTACTCCGGTTCCACGGTCATTATGAGGGTGCACACTTAATATGATGTTATCACGGTCCTTTAAATGAGTAGACATCCACTCAATCTGATCCGCATACACATTCGGTGTATTCATCTCTACCGTTGCTGGAAGATTGATAATAATCTTGTTATCTTTTGTCGGCTGCCAAATCTCCTGCACTGCCGTACAGATAGAAAGCGCAAAATCTAATTCTGTACCGGTAAAGGACTCCGGTGAATACTCTAATCGGATTTCACCAGGGAAATCTTTCACAGCCTCTTTTACAAGCCTTGTTCCCTGCCTTGCAATCTCGATGATTTCTTCCCGGTCCTTATGAAATACCACATCACGCTGAAGCGTGGAGGTAGAATTATATATATGTACGATTGCTTTTTTTACGCCTGCAAGGGATTCCATGGTACGTGCAATAAGATGCTCTCTGCACTGAACGAGTACCTGAATCACCACATCATCTGGTATCAGTTTTCGCTCTACTAACTGTCTTAAAAAATCATATTCAATCTGTGAAGCGCTTGGAAATCCGACTTCAATCTCTTTAAAGCCTAATTTCACAAGCATATTGAAAAATTCTATCTTCTCTTCTACGACCATCGGCTCAATCAATGCCTGATTGCCATCCCTTAAGTCAACAGAGCACCAAATTGGCGCCTTGGTAATCTCCTTGCCCGGCCATGTTCTCTCTGGAAAGCTCACAATCGGATTTTTCTGATATCTCTTATAATTTAACATGCTATCCCTCCGTCATACATTTTAAATAAATCTGATTCCCCTACTGATTCTATTTCCAATTCTGTTTTGTATGCTGCGGAGTCGATACACTACACTATATTTCTTGATGATAAAAAGTACAATGCTGTCTATTCTAGCCCCAAGTCATTCCATTCCTTTCCATTTTTGGTGATTAAGATGTATTATATCATTCCTTCTAAAATTTGTCATTATTTAATTTCCAATTTTATGCTTTCTATATTCGTTCACCCTCTATCGCAGCAATAATCTCTTCTAATGCTTCTTCTTCCTGATCTCCATCACAGACAATCTCAACTTCCTCTCCTGATTTTACACAGGCAGACAATAATCCGAGAACACTTTTTGCATTCACTATCCGATTTTCAGACTTTAGTTCAACCTTACATGGATATTTTAACGCTAGCTTGCATAGATTTCCTGCTGGTCTTAAATGAAGACCTGTCTCATTTTTTACAACCACTTTTTCACTTCTCATAATTTCTCCTTATATTCACTTCCACAAACGATGATAAACTAGCTTTACCTCTCTAGGCACTCCAGAAAATAAGCTAACTCTCCTACTCTAAGCGTTACCAAAAAAACACTGCCACTCTGAAAAGTCTTACTTTTACAAGAATGGCAGTGTTAATCCCTCGCAAAAAACTTTTATTCGGTTTCTGCCTTCTGACGAATCGTTATGCTAATCGTAGAATTTACCGTAATGTCTTCTGTGGAATCTGTTTTTAATGTTATAAAATACGTTCCTGGCTCATACTCTTTCAAATCATCGATATCGATGTATGGCTTGAGCTTATATGCAGTAATGGAATCCAGCACGCCCTTAATTCCCATCACGCTGACGTTTACCTGCTCTCCAGAGTTATAGATGACTTCGTACTCATCTGGAAGATTCTTCACCGTAATGTCTTGCGTCTTAACTGAGATATATTTCATATCCATTTCTTCAATCTTAATGGTTACTGCAACATTGTTCTCATTTCCTACTAAAATATACTCATCGCTTAAATATTCTTCAATATTAATCTGCGTTGAGATAGTCTCTTTCTGAAGCGTTACATCAACCGGAATCTTCAGATAGTAAATCTTGCTTAAATCCTCTTTTGTCCCTGCAATCATGATTGTCTTCGGCATATAATCCGGAGTAGAGCAATAATACCCATTGTACGGTTCGCCTTCCTGCGTGATTAAGAGGCTGATTTCCTTCGTTGGAAGGACTTCTACTTCTACATCCACCTCGGTTGCATCAAACGTCAGCTTAACCGAATCAACCTGATATCCGTTCTCATCATATGCCACCGGAGTACCTGTTGTTGAAAAGGACTCTTTTACATCTTTTACATTCACTTCAACAATGACTTCTTTAATCTTGGCAATCTGCTTTTTCGAACCAGTAATCTTAATTAAGTTCGGATTTGCAATGGTCTCTGCCACATAGTATCCTTCTGCCGCATCTCCAGTCGTCACTACATTGATTCGAAATGTCTGTTCATCCGCATCCTCTAAGGAAAGCGTCATCATCTGTGTCATCTTTTCAATCTCTAGATCGTCCTCACTGTACTTGCTGCTCTTTAGTGTCACGTTGATTGGAACCGCATAGACCGGAGACATCTCTCGGAAATTAGCAGTTGCCTCAAAATCCGATGCTTTTAAGTTATCTACAATCGAACGCTTACCGCGTACTTTAATGGATACCGTCTCACCGGATTCTACCTCATACATCTTTCCTACTTCACCAAGAGCCGTCTCATTTATAATCTGAACAGGGATATTCTCGAATCTGGCTGTTATGTAAGGATCGTCAATATTCATAATTACAACCCATAACAGCGCCGCAAGAAAGAGAGATAGAATCTTCATACCGATATTTCTAGTTAGCACCTGTTTCATTCTTACTCTTTCCCTTCCATAATTTTATTTTTTTGACTTCTCCTGATGTCTTTCGCTGAATCTCAACTAGCTTTGCTCTCAGATAATCACTATCTACACTTCGAATCAGCTGTCCGTTCTTGGCTATGGAAACCTTCCCGGTCTCTTCAGAGACGATAACCGTGAAGCTATCTGTCACTTCACTGATTCCAAGTCCCGCACGATGTCTCGTTCCTAGTTCCTTACTGATCGACATGCTGTCGGATAACGGAAGATAACAGGTAGCCGCTGTCACACGATCCCCTCTTATTATCACTGCGCCATCGTGTAATGGAGTATTATGCTCAAATATATTAATAAGAAGCTGTGAACTGATAATGGCGTCCACTTCGATTCCTGTGCGCTCATAATCATCTAACGATACTTCCCCTTCAATTACCATAAGAGCACCTGTCTTTGTCTTTGCCAGTTCAAATGTAGCGCGGACTAATTCCTCAATCGTATGATCACTGAATCGTTCCGTATCATCTTTCGCATCCGTAAAGTTTGGCAGATACGGTGACAGAAAGCTTCGCTGTCCTAACTGTTCTAACGCCTTACGAAACTCTGGCTGAAATAAAATGACAATTGCGATAATGCCCACATTGATGGCATTCACAAAGATCCAGATAATTGCATTGAAATGGAATATGCTCGCTATAATCCAAAATATCAGCAGAATCGCAAGCCCTCTCATTAATGCCCAGGCACGGGTTTTTTTCACCCATTTAATCAGGTTATAAATGAAGCATGCAATAATTAAAATTTCAATGATATCTGTGATCTTTAGTTTCGGTAATGATAAGCGAACTAAGTAGTCCTCAAAAAATATTTTAATTGCTTCCATGCTAAAATCCCTGCCCTTATTCTATCTTTTTGTTTGTATCCGGCCAAAAATGACCGGATTTTCCTAACTAGTCCTGATTTTCTGTCGAATCAGCTTTTACCGTATCCGACACCTTCTGTGCATTGATTCGCTTCACACGCATCTGAGGCATGCTTACGTTAATTTTTGGAACCGCTTTTACATAGTAATAGTAATCGTCATCCTCAAACTGCACATTTTCAACTGCAGTATAATCCAATGCTCTGCGGAAGAACTGTATCACAATGGCGATCGCTGCCGAACCAATTGTTCCCAAAATCATTGTAGCAATTTGCTTTGATATGTCAAGTCGTAAGTCCACAATTAAAAAGCCTAAGATGCAAGCAACTGCACCTGCTCCAACAGCAATTTCAAATGCATATTCGATTTTAAGCTTACGAACTGCATAAACAACAACAATAATTAGTGCAAAGATAATAATCGACATGAAAAGCTGCTTATTATCCATAATCTTATCAATTACTCTTGTATAAAGCAGAAGCGTATCATCTAGTGATGTACTTACTGCGGTAACCGCTTCTTCCTTAATAATCGCAAACAGATAGTATACGAATACACCGCATGCTGCTGGAAGAATCGTGATTGGTGTTGCAATAAGTCCTAATACGATTGGAACTACATATGGAATATGAAGTGTATAAAGGATTGGTATTGCTAACACAACATAACCGTATCTCGGTGTAAAGTGTAAAAACAGACAATATAACACAAGAAATACGACTGCAATTAAAAATGTTAAAATCTTCGTGACCGAATAAATATGTGCAATGCTGACTGCCATCGCTAACAGCACTAATACAGCCGAAGGCGTAAAAGCTGAAACAGCAGACAGTAAAAGCACAACTAAGATATTCGTAAAACGTGCATCATACCCGATTGCACGATTAATCATCGTAAATACAAAAAGTGCGACTAAAAACTTCACAGCCGGATCAATAAACAGCTGATATTTTTGATAAATCGCACGCAATCTCTCTCGAAATTCCAATAATGCCATCATTAGATCATATCCTCCCTATTTGTATCTTCCGTTTCTAATCCATCTTCTTCTCGATAAATCATACGGAGTTTTTTGAGTGTTTTATAATATTTTCCAAGTTTCTTCCTTGACTTATCATACTTAAAGGAATATCCAATCAGTGTTCCTACTATAAAGACAGTCAGCAGTATAATGTAGGTACCAAGCATGGTAACCCCTATTGTTTTATAATCCAGAGAAACCGCATTTGCAATTAAATATTCCGATTTATAAATCACAATCATAAGAAGAATCAATAAATATCCAACTGTTACCGACAGGATTGTCTTTAAGATCTGTAGTCTGACATAATCGGTTTTGTAATACTTACTCAGCTTAATATCTTCTTTGCCGTCATTTTTCTCATAAACGGCCAGTTTTGTCATTAATCTGATTTTTCGATTATTTAACATCTTGTACCTCCCTAGGACAAATGGTAGTTAAAGACTATGTATATTACTTCATTCTTCACATTTATTTCTTCAGATATTCCTACCCGCAAAAAAACAGTGAAATATACATAAACATAGCTTTAATGATTATAATCATGAATTTCCCAGAAAAGAATAAGAAATCCAGACTCTAAAGTTCATTATATCATAAGAAATCCATAATTAGAAGTAATATTTCGTCTCCTCTGGCTTTCTACAGCATTTCCTCTACTCAAAAAGACGATTCATTCGGTCTTTGATTTCTTTTTTTCTCTTTGCGGTTGTCTCTTTATCAACCACATATCCTTCTTCTATCTTAATAAGCAAGTCCCCTTCCTTCGCTTCCTTTGGAATTTCCTTTTTTAGCAAGGAATGTATGTTTCTGCTCTCATCTTCCAAAACGGCATATTCGCCCTCAAAACGGTCAATCCAATACTTCATTACTTTTTCCTGCTTTCCAATTTTTCTTCTAGCCAGCTTATACACATAATAAATGTGAATCTGGCATTTTCTATAAACATTCTATCATGCCGCCACTGCTTTTTCCACTGATTGCATGAAGATAAAAATCATTGCAAATACCTTCTATATTAATGTGCGAACTTACAAGGCTTATGAAATATTCTTAAGGAACTGAACAAATTCGTTTGGGGACATACCATAATTTTTTTTGAATGCCTTATAGAATGTACTGTAGTCTGAGAAACCACTTCCAATCCAGGCCTTTGTAATAGGAGTTCCCATTAAGATTTCGTTTTGTATTTCAATTTCGGTAGTTTCCATTGATGTTTTCCTTTATGTCTGAGTTAAAAATATTGTTAGATTTGCAATGTAATTGATTACATTTGAAATCGTTAAAAAAATACATGATTGTTATAATTATAACATATTATAATTTCCCTCTTTATTCAATAGGAAATACAAAGCCCAAAAAAGGGGAAACGAAAGGAAAAAGCAAATGAAAAAGAATAAAGACATTGCAAAAATACTAATTGTTGTTTCGTTGATTCTCTGTCTTCTGAGTGCAATTGGTAGTAATCTGATTCTTACAAATGGCCGACAAGTAAAGGTCACAAATATAAGAATCTCAACAGCAGTTGGTGAACTCACGGGCTATATGTATGTGCCTAAAGAAGCATCTACAGAAAATCAATTGCCTGCAATGGTAATTAGCCATGGTTCAAATTCATCAGCAGAATCTGTGCAGTCTTGGAGTTTAGAATTAGCACGCAGAGGATACGTAGTATTCTCTCCAAATATGTATGCTCATGGAGATTCTCCAGTTGTAGATTCCAAATATGAAGAGACAATCTCTTATACAACAAATGGTCTCTATGATGCGGTGGAAGAAGGAAAAATCTATGTTTCTGAGGAAACAGGATATAGCTGTTCTATGTGGAATCCAAATGAGATTCATAATATAAACCTTCTCTCTAAAGACTGTACCTCCAGTATGGTGGACTTTTTGAATCATGTGATGCCTGCTGCTAACTCAGCAATGGAAGGCCAGATCTGGGGATTCAAATTAGTGTTTGATTTCCTTGGCGTTGTAGGCTTTTTCATGTTTATCCTTCCATGTATTTACTTATTACTTAGATTACCTGGTTTCAATACCTTGACAGAAAATAAAGTGAGAAGTTTCCCTGCTCTGGTTGGAGATAAAAAGAAAAAATACATCCGTTCTGTCGTAACAGGTGCTCTTTTAAATACAGTACTGTTATTACCTTGTGTTGTTATTGGTGGGAACTTATTTACTAATGTAATTTTCCCACAGAGTACTACTAATAGCTTTGCATTTTGGGGAGTTGTTTCTGGTTTGTTCACATTCCTGTTTGTAAGAAGAGGAACTGGAAAGAAGATTTTTAAGAATAAAGAAGAATTCGGAT
>CALZIE010000008.1 GCA_945787565.1 uncultured Lachnospiraceae bacterium
AAAAGGCATGTTTTTATTGTATCGATGGATTTGCCAAGGATGAAATTCTACAGAAAGTACTACAGTATTTCGCTGGGTTAAAACCGGAGGATGATCCAAAGGATGCTTATGAGCTTTTAAAGAAGTATGTTCCATATGCAGAAGTTGATAAGGTATCAAAGGAAGAGGATATTATTACGAATATTTTATCCGGTGTACCGGTTCTGTTTGTGGACGGGTGCGAGGAAGCAGTTGCAATGGACTGCAGAACATATCCTACAAGAGGAGTGGAAGAACCAGAGAAGGATAAGGTGCTTAGGGGATCGAGAGATGGTTTTGTGGAAACCATTGTATTCAATACAGCATTAATTAGAAGAAGAATCAGAAATCCTAGTCTTATCATGAAAATGATGCAGGTCGGAAGAAGCTCAAAGACCGATGTGGTGGTAAGTTATATGGATGACCGAGTAGATCATAAGCTGTTAGAGAAAGTCATAAAGAAAATTGAGGATGTGCAGGTGGATTCTCTTTCTATGAATCAGGAGAGTCTGGCAGAATGTATCGATAAAAGAAGATGGTTTAATCCATTTCCGAAATATAAGTATTCAGAACGGCCGGATACCACGGCAGCCTGTCTGTTAGAAGGAAGCATCGTTATATTAGTGGATAATTCACCGGCTGCTATGATTCTTCCTGCATCTCTCTTCTCGATTACAGAAGAGGCAGATGAGTATTACTTCCCGCCAATTACCGGAACCTACATCAGACTATCTCATATGATCATCAGTGTTGTGGCACTGATTCTGACTCCGACTTTTATGTTGTTGATGAAGAACCCGGAGTGGATTCCAGAGACCTTTCAATTCATTAAAATAAAAGACGAAATCAATATCCCATTAATTTGGCAGTTTCTGATTTTAGAGTTTGCACTTGACGGACTCCGCCTTGCCGCTGTTTCAACGCCAGATATGCTAAATACTCCGTTATCTATTGTAGCTGGACTGATTTTAGGTGATTTTACCGTAAGTTCTGGCTGGTTTAACGCAGAAACAATGCTTTATATGGCATTTGTGGCAATTGCAAATTATACGCAACCAAGCTTCGAACTGGGATATACATTGAAGTTCTTCCGTATTCTTCTTCTGTTAACCACAACATGGTTTGGAATATGGGGATATGTAGGTGGTCTGATTTTTATTGTCATCTGTTTTGCATGCAATAAGACAATCACTGGAAGACATTATTTGTATCCACTAATTCCATTTAATGCCAAGGAATTAGGCCGCCGATTATTACGCGTGAGTCTCCCACACAGCAAAAATCAGTAGAAGAATACAAGCATTTTGGGAAGAGCATAATATTACAAAAAGTGAAGAAAATAATATAAAAAGACAAGAAAATCGCGTTTTCCTGTTTGCTTTTTATGGATATACGTGATAAAATAATTAGAACGAAATTTTATTCAAATGGGAAAAAAGTCCGTTTGACTATGTTACAGGAGGTCTTGACATGTCCAAATTACCAGCACCAACACCGCATAATGCGGCAAAGCCAGGCGATATTGCAAAAACAGTTTTAATGCCAGGTGATCCATTAAGAGCGAAATTTATTGCAGAGACATACTTAGAAGATGTGGTATGCTTTAATACAGTTAGAAATATGTTCGGTTATACCGGTACTTATAAAGGAAAGAAAGTTTCCGTTATGGGCGGCGGCATGGGTATGCCATCAATCGGTATTTATAGCTACGAATTATTTAATTTTTATGATGTAGATAATATTATCCGTATTGGTTCAGCAGGTGGTATCTCTGACGAAGTTAAATTAAGAGATGTTGTAATCGGTATGGGATGTTCTACAGATTCTAATTTCGCAGCACAGTTTAAGTTACCAGGAACAATTGCTCCGGTAGCGGATTTCGGACTTTTAAGAAAAGCAGTAGAAGCTGCTGAAAAGTTAAATGTTAAGACTGTGGTTGGAAATATTTTATCCTCTGATGTATTCTACAATGATAATAAAGATGCAAACGATTTATGGAAGAAGATGGGCATCCTCTGTGTTGAGATGGAAGGTGCAGCACTTTACCTAAATGCAGCAAGAGCAAAGAAGAATGCTTTATGTATTCTTACAATCTCTGATCACCTTTACACTGGTGAAGAATTATCTGCAGAAGAACGTCAGACAAGCTTTAGAGAAATGATGGAAGTAGCATTAGAAATCGCGTAGTTTCTAATGAAACAGGAAATTCAAAAATAAGTGCTTAAAGAGTGTCGACTGTATAAACCAAGGGTGGTATGTATGGCCGGCTACTCTTATGTTTACTCATAAAAATTCGGATATAAAAAAATAACGGAAAATAGGATGGACAGAAACATGGATAAGAATATGATTTTTAAAACGGTAGATCACACATTATTAACTCAGACTGCTACCTGGTCAGATATCAAACAGATTTGTGACGATGCGATTGCATATAAGACAGCATCCGTATGTATTCCTCCTTCTTTTGTAAAGCGTGCAAAAGAATATGTAGGGGATCAGATGGCTGTTTGTACTGTAATTGGTTTCCCAAATGGTTATAATACAACTGCAGTGAAAGAGTTTGAAACAAAAGACGCTATTGCAAATGGTGCTTCTGAAATCGACATGGTAATCAACCTTGGTGATTTAAAAGACGGAAACTATGATGCAATTGAAGCAGAAATCAGAACATTAAAGGCAGCATGTGGCGATAAAATCTTAAAGGTTATTATCGAGACTTGTCTTTTAACAGAAGAAGAAAAGATTAAAATGTGCGAAGTAGTGACAAATGCCGGAGCGGATTATATTAAGACATCCACAGGTTTTTCCACATCAGGTGCTACTTTTGATGATATTGCATTATTTGCAAAGCATATCGGAAAAGACGTTAAGATGAAGGCAGCAGGCGGAATCAGCTCTTTTGCAGATGCAGAAAAGTTTATCGAACTTGGAGCAGAAAGACTTGGAACAAGCCGTATTGTAAAATTAGCAAAGAATGAGCAGGCAACAGGCTATTAAAAGAAACTTTTTATGCATGTTTTAAATGCAGTTGAAATATAATAATAATAGACTCGTTAAAAGAGGAAAATTTTGATTGAAAAAGGGGAGAGGACAAGCTCACCCCTTTTTCAAGGATAAAAGAAAGGAGTACGTTTATGGGAAATGAGGATAAGATTCAAAAAGAGCTTCCAGCTTGTGAGAAGACAGGTGTAGCTACTGTAAATGGACAAGTTGTTGCAATCAATGACAGAACATGTCGCGAACTGATAAAAGAAGCAATGAATATGCTAAATTACTCGTATACACCGTATTCAAATTTCAAAGTAGGGGCTGCGCTTTTAGGAGTGGATAATAAGATTTATACAGGATGTAATATTGAGAATGCATCCTATACACCAACTAACTGTGCAGAGCGTACTGCATTTTTTAAAGCAGTCAGTAATGGCGTAAAAGAGTTTGCAGCAATTGCTATTGTAGGTGGAAAAGAAGGCAAGATAGAGAATTATTGCCCTCCATGTGGTGTCTGCAGACAGGTTATGATGGAGTTTTGCGATCCGGATCAGTTTTATGTCATTCTTGCAAAATCGGAAGAAGATTACTGGGTATATCCACTAGCTGAAATCATGCCAATGGGATTTTCACCAAAGGATTTAAAGTAGGAAAAAAGAAGTAAGAAACTAAAAAAGGTTATTGCTTTGGAAGATACAGGGATATATTGTAAAATACTGTTTTTAAAGGAACGTCTGCCGTGTCGGAATTTGTGGTAAATGGCAATTCCTTATTGAATATTGGGCATTCTTATGATATTCTTTTCTGTAGCAAAGCCAAAGATAATAATAAATTAATTAATTATTTCTAGGAGGAGTTAATCCATGAAAAAAGTATTATCCCTAATACTTATGCTCACAATGGCTGTTACTATGTTAACTGGTTGTGGCAGCAGCAAATCTACTTATGAACTTGCATTAGTTACAGACATAGGTACAATTGATGACAAGTCATTCAACCAGGGTGCTTGGGAAGGTCTTGAAAAGTATGCAAAAGAAAACAACAAGACTTACAAGTACTATCAGCCGGCAGAAGCTACAACAGCATCTTATATTGAAACAATCGCACTTGCGGTTAAGGGTGGTGCTAAGTTAATTGTATGTCCTGGTTTCAAATTTGAAGCAGCAGTGTATGAAGTACAGACTACATATCCAGATGTAGACTTCATCATTTTAGACGGCGAACCACACACAGAAGACTATTCTGATTACAAGACAGAAAGCAATGTATACGCTATTTACTATGCTGAACAGCAGGCAGGTTTCCTCGCAGGTTATGCAGCAGTAAAAGAAGGCTACACAAAGCTTGGCTTCATGGGTGGAATGGCAGTTCCTGCAGTTATCCGTTACGGTTACGGTTTCATCGCTGGTGCTGAAACAGCAGCTAAAGAAATGGGACTTGATTCTGTAGATGTGAAATATCACTATACAGGCGGTTTCGTAGCAACTCCAGAAGCGCAGACAATGGCAGCAAGCTGGTATCAGAATGGTACAGAAGTAATCTTCGGTTGCGGTGGTGCTGTTGGTAACTCCGTAATGGCAGCTGCAGAAGCAAACAACGGTAAAGTAATCGGTGTTGACGTTGATCAGTCTTCAGAATCCAATACTGTAATCCTTTCTGCATTAAAGATGCTTTCTAACTCCGTATATGACGGTATTACAGATTACTACGCTGGAAACTTCCCTGGCGGACAGGTTGTTACACTTGATGCAACATCCAACGCTGTAGGTCTTCCAATGGATACTGCTAAGTTAGAAAACTTCACAGAAGCTGATTATGAAGCTGCTTATGCAAAATTATTATCTGGAGAATATACTCCATTTACTGATGCTGATGCTGAAAGTGTAGCAGATTTACCACTTGCTATCGTTACAGTTGAAGAAGTTAAATAAGTAATTAATTAAAGATTAGTGTCTTTGACACAAGAACAGAAAGCAAAAGGGTGCTTAGGCACCTTTTTGTTTTGTGTGAAACTGGGAAGATTGTTTTCACAAGAAAAGCCAGAAAAAACAGGTGATAAGATACCTGACCGGGACAGTTAAGACCAAGACTGTCAATATGGATAAGTTCTGACATGAATCAGATACAAATTGGTTACAATAAGAAAATGAAAGCAACTTAGACTTTATGTTCAAACATAAGTCTATTGTTATGTTACGAAAAAAATAAAATCCTGTGGAAGGGGGCAAATTTGTGGACTATATAATTGAAATGCTAGGTATTACGAAAGAATTCCCTGGAATTAAAGCAAACGATAATATTACGCTTCAGTTAAAAAAGGGTGAAATTCATGCATTACTTGGCGAAAATGGTGCCGGTAAGTCTACATTAATGAGTGTCCTTTTTGGTTTATATCAGCCGGAAAAAGGAACGATCAAAGTTAAAGGCAAAGAAGTAAAAATTAATGGTCCAATGGACGCAAATGCGTTAGGCATTGGTATGGTGCATCAGCATTTTAAATTAGTGCACAATTTTACCGTATTACAGAACATTATACTTGGTGTAGAAACAGTAAGTAGCGGATTCCTTAAGATGGATGAAGCAAGAAAGAAAGTTATTGAATTAAGTAAACGTTATAACTTGGCAGTTGATCCGGATGCCTATATTTCCGACATTACCGTCGGCATGCAGCAGCGTGTTGAGATATTAAAGATGTTATACCGTGAAAATGAAATCCTTATTTTCGATGAACCAACAGCGGTATTAACACCTCAAGAAATAGATGAACTGATGAATATCATGCGTGGTCTTGTGAAGGAAGGTAAGTCTATTCTTTTCATTACCCACAAATTAAATGAGATTAAAGCGGTGGCAAATCGTTGTTCGGTTTTACGCCGAGGCAGATATATTGGTACAGTTGATGTAAAGGATACGGATAAGGAAACCATGTCTGAAATGATGGTAGGACGTAAGGTTAACTTTGGGGTAGATAAAGCAGAAGCTGAACCGAAAGAAGTTGTATTAGATGTTAAGGACCTTTGTGTGGTTGCAAAAGCACAGGGAAATACAAAGAAGATTGTAAACGATGTTAACTTCTCAGTAAGAAAGGGAGAAATCGTAAGTATCGCTGGTATCGATGGAAATGGACAGTCTGAATTGATCCAGGCAATCACAGGATTAATGAAGTTAGATTCTGGCCGTGTTACTTTACGCGGTGAAGATGTGACAAAGAAGTCCATCCGTTATAAAAATACGCATGGATTAAGTCATATTCCAGAAGATCGCCATAAACACGGTTTAGTATTAGATTACTCAATCGAAGAGAATATGGTATTACAGGAATACTTTACACCTCGCTATCAGAAGAGTGGATTCTTATTAAAGGATGCGATTCGTGAAAATGCGTTAAAGTTAATTGAGAAGTTTGACGTTCGAAGTGGCCAGGGTCCAATCACAAAGACAAGAAGTATGTCTGGTGGTAACCAGCAGAAAGTTATCATTGCACGTGAAATCGCAAGAGATCCAGATCTTTTAATTGCGGTTCAGCCAACACGTGGTCTTGACGTTGGTGCGATTGAATTCATTCATAAACAGTTAGTAGCAGAACGCGATAAGGGAAGCGGTGTTTTACTTGTTTCCTTTGAATTAGATGAAGTAATGAACTTAAGTGATAGAATTTTAGTTATGTATGAAGGTGAAATCGTAGCAGATTTAGATCCAAAAGAAGTAACTGTTCAGGAATTAGGTCTTTACATGGCAGGCTCGAAAAGGGGGAATGTAAAATAATGAAGAAATCAAATTCAAAATCCCCTAGAAAAGCAGGGGAAGGAAATAATCTGGGACTAGTGTCCTCCGTATTTGCAGTTGTATTAGGTTTATTAGTTGGTTTAGTAATCCTTCTCATCTGTAATCCAGGTCAGGCGTTTGCCGGTTTCGGAACAATCTTAACTGGTGCAGTGTCAGAAGGTTTATATGGCATTGGTATGGTATTCTACTATGCCACTCCAATTATCTGTACTGGTCTTGCAGTAGGCTTCGCTTTTAAGACAGGTTTATTTAACATTGGTGCATCCGGTCAGTTTACAATGGGCGGTTTTGCAGCAATCGTAGTTGGTATCACTCTTCCACAGTTAGGAAGTGTACACTGGGTAGTAGCACTTCTTGCAGCTGTTTTAGCAGGTGCGCTTTGGGCAGTAATCCCTGGTTTATTAAAAGCATTTGCAAATATCAACGAAGTAATCGCATGTATCATGATGAACTATATCGGCATGTATGCTGTAAACTGGGCTATCAAAGATACACCAGCGTTATTTAATAAGACAAATAACCGTTCTAACGCGGTAGCATCCACTGCAAACATTCCAAAGTTCGGATTAGATAAGATCTTTACCGATTCTGCAGTAAACGGCGGTTTCATTATCGCTCTTTTAGCAGTAGTAGTTGTATATGTGATCTTAACAAAGACAACATTCGGTTATGAATTAAAAGCAGTTGGTTTTAACCGTGATGCCAGCAAGTATGCCGGTATTAACGAAAAGAAGAGCATCACATTATCCATGGCGATCTCTGGTGCTTTAGCAGGTCTTGGCGGTGGTTTATTATACCTTGCCGGATCCGGTAAATATATTGAAATCGTAGATGAAATCGCAGCAGAAGGTTTCGACGGTATCTCCGTTGCCTTACTTGGTTTATCTTCTCCACTTGGAATTTTATTAGCTGGTCTTTTCATCGCATATATCAGACAGGGCGGATTCTACCTTCAGTTGTTTGAATTCTCTCAGGAAATCATTGATATTATCGTTGCCGTTATCATTTACTTTAGTGCATTCTCCTTAATCGTACGTTCTTACATGATGAAGAGAAATGCGAAGAAGGCAGAGAAATTAAATATTCCTGAAACACCAAGTCCACAGATTCCGGCTCCGCTCCATCAGCCGATACCAGATGAGGAACCAAAGGCGGGCGATGTCGGTGATCAAACGACGGATGAAGATCCACAGCAGAAAGAAGAAGGGGGAGATGAATAATGAGTACGATATATTTCTTATTCCAGCAGACCATGTTCTTTACCATTCCCCTTTTAATCGTTGCTCTTGGCGGAATGTTTTCAGAACGAAGCGGTGTTGTTAACATCGCATTAGAAGGTATCATGACAATGGGTGCCTTCACAAGTATCTTATTTATTAACTTATTCCAGGGAACATTAAGCGGACAGCCATTGTTAATCCTTGCTATCTTAGTAGCAGGATTAACAGGTGTTGTATTCTCCCTGCTTCATGCATATGCTTCCATTAACATGAAGGCAGACCAGACAATCAGTGGTACCGCATTAAACTTATTCGCGCCTGCGTTTGCAATCTTCGTTGCAAGACAGATTCAGGGCGTACAGCAGATCAACTTTAACAATACATTCCGTATTGCAAAGGTTCCTGTACTTGGTGATATTCCGGTAATCGGCGATTTATTCTTTAAGAATACTTACATTACCACTTACCTTGGTTTTATCATTTTAATTGTATCTGCAATCGTGTTATACAAGACTAGATTTGGTTTACGTCTTCGTGCATGTGGTGAACATCCACAGGCAGCTGACTCGGTTGGTGTTAGCGTTTACAAAATCCGTTATGCGGGTGTTATGATTTCCGGATGCCTTGGTGGGATCGGTGGTCTTGTATTCGTTATCCCAACTTCCACAAACTTTAATGCGACTGTTGCAGGATATGGTTTCCTTGCAATCGCGGTATTAATTTTTGGTCAGTGGAAACCGGTTCGTATTTTATTCGCGGCTTTATTCTTCGGTCTTATGAAGACAATCGCGGCTTCTTACTCCGGTATTCCTTTCTTAGTAAGCCTTGGTATTTCAAGCAACTTATATAAGATGATTCCTTATATCGCAACATTAATCGTTCTTGCTTTCACCAGCAAGAAGTCCCAGGCTCCACGTGCTGCCGGTGTTCCATACGACAAGGGAGCTCGTTAGTATTCCATAAGAGATTTGGAATGGGTTATGGGGAGAAGTGATATTTTTCACTGTTCGTCACAAGCTTGTATAAAAAGCCAGAAAGTCTCTGAATATTAGACAGGAAAACACTGTCTGATATTCAGAGACTTTCTGGCTTTTTGTCTGTCTTGAGGCCGTACAATCGAAAAAATCAATCATCCCCTGCACTGAGCCAGCTTTTTCGTATCAGCAGCACAATCGCATCTTATCAAATCCCACTTCTGTATCTGAAGCCTCTTATTTTAACAGAACATCTCTGATAAGAGACTCAAAAATGAATGATATATGGAATGGAAAGAAAGCGGTAAAGATGGAGGTATGGAAAGAGTAAATAAAAATGGAATAAGATAATTTAGAACCGATGTAAGTGGCGTAAATACTGGCTTGCATGGAAAGCAGGATAAGCGTATAATAAGAAAAAATTGGGAATGCAGATGGATTTTAATTAGGGGTGTTTAAGAAGTGAGTTGAAATATGAGTCGACTATTGAGTTGAAAGGAAAGGCGAAGAAGAATGGAGTGGCGTTATGAGGATATGGAATATCGGAAGATAGGGCTTCCGGAAGACGTTAGGAGGCTAAAGGAGCATGGGGATTTTCACAGGGCAAAGAAGCAGATTGAGGCATGGCTCTTACGGGATATTCCGGTGGCATTAAGGAAACGGCTGAATGAGGAACTGCCAGTGCTTGAGATTCTTCCGTCAGAGTATACGATACCAAGAGAACAGGCAATCAGGATGTGTAAGGAAAGGATTGTGGATTTTACGGAAGAGGAGTTTGGGGAAAGAGTTGTAAGGGGTGAGATTGACTGGATTTATGTGAATGGGGAAGAACGATTTTTTAGACGTTTTCTGGAGACGTTATGGAAGGTATCGATTCCGAGAGAGAGAAGGAAAGAGGAACGATCAATTTCAGAAGGCCTTGAGGAGGAGGTGCTTTCACAGATTGTGAAGAGAATGAAAAAGAAGGGGACGGTTACGTATCATTTCCGCATTCATGCTGGTGTTAAGGTGAAGGAGGAAGCGTTTCAGGAAGGAACCTTATCCGTACATATCCCATATCCACTAGAACAGATGCAGGTCCATAATGTAAGGCTTGCAGAGTCAAGCATCAAGAATCCGTTGGTCGCATCGAAAGATGCAGGTCAGAGAACTGTGTTTGGAATGGTGAAACAACAGGAAAGAGAAGAAGTTTATATTGAGTATGAGTATGATAATACGGTTACGTATCAGGTATTAGATCCGATGAAGGCAGAGGAATCGATACAGCCAGTGTATACGTGGGCGCTGGCAGATGGATTCTCAGATGCTGGGCCAGTTCGAAAGGAGGATTTCTTAGAACAGGCGCCTCATATTATGTTTACACCGTATTTAAAGGAGTTAGCGGAAGAGATCGTGGGAGAGGAAACGAATGTGGTGAAGAAGGCAAGACTTGTCTATGATTTTATTACCACAAAGATTCAGTACTCTTTTATGCCAGAATATATGGTGTTGGATTCGATTGCGGAGTATGCAGCGTTAAATGGAAAAGGAGACTGTGGTGTGCAGACTGTTTTATTCATTACGTTGTTACGAATTCTTGGAATTCCAGCGAGATGGCAGTCTGGGCTTTATACGACTCCTTACAGTGCAGGAAGCCATGACTGGGCACAGTTTTATGTAGAACCGTATGGTTGGGTATTTGCGGACTGTTCTTTTGGCGGAAGTGCATATCGGGATGGCAATAAGGAGATGTGGGATTTTTATTTTGGAAATCTGGATCCGTTTCGCATGCCGGCAAACTCTGTTTTTCAAAGAGAGTTCTATCCAAGGAAGAAATATCGCAGAGCAGATCCTTATGATAATCAGCGGGGAGAAGTAGAATATGAGGATCGAGGTCTTTCTTATGAGGAGTTTGATTCTTATCGCAGAGTGATTGCTGCTTATGAGAAGGAGCAAGTGGAAGAAAAATAGGGGAAATAAGTAAGGACAGGCAGAAGGCTAGTACTTCTCTTGAAAGTAAGGCGATTTTACAGGCAAAATAGAGAAGTAAGGAAATTATAAAAGAAATGATTGACAAAATAAGGAAAAAGAATTATGATACAAATACAATTAAACTGCGAAAGCAGTAAGAGTGAAAACCGCTGAGAAAGAAGAGTAAGCATTTGTACGAAATCACAGAGAGCCGCTGAGGGTGGGAATGCGGCATGGAGTCGTTTGCTGAATGGACTTTTGAGGGCGGTCCTGAACCAGATTGAAGTAGGGGCCGACGGAAACCATAACCGTTATCCATATGGCATATATGATCGTATATGAGAAAAGAGGACTTAGGTCAATTTTGAGTGGTACCGCGGATCGAATGTATTCGTCTCAAACAATGAGTGAAAACTGATTGTTTGGGACTTTTTTTATTTATCGAAACTGATTGTTTCCATTCGGTAAATAAGCATTCCTTTTCAGCAATTCCGCATGCCTGTTTCTCCTATACCGGCACAAGTAGTCGTATTTTAAAATCATTTAAATCAGGGAGGACAAAGTTATGAAATCATGCAGTCAGAAAGGTTTAAGAAAAAGAAGTCTTGCATTATTAGGAGCAGTTCTTATGATGGGAACAGCAGTGTTATCAGGATGCGCTAAGAAATCAGAGGGGGCTACATTAAAGATTGGGATTGGACAGTTTGCAGAGCATGGTTCTCTTGATAACTGCCGGAATGGCTTTATTGAGGGGCTTAAGGAAGCGGGATATATAGAAGGAGAGAATATCACGATTTATTATGAGAACGCACAGACGGATGGCGGTACAGCAAGCCAGATTGTTGATAATTTCTTAGAAAAGGGATGCAGTCTGATTTGCGGAATCGCGACGCCAATGGCACAAAGTGCATACAGTGCAGCAAAGAAGCAAGATGTACCGGTTATCTTTACGGCGGTAACAGATCCAATAGCAGCAGAGCTTGCGAATGCAGATGGGACACCGGCAGGGAATGTGACTGGAACAAGCGATAAATTGCCGGTTCAGATGCAGTTAGAAATGATCAGAGAGGTTATGCCGGATGCGGATACAATCGGTATTCTTTACTGTACAAGTGAGGTGAATTCCATTTCTGCGATTGAAGAGTATAAGGAGGCAGCAGGGGATTACGGCTTCACAATTATAGAAAACGGGATTCAGACAACCGCAGATATTCCTCTTGCAGCAGACGGTCTGATGAAACAGGTAGATTGTATTACGAATCTTACGGATAATACAGTGGTAAGCTGTCTTCCAATTGTATTAGAGAAGGCAACAGAAGCAGGAATACCGGTTTTCGGAAGTGAAGTGGAACAGGTGAAGATCGGATGTTTAGGTGCAGTAGGACTTGATTATTATTCGCTTGGCATACAGACCGGTAAGATGGCAGCACAGGTATTAAAGGGGGAGAAAAAGGCAGAAGAGATTCCATTTGAGGTAATAGAAGAAGCGGCTTTTTATGGAAATACCGCAGTAGCTAAAAAGTTAGGAATCACTATTCCAGATTCTCTGATTGAGAGTGCGGCACAGGTGTTTGATACAATTGAGCAGTAAAGTAGGAGTGAAAATAAAAACAAAAGGAAACAACAAATAACAAATAAGAAATAAGAAGTAGCAAGTAGAAAGTAGAAAGTAGAAAGTAAGAAGTAAGAAGTAGGAAAAAGCATAAATAGAAATAGAATCTAATAAGCAGAGCAAGGATAAAGCAGATACAAAGAAAGATAGCCAAAGAATTATAATAAAACAAGGATGACAGGGGGAAGCGGCTGTGACCATTTTATTAGGAATACTGGAAGAGGGATTTGTATATGCCATTATGGCGCTAGGAGTATATATCACATATAAGATACTGGATTTTCCGGATTTGTCGGTAGATGGGACGTTTCCGCTTGGAGGGGCTGTTGCGGCGTCTTTGTTATGTAAGGGAATGAATCCGTGGCTTACCCTGATTGTTTCTTTCTTGGCAGGAGCAATAGCCGGAATAGGAACGGGGCTAATTCATGTGAAGCTTAAAGTAAGAGATCTGCTTTCTGGAATCATTATGATGACAGCGTTATATTCGGTGAATCTAAAGATTGCAGGAAAAGCGAACCTTCCAATCTTTAGCAGAGAGACAATATTTGAAAATGAATGGCTGGAATCGTTTCTGCCAGAAGGAGCGAAAAGGTATGTTACGGTTATGTTCCTATTTCTTATTTTGTTGGCAGGAAAACTTGCATTGGATGCATATTTAAAAACTCGTTCCGGGTATCTGCTTCGGGCAGCAGGGGACAATGAGATATTAGTGACATCACTAGCGAAGGATAAAGGATTTGTAAAGATAACCGGACTTGCGATTGCAAATGCATTCGCAGCTTTAGCTGGCTGTGTATATGTGCAGATGAACGGATTTTTTGAGATATCCACTGGGACGGGGACAATTGTGATTGGCCTTGCAAGCGTTATTATAGGAACGAGTCTTTTTAAGAATGTGTCTTTTATCAAACCTACCACAGCCGTAATTGCCGGTTCTCTGCTGTATAAATGGTGTGTTTCAAGAGCAATCCGATTTGGACTGCCATCGAATGATTTAAAGCTCGTTACATCGGTGCTGTTCCTTATTATCCTGGTATTTAGTGAACGGAAACGGAGGGGGAAGAAGAATGCTTGAGTTACAAAGTCTGAATAAATATTATAATCCAGGCACGGTAAATGAGATGTGTCTGTTTCGGGATTTTAACTTGCAGATTCCAGATCATGAATTTGTAGCAGTCGTTGGTTCGAATGGTTCCGGTAAGACTTCCATGTTAAACCTAATCTGTGGAAGCATTCCACTAGATGGTGGAAAGATTGTAGCAAACGGCAGAGATATTTCAAACCTTCCAGACTATAAGAGGAATAAAAGGATTGGAAGAGTATATCAGAATCCGGCACTTGGTACATGTCCGAATATGACAATTTTAGAAAATATGTCATTGGCAGATAATAAGGGGGGACGTTTTAATCTAAGAAGAGGGACCAATAAGGCAAGAATCAGTTATTATAAAGAGCTGCTTCAAAGTTTGAATCTAGGCTTGGAAGAAAAGTTACATGTGAAGGTTGGTTCGCTTTCTGGTGGACAGCGACAGGCAATGGCACTTTTAATGTGTACGATGAGCGAGATTGAGTTCCTGATTTTAGATGAGCATACGGCCGCGTTAGATCCGAAGACAGCGGATCGGATTATGGAATTAACGGATGAGATTGTAAAGAAAAAGAAGCTGACGACCATTATGGTAACTCATAACTTGAGGTACGCGGTGGAATATGGATCCCGTATCTTAATGATGCATGAGGGCAATATTATTTTAGATAAGGCCGGTGAAGAGAAGAAAAGTCTTTCCACAAATGAGCTGTTAGATCGGTTTACTCATATCAGCATCGAATGTGGGAACTAAGCATTCCATAAAAAAAGTATTTGACAGAATTAGGGGATGGTGCTATAGTTACTACTAACATAAATTCCATAGAATAAGGCTGTGAAAAGAAAGAGTAAGAATTGCAGTGTTCCAACAGAAAGTTGCCGGGTGATGAGAGGCGCAGGAATAATAATTCTGAATACATCTTAGAGCTTCGCACCGAACAAGGTTCTCCTTAAGTAGGCTGCTGACGGTTTCCTGCACCCGTTATCGTGCTAGAGTATCACCATACAGATTTGTATGAGTACTTGAAGAGGTTAGCTGTGTGAGCAGTTAATAAATTGAGGTGGTAGCGCGTGACTAAACGCCCTCTGAAACGGATTGAATTTCGTTTCAGAGGGCGTTTTTTATTGCAGAGCTTAAAGTGTCATCATTTAAAGTTCTTCGATTCACGAATTTATTTTGTTTCTTAGATAGCAAACATGGAAATGGTTATTTAGGTTTGTTATCAATAGAAAACTCCCATCCACAAAACAGCCTTTCGGTTTATGTAAAAATCATAATAAAGAAAGGAATTATCACTATGAAATCAGCAAAGGAACAGTTTTCGATCATTAAAAAAGGAGCCATTCAGATTATCTCAGAGGAGGATCTGATGGAGAAACTAACGCAATCGGTAAAGGAGGAAAGACCACTCACGATTAAGTTCGGTCTGGATCCATCCGCACCGGATATCCATCTGGGGCATACAGTAGCGCTTCGAAAGATTAGGCAGCTTCAGGATTTGGGGCATAAGGTAGTCATTATTATTGGAGATTTTACGGGGCAGATTGGGGATCCAACCGGAAGATCAAAGGCGAGAAAAGCACTTTCCAAAGAACAGGTGAAAGAGAATGCGGCAACTTATATGGAACAGATCTTTAAAGTGATTGATCCGAGTAAAACGGAAGTGAGATTTAACAGTGAATGGTTAGAGAAGTTAAATTTTGAGGAAGTAATCCGTTTGGCATCCACAACGACGGTTGCAAGAATGTTAGAAAGAGATGACTTTAAGAAGAGATACCAGGAGAACACTCCAATTGGGCTGCATGAATTCTTTTACCCGTTGATGCAGGCATACGATTCCGTTGAGATTCAGGCGGATATCGAGCTTGGAGGAACGGAGCAGACATTTAATGTGTTGATGGGCAGAGCGTTGCAGAAAGCGAAGGGGATGAGAGAGCAGACAGCAATTTTTATGCCATTATTAGAAGGTCTGGACGGAGTAGAGAAGATGAGCAAATCATTAGGCAATTATATCTGTGTGGACGAAGTGCCGGAAGTAATGTTTAAGAAAGTCATGGAAGTACCGGACTCTTTAATTATCCGCTACTTCACTCTTGTAACCGATGTGGATATGGATACGATTGAGAAGATGGAAGAGGAGATGAAGAACGGAAGGAATCCAAGGGAGATAAAAATTGAGCTCGCAAAAGAGATTACTCGGATGTACCATGGAGAGGAAGCGATGCAGAAAGCATTTGAATACTTTGAGAATGTATTCCGGGAAGGCAAAGCGCCGGATGAAATGCCAGAAATCAAGTTAGAGGATGGGGAGGATACGTTACTTTCTCTTGTTCCAAAACTGATAGAAAAAAATCTCGTGGCTTCGGGAAGTGAGTTTCGAAGATTGATCAAACAGGGCGGGGTTATGCTTAACAAAGAAAAGCTAATGGATGTGGATTTAATCTTTGTGGAAGAAGAAAATGTATTGAAAATTGGAAAGAAGAAGTTTGTAAGAATTAAAAGATAAAAAAAGTTGAAAAAAGTTGTTGACAAACTGTTTTGGAATGGATATAATATATCTCGTACTCGGCGCTTCGAGTACGAGAACATGGGATCATAGCTCAGCTGGGAGAGCATCTGCCTTACAAGCAGAGGGTCATAGGTTCGAGTCCTATTGGTCCCATTTTACGGATAATCCGTAATCCATATGGCGAAATAGCTCAGTTGGCTAGAGCACACGGTTCATACCCGTGGTGTCGTGGGTTCAAATCCCTCTTTCGCTATTCTTATTAAAAAGAGTTTCGTACGCGAAGCTCTTTTTTGTTTTATAGGAAAGTTCAAAAAAACTTCCTCGTAAAATAAAAAACTCTTTTAGGGATGTACATTCCGCTTACGGCGTGGCCAAGTGACATCGCCTGGAATTTTTTTGTTTGCGGAGTCTAGAGTGGCGAATCCACTTTGTTAGGATATAAAATGAATGGAAGTTTCAGGAACGAATAGTTTTTTTAGAAACGGACAGGGTATGAATAAGTGGCGCTGTCACAGTTTATAACATTAATAGAAAGCATGGTGAGATGATGAGAGTAGGAATGGGATATGATGTTCATAAATTAGTGGAAAATAGAGATCTGATTTTAGGCGGTGTAAAGGTTCCTTATGAAAAAGGTCTGTTAGGGCATTCGGATGCGGATGTATTATTACATGCCATTATGGATGCACTTTTAGGTGCAGCAGCGCTAGGCGATATCGGAAGACATTTTCCAGATACGGATGAGGCTTATAAGGGGGCTTCTAGTATTGCACTATTAAAGCATGTGAAAAAACTGTTAGATGAAAACTGTTATATTATTGGGAATATTGATGCTACGATAATTGCACAGCGTCCAAAGTTAGCACCATTTATACCACAGATGGCAAAAAACATAGCAGACGCATTAGAGTTAGAAGAAAACCAGGTGAATGTAAAAGCCACAACGGAAGAAGGTCTTGGTTTTACCGGAACAGGCGAAGGAATCTCTTCTCAGGCAATCTGTATGCTGACAACAGTAGATAATTATGAGTATGGCAATTCATTCGTATACGACCCCAATCAGAAAGAGGCTCCATCCAAATGTGCTTCCTGCAGTGGCTGCTGCAAGAATCAATAAGGAGCAGAATGCGAGTCTTAAATAGTTGACAAAACGAAAAAAGTTGCATACAATATATAAAACATAATTAAAAAGAAATGCGTTGATTGGAAAGAGTAGCTTCAAGGAATATAACAGAGAGGGATTGTCACCGGCTGAAAGCAGTCCTTATAGGAATCGAAGGGAAGTGCCTCCAGGAGCAGGTTTTGTGAAAGTAAGTAGTAAAACCCGGTAGCAGCCGTTATGTGTATGAGATTGCATTTTTTTGAGTGCAAATTAGAGTGGAACCGCGGATTGACTTCGTCTCTTGTTTAGAGACGGAGTTTTTTTATTTATAGGAAGTTTTTTGAGAATTGTTATAAATAAAAAACGTTCTGGAGGTTACGCATTCAGTGGATGCCTCAATGCCAGAAGAAATTCCTAGGGGGAATGTAGGTGGCTTGGCGGCAAAGAGTCAAAGGAGGCTCAGTATTATGGGGATGATACATTTCATTAAAGAAGAAATGCAGATTATAAAAGAACGAGATCCTGCTATTAAATCTTCAGCAGAGGTATTCTTATACCCGAGCTTTAAGGCAATCGTAAGACATCGGATTGCACATCATTTATATCAGAAGAAACATTATTTTTTGGCTAGATGGTATTCTCAGCGTTCAGCCAGAAAGACAGGAATTGAGATACATCCCGGTGCTACCATCGGGAAAGGATTGTTTATCGATCATGGCCATGGTGTCGTGATTGGAGAGACTGCAATTATCGGAGACAATGTAACCCTTTATCAGGGAGTTACACTTGGAGGAACCGGAAAAGAGCAGGGCAAACGTCATCCGACCATCGGGGATAATGTTATGATCAGTGCAGGCGCAAAAGTACTAGGATCCTTTACAGTTGGGGAAAATTCTAAGATAGGAGCAGGATCAGTCGTATTATCGGAAGTTCCTGCAAACTCTACCGTAGTTGGTGTACCAGGAAGAGTTGTAAAAAGGAATAATGTTAAGAGTCCAAGAGAATCTATGGATCATGTACATCTTCCGGATCCAGTACAGTCTGATTTAATTCGTCTTCAGAAGGAAAATGATGAACTGAAGCGGGAAATCGATTCTTTAAGAAGCAGATTAAAAGAAATGGAACAAAAATAAACGCAAATAAAGATAAGAAAGGAAACAAAAATATGAAAATTTATAACACACTTTCCAAGAAGAAAGAAGAATTCGTGCCATTAGAAGAAGGCAAGGTAAAGATGTATGTATGTGGACCTACCGTATACAACTACATCCATATCGGAAATGCGAGACCAATCGTTGTATTTGATACAGTAAGACGTTACTTACTATATAAAGGATATGACGTGCAGTTTGTATCCAACTTTACAGACGTAGATGACAAGATCATCAAGAAGGCAAATGAAGAAGGTGTAACATCAAAGGAAATCTCCGAACGTTACATCAAAGAATTCGAAAAGGATACCAAAGGTCTTAATGTTCTTCCAGCAACAAAGCATCCAAAAGCTACCGAAGAAATCGATGGCATGATCGAAATGATTGAAGAATTAATCGAAAAAGGCCATGCGTATGAAAAGAACGGTACTGTATACTTCAGAACAAGAAGTTTCCCTGAGTACGGTAAATTAAGCAAGAAGAATATTGATGACTTAGAAGCAGGAGCAAGAATCTCCGTAGCCGATGAAAAAGAAGATCCAATGGATTTCGTATTATGGAAGCCAAAGAAAGAAGGCGAACCAGCCTGGGTTTCTCCATGGTGTGATGGCCGTCCAGGCTGGCATATTGAATGCTCCGTTATGAGTAAGAAATATCTTGGAGAACAGATTGACATTCATGCCGGCGGTGAAGATTTAGTATTCCCTCATCATGAAAATGAAATCGCACAGACAGAAAGCTGCTCCGGAAAAGAGTTCGCAAAATACTGGATGCATAATGCATTTTTAAATATCGATAATAAGAAGATGTCCAAATCCACAGGAAACTTCTTTACTGTAAGAGAAATCAGTGAAGAATTTGATCTTTCCGTATTACGTTTCTTCTTATTAAGCGTACACTACAGAAGCCCAATCAACTTCAGCCGTGAAATCATGGAAGCAAGCAAGAATGGTTTAGAGCGTATCCAGACAGCAGTAGAGCAGCTTAAATTCCTGTTAAATGTGAAGAAGCAGGATAGCAGTGCCGAAACGGTTATGACAGAAGAAGAGAAGGAAATCGTAAAAGAATTCGAAGCACTTCATCAGAAATTTGAGACAGTAATGGATGATGATTTCAATACAGCCGATGCGGTTACTGCAATCTTTGAAATGGTTAAGATCGCAAATACAAAGCTTTCTGCCGCAAACAGCACACAGATGTTACAGACAGCGCTTGACCATATCACTGTTCTTGCAGATATCTTAGGTATCGTGACAGAAAAGCAGGAAGAAATCTTAGATGAAGAAGTTGAAAAATTAATTGCAGACCGTCAGGCAGCAAGAAAGAACAAAGACTTCGCATTAGCAGATGAAATCCGTAACAAACTTTTAGATATGGGTATTGTATTAGAAGATACAAGAGAAGGTGTAAAATGGAAGAGAGCTTAGTAAGATTAGTACGCAGTACATTTGAGTTGCCAGATACGGATATCCGTACCTACTCCCCGTTAACCCTTGCCTATATCGGAGACAGCATTTACGATCTGATTATCCGTACCATGCTTGTAGAAAAGGGAAATGCAGTTGTGAATAAGCTGCACCAAAGAGCAAGCAAGCTTGTAAAGGCACCAACCCAGAAGGATATGTTTTTCGCAGTGGAGAGCATGTTAACGGAGGAAGAGATGGCAGTATTTAAGCGCGGAAGAAATGCAAAATCATTTACAAGCGCAAAGAACGCATCGATTTCCGAGTACCGCAACGCGACTGGTTTTGAGGCGCTAATTGGATACTTATATCTAACGAATCAGATGGAGCGTATCTTAGAACTGGTAAAGCATGGACTCGTGGAATTAAAGCTGATTGAAGCATAGAAAGAGAAAGTCACCTAAAGAAAAGGGTATCTGATTAAGAGTGTTCGGACGCTCTTAGTCAGGTACCCACTTTTTGTTGCAATAGAACGTCGTTTTTCTAAAAAATGCTTGCCAATATGCCGTAAGAATGGATATACTGATTATTAGGCAGAAAATGTGAAGTCATGCGGGCATACTACCGCATCTGACGGGGCAAAATGAATGCAAGGAAAGGTTAACGAGAAAGGTTATATATGAGATACGAAGAATTAACAATAGAAGGCAGAAATGCCGTAATGGAAGCATTTCGTGCAGGAAAGACAATTGATCGCTTATTTATCTTAGACGGATGTCAGGATGGACCAATCAAATCCATTTTAAGAGAAGCAAAAAAAGGCGATACCATCATTAATTTCGTAAAGAAAGAAAGACTGGATCAGATTTCTGAAACAGGAAAACATCAGGGTGTTATCGCATATGCAGCAGCATATGAATATGCAGAAGTGGAAGATATATTAAAGGCAGCAAAAGATAAGGGCGAAGATCCATTTATCGTAGTATTAGATGGTATCGAAGATCCTCACAATCTTGGTGCGATGATCCGTACTGCAAACCAGGCAGGCGCACACGGAATCATCATTCCAAAACGTCGTGCGGTAGGTCTTACTGCAACTGTGGCAAGAACAAGTGCAGGAGCGATTAACTATACACCAGTTGCAAAGGTAACAAACTTAGTAGCGACCATGCAGGAATTAAAGAAGGAAGGTCTTTGGTTTGTATGTGCAGATTTAGACGGAGAAGTAATGTACCGTCAGAACTTAACCGGTCCAATCGGTTTAGTAATCGGTGCAGAAGGCGAAGGCGTATCCCGTCTTGTAAAAGAACACTGTGACTTTACTGCGAAGATTCCAATGTCCGGTGATATCGATTCCTTAAATGCATCTGTTGCAATGGGAATCCTCTCTTATGAAATCGTAAGACAGAGAAACTTCAAATAAAACTTCAACTAAAGTTTTTAAGGCGAGTAACAAAAAGACGAAGTCATAAAAGACTTCGTCTTTCCCTTACGCCTTGTGGAAAGAATGAATGGTACATAGGAGGTATGGTCATGGAGGCAAGACAGTATGAAACCTGCAGCGATGAGGAAATCATTGGACTAATCCGGAATGATGACAGAATGGCAATGGACTATCTGATCGGGAAGTATAAGAATCTGGTCCGCAAGAAAGCAAAGGCATTGTTTTTAATAGGAGGGGACCGGGACGATCTGATCCAGGAAGGCATGATTGGGCTTTATAAGGCAATTAGGGATTATCAGAAGGAAAAAGAAGCGTCTTTTATGACTTTTGCAGACCTGTGCGTATCCAGACAGATGTATACGGCAATCAAGAATTCCAATACAAAAAAGAATCAGCCACTAAACAATTATATTTCCATTGACAGTTCCGGATACAGTGAGGAGTCTGAGCAATCAGAAGCACTGCGTTTCGTGGAGACCATTGCCCATGCGAGGAATATGAATCCAGAAGAACTTTTTATCGACAAAGAGAATACAAGTTATTTAGAGGAATCCTTGATGGGACGATTAAGTGACTTTGAAAAGGAAATCCTGACTCTTTACTTGCAGGATTACAGCTATGGAAGGATTGCAGAAGTTCTGAAAAAAGAGCCAAAGGCAATCGATAATGCGCTGCAGAGAATCAAGCGCAAGCTCAATCAGGTGCTAAAGGAAAGCTGAAAAATACTGTACTAATCGTCGAAAAAATTAAAAAAATACAAAAATATTGAGAAATACTATTGCAAAAAAATGAATCCTATGTTATTATATAAAGCGTACCAAATGTCTTAAGAAAGACAATGCTGATGTGGCTCAGAGGTAGAGCACTTCCTTGGTAAGGAAGGGGTCACGGGTTCAATTCCCGTCATCAGCTTATTGTTAAAAGGCTGCAAATCAATTCGATTTGCAGCCTTTTTTGTCGTTGTGAATGCATAAAAATTCATATTTAAGTCTGAAATAGTACTATTTGTAATACCATTGATGATATTCCTGTATAATGCCAACTTGTGCATAACGATGAATAATACATAAATAAAGATGCAGAAATACCAAAATTCACTAAAAAGAAGAAAAAAGGTAAACAAAACATCTGATTCGGTCGATATCATATACTATATGTATATGATTTATAGCAGACCGGATACCTTATATATTTATCCATTAAATCCTTCTCTTTCAGGGCAGGTACCGGGAGATTCATCATGGTTTAATGAAAGAGCAGCAGAAGAGAGTGATTATAACTGGCTTCAGCCATATATCGATGCTTCTACAAATGAGTGGTGCATTACTCTATATCATAAGGTAAAGATCGATGGTCAGTTTGTTGGCTTCATTGAGATTGATGTATCCCTTGCTCATATCGAGGAAATGATTCAGAACATTACGTTAGGGGAAAGCGGATATCTAATCATTTCTGATTTTGATGGTATCGTAGGTATTCACCATAACAAAGATCTGATGAATAAAGATATTCCAGATGAAGAACTTCGTCAGTTTGTAGCTGCTAATACAGAAGGTTCACTAAGCTATAAGTCGACAAGTGAACAGAAGTTTGCCGTATTGAGCACATTAGATACCGCGATTCAATGGAAAATGATCGGTATCCTTCCACAAGCGGAAGTTAACAGCGAGAGCAATGGCTTATTAATAAGAATTATAACAGCTACTACCTTTAGTATTATTGTATGCATTATCGCAGCTTTCCTAATCGCAGGTCGCATGACAAAAGAAATCAATCGTTTCTTAGTCCAGTTACAGGCAATGGGATCTGGTAACTTAACAGGAAAAGTTGAAGTTCGTACGAAGGATGAAATCGGCATTATGGCCCACATCTTAAATAGCATGACAGAGCAGTTAGGTGGTCTGATCGGAAATGGAAAGAAGCACTCTTCTGATATGTTAGAACGCTTTACAGATTTAAATCGTATGTCTGGCAACTGTTTAGAAGCTACGAATGAAATCGCGGTTACAATCGGCCATGTGGCAGAAGGTGCACAGGCACAGAGTATCGAAGTAGAATCCATGGTGGCAAACTTCGGTGAATTATCACAATCCATGCAGGAAATCTCAGATTCCATTGGAAGCATTGGAGAAGAGTTCGTTAAAACACAGCAGGTACAGAGAGAAAGTCTTAAGATTGTAGACCAGTTAATGGAAACAACAGAAGAGACTAGCCGTACCAATGAAGAAGTTAAGAATGCAATCTATGAAATCGATCACAGCTCTAGTGAGATTGATATGATTGTAAAGACAATTACAGAAATTGCAGAACAGACCAATCTGTTATCTTTAAATGCAAGTATTGAAGCAGCAAGAGCAGGTGAGATGGGACGAGGCTTTGTAGTTGTAGCAGAAGAAGTACGTAAGTTAGCGGATGAGACTGCAAGATTTACGGATGAAATCAAAGTAATCATTGATAAGATGAAGTCTCAGACAAAACAGGCTGTAAAGCAGGTGGAAGATGCGAAAGGCATTATGGGAGAGCAAGTAGAGACTGCGAAGAAGACAAAAGAATCCTTTACAAACATTGAATCGGCAATCCAGAGCTTAGAAGAAAAAGTAGAGCGTATCGGAGCTGCGAATAGGGATATGATCTCAGTAAGAGAGAATATGAATACCATTACCGGAAGCCTGGCAGAAAAGGCAGAAGAGAATATGGCAGCAACCGAAGAGATGAATGCAGTAACAGAAGAGCAGTTAGCAATATTTAACCAGGTAAACAATATGGTTAGTGAATTATCTGACTATGCAGAAGCGTTAAATAGAGAGATGAGCGTATTCATTACGGAATAAAAAAAGAAGGGGGTGGCGGTTTGGATATTATCTGGATGGTATGAATTACAGATTGCAAATATCGACAAATATCGCTAAAATAAGTAATGTATTAAGGAGGTAGCGATTATGAATCCAATTTTTATTCCAAACGTTTGCCCTAAGTGTGAAAATGATACAGAACTAGAAAGATACGAAGATAGATCAGCAGCTGCATATTGTAGACACTGTGATTTTATTTTAAAATTAACCAAAGAGGAAATGGATTCCTTAGAGGCTTAATAAAGAATGTAATGATAATAGTAATGACATAAAAAGTGGCTTTGCCACGGAGGCCTTAGGGGCTTGGGTCGTTATGTGTTCGAATGTTTCGATGCATAACGATTCAAGTCCCTAAGACTTCCGTGGCAAAGCCACTTTTTATATCTACTGCTTGCTTCCAAAGTTTTGTGCAAATTCTTTTGCTAAGACGGAGATATTGGAATTTTTACGGTAGACGGCGGCGATTTGGGTGGTAGTCTCCTCGTGAGCGAGTTCTCTTAAGGCCATGTGGTTGTTATCAAGGACGTAATCCTCGATGCCAATCGCAGCGGATTTTGGAAGAAGGGCGATTCCTAATCCTTTCTTTGACCATTCTAGTGTGGTTCGGGCATCGTCGTTTTTACAGAAGGTATTGGGGATGAGACCACTTTGAAGGAAGACAGAATGGATTAAGGAGTCGAATCTTCGATAGTAGATTAAGGGCTTTCCCGCTAGGTCGGGAATTGTGATTGTTTTTGTTGGGAGTGATACGAAGTATTGCTCCCAGCCGACTGCTACTAGGGGCTCTTTAAGGCCATAGAAACATTCTAAGCCGTCGGTGTGGAATGGGGTGCGGACAATGGCGGTCTCTATGATGCCGTTTTTTAACTTGTCTAGTTGCTCAAAAGTGTTGCCTTCGTAGACTTCAAAGGTGACCTGAGGATGTTTTTTGCAGAAATCCACTAGATAGTTGTCTAGTAAGGCATGGCCGCAGGAGGAGATGGTACCAAGTTTTATGGTGGTACTGTTTCCGGTTTTTAGATCGGCTAGTTCTTTTAGGGTTACATCAGTTAAGGACAGAATATCTTTGGCACGACTGTAGAGGAGGTTGCCTTCTGGGGTTAGGGAGATATTTCTCGGAGTACGTATAATCAGAGTGGTGTTAAGCTCCGCTTCTAATTGCATGATCTGCTTGCTAAGCTGGGGCTGTCCGATGCCAAGCTTTTTGGCAGCAGCAGAGATATTTCCGCTTTCTGCTGTTATGATAAAGGAATTTAGATGTTTTAAATTCATGTTGTTTCCTTTCTTCTATCTAATAGGAAGAATATCCATGGTTGAATATGACATTCTGAAATGGTATAATGAGTTAGTTTATTATTCCAAAAAGGAATAGATTTAGGTTTATTATAGGGGAAGTACAAAAAAGATGCAAGGCTAAAAAAGGAAAGGAGAGGAAGAATGCGAAGACAGCTACAGTTTTTACGAGATTATAAAAAAGAAAGTATTATTGGACCGCTATTTAAGATGTTAGAAGCATGCTTTGAACTGATCGTGCCACTTGTGATGGCGAATATCATTGATATTGGAATTGGCAGTCAGGATAAAAGCTATATTATGACGATGGGAGGCGTTTTAGTTCTGCTTGGAATCGTGGGATTAGTATGCTCCCTGACCGCACAGTATTTCGCAGCAAAGGCGGCGATGGGATTTGGAAGTGCATTAAGAAACGCACTTTATGCTCACATTAGCTGTTTTTCCTATGAAGAGTTAGATAAAGTAGGGATGCCGACGTTAATTACCCGTATGACAAGTGATGTGAATCAGGTACAGACAGGTGTTAATATTGTACTCCGATTGTTCCTTCGCTCCCCATTTCTTGTGGTGGGAGCGGTTATTATGGCATTTACCATTCATGTAAAAATGGGAATTCTTTTCTTATTATCGGTGCCGGTTATTGGCGCGGTTGTTTTTGGAATCATTCATGTGACAATCCCTCTTTATAAGAAGGCACAGGGAACGTTAGATCAGATTGCAAGAAGCACAAGAGAGAATTTAATCGGTGTGCGTGTTATTCGTGCATTTAGAGGGCAGCAAAAGGAACGAAAGGCATTTAGGGAAACAAATGAAAGTCTGTATGATACCCAGGTGCATGTGGGAGCAATCTCTTCTTTAATGAATCCACTTACCTACATTTTAGTGAACCTGGCTATTATTCTGATTATCTACATAGGGGGAATGGAAGTAGATAAAGGGATTTTAACAACTGGAGAGGTGTATGCACTGGTAAACTATATGACACAGATTCTATTGGCGCTGATTGCAATGGCAAATCTGATCACCAGTATTACAAAGGCAACGGCTTCTTCCATCCGTCTAAATGAAGTGTTTGATACAGAGCCAGGTATGAGTGAGGGAGAACATGATTTTTCCGAAATGAGTGCAGAAGATGGACCAAAAGTGCAGTTCGATCACGTATCATTTGCTTATGGAGGCAGTGAGGAAGAGGCATTGAGTGATGTGACATTTGAGGCAAGAGCCGGTCAGACAATCGGAATCATCGGGGGTACCGGAGCAGGAAAGAGTACACTTGTGAACCTTCTTCCAAGGTTTTATGATGCCACAAAGGGAAGTGTTAAGATCAATGGATGTGATGTAGGGGAATATACCTATTCTTCCCTTCGAGAAATGATCGGAGTTGTTCCACAAAAAGCAGTACTGTTTCGTGGCACAATCCGTGATAATATGAAATGGGGCAAAAAGGATGCAACCGATGAAGAAATCATGGAAGCATTAAGAATTGCACAGGCAGAGGAATTCGTAATGGCAAAGCCTGACGGATTAGATGAGATGATTGCAGCAGGAGGAAAGAATTTATCTGGCGGGCAGCGTCAGCGTCTGACGATCGCACGTGCAATTGTCGCAAAACCAGAGATCTTAATCTTAGATGATTCAGGCTCGGCACTTGACTATGCAACGGATGCGGCTCTTAGAAAGGCAATTCGTTCTCTTCCATTTGATATGACAGTATTTATTGTATCCCAGCGTGCAGCAAGCATTATGCATGCGGATCAAATTGTTGTATTAGAGGATGGAAAGACAGTTGGAATCGGCACTCATGAACAGCTGTTAGAGCACTGTGAGACATATCAGGAAATCTGTATGTCTCAGCTATCCAAGGAGGAGGTGAGAAACCATGCATAAGAAAGGAAAAATAGTTGGACGTGTCATTGGTCTTATTAAGCCATATATGCATTTCTTCGTGTTATCTCTAATCTGTGCGGCCGCAAATGTAGGGCTTACACTTTATGCACCGATTTTAATCGGAAAAGCCATTGATTGCATGATGGGAAAAGGACAGGTCGATATGACCCTGGTAATAGAAATCATCTTAAAGCTTGGCATCATTGTTCTTTTAACAAGTCTTTCCCAGTGGCTTATGAGCCAGTGTATCAATAAGATCACCTATCATACGGTCAAGGATATCCGTATGCAGGCATTTGAACGATTAGAGAACCTTCCATTAAAGTATATTGATTCTCATCGTCATGGTGACATTATGAGTCGTATCATTACTGATGTGGATCAGTTTTCAGACGGCTTATTAATGGGCTTCTCGCAGTTATTTACCGGTATTATCACAATCTTTGGAACGATAGGATTTATGATTTCTATTAATGCAAAGATTGCAGCGGTTGTTATCGTACTGACTCCGATCTCTCTTTTTGTAGCTGCCTTCATTGCGAAGCATACGTATGAATTCTTCCGTGCGCAGTCTGTGACCAGAGGAGAAATGACGGCGTTTGTAGAAGAAATGGTAGGCAATCAGAAAGTAGTGGAAGCCTTTTCAATGGAAGAAAAGGCAAAAGAACAGTTTGCAGTTATCAATGAGAACCTAAGGGTATGTTCCATTAAGGCAACATTCTTTTCTTCCCTTACCAATCCATGCACCCGCTTTGTAAACAGTCTTGTTTATACCAGCGTTGGTATTATCGGTGCATTTTCAGCCTTAAAAGGTGCAATATCCGTTGGACAGCTGACAAGCTTCTTAAGTTATGCAAACCAGTATACAAAGCCATTCAATGAAATCTCCGGTGTCGTTACAGAACTTCAGAATGCGATTGCATGCGCGGGTCGTGTATTTGAGATTATTGATGAAGAGCCGCAAAAAGAAGATGCGCAGAATGCAACTACATTTAAAACAGTAAGTGGAGATGTGTCATTAGAAAATGTAGCTTTTTCCTATGTGAAAGAAAGACCGTTAATCACCGATTTAAATCTTACCGTAAGGAAAGGCCAGCGAATTGCGATTGTAGGTCCGACTGGATGTGGAAAGACTACATTAATCAATCTGCTGATGCGTTTCTATGATGTGCAGGAAGGGGATATCCGTATTGATGGCAGCAGCATCTATCAGGTAAAGCGAGATTCCTTAAGAGAGCAGATCGGCATGGTATTACAGGAAACCTGGTTAAAGACTGGAACCATCCGTGAGAATATTGCCTATGGAAAAGATGATGCTTCGGAGGAAGAAATCATTCGCGCAGCAAAAGCAGCTCATGCTCATAGCTTTATCAAGCGCCTTCCATCCGGTTATGATACCGTTATTACCGAAGATGGCGGAAATCTTTCTGCCGGACAGAAACAGCTTTTATGTATCGCAAGAGTTATGTTGAATCTTCCACCAATTCTAATCTTAGATGAAGCGACTTCTTCCATTGATACAAGAACCGAATTAATGGTACAGAAGGCATTTGAACAGATGATGAATGGAAGGACAAGCTTTATCGTTGCTCACCGTCTCTCTACGATAAAAGGAGCAGATCTAATCCTTGTTATGAAAGACGGTCATATTATTGAGCAGGGCAGACACGAAGAACTTCTGACAAAAGGAGGATTTTACGCCAACCTTTACAATAGTCAGTTCTCGGTTTCCTAACCAGGGCCAATTAGAGTGTCAGAACCCCAAGCTTAGCAGATGTAACGTCGATTTCTACAAAAGAAAAAGAGTGATTTTATTAGGAACTGTTTGATGGTATTAATCAATAGCATTAGTTGAATGAAAAAGAAAAGTCTTACAGTAGGCTGCTTACTGTAAGGCTTTTTTTGTAATAGAAAATGGCTGAATACCACGATCAGGACTTGCTATCTTAGAATAAGAGTTTTGCTTGCAAAGGCTCTGCTGTTACAAGTAAGTAAATAGATAAATAAATAAATAAATAAATAAATAAATAAGATGCGGAGTCTTAAATTATGCATAATTATTAAGGATTTATAAAATCGGGGATACTATGGTTGACGAAGAAGAGAAAAGTGTTTATTATATGTAAATCAAATATAATTTTGCAAAATGAAAAGGAGAAGACATGGAAGCAAGCGAATTCAGAGAACATATGTGGATGATGGTACATGCCATCAGTTGTGGAGTGAGCAGCTTTGTCGAACCTTTTATAGATGAATCCGAAATAACAAGGCTGCAGATGATGGTATTAGACGGAATCAAATGCGGAAAAATCACGACGGTTAAGACAATGAGCGAATTTCTATGTATCAATCAGGGCAATGCCTCTACCTTATGCAAGAAGTTAGAAATGGAAGGCTATTTAAAAAGGCAGAGAAGCAAAGACGATCAAAGAGTCGTGAACTTACTTATTACGGAAAAGGGAAGAGAAGTTCTATTTCGTATCGAGAAGAAGATAGAAGAGGCGATGATGCCTGTATTAGAGGAAATGGAAGAGGAGTCGATGCAGATTATACGTGATGGTTTTAAGGAGTGCATGGATCTGGTTTTAAAGCTAAATCAGTCCAGACTTGATATGGAAGTGAAAAAAGGATAGGAAGGGATAAATGGGAATGCTTGAGTTAAGAGATATTAAAAAGACATATCGCATCGGTGATATTGAGACCAAGGCATTAGACGGAGTAAGCTTGTCATTCCGAAAAAAAGAGTTTGTTGCGATTCTCGGAACAAGTGGTTCTGGTAAGACAACATGCTTAAATATTATCGGAGGTCTTGACCGTTATGATTCCGGAGATTTAATTATCAAAGGAAAGAGTACAAAGGATTTTAAAGAGAAAGACTGGGATGCCTATCGAAATAATACGATCGGGTTTGTATTCCAAAGCTATAATCTGATCAGTCATCTAAGCATTGTAGCCAATGTAGAGATGGGTATGACATTAAGTGGTGTTTCTGCCGTAGAGAAAAAGAAACGTGCATTAGAGGCGTTAGAGAAGGTAGGCTTAAAAGAACATCTGCACAAGAAGCCGAATCAGCTTTCCGGTGGACAGATGCAGCGTGTAGCGATCGCAAGAGCGTTAGCAAATGATCCGGAAATCCTATTATGTGATGAACCAACAGGAGCGTTAGATACAGCTACCAGTATCCAGATCATGGATTTGATCAAGGAAGTGGCAAAGGACCGTCTTGTTATTATGGTAACCCACAATCCAGAGCTGGCAAAAGACTATGCGGATCGAATTATCAGCTTTAAAGATGGTAATATTATTGACGACACAAATCCATATAAAGAAAGTTCAAAGGGAAGCGACTTTAATTTAAAAAAGACAAGCATGAGTTTTGCAACAGCTCTTCGCCTCTCCTTTAACAATATCCGAACAAAAAAAGGCCGTACCTTCTTAACTGCTTTTGCTTCTAGTATCGGTATTATCGGTATTGCCGTAATTCTAAGCCTTTCAACAGGGTTCCAGGATAAGATTGATGAATATCAGGCAGATGCCCTGGCAGAATTCCCGATTATCATTTCGGAGAGTGCAATGGAAGTAGATATGGAATCCATGAGTCAGAAGATGCAGGAAATATCCAATCTTTACGCGGATATGGAACAGTATAGTGACGCCAAGGAAGTATACTTATATGATCCAAGCCAGTTTACAATGCTTCATACCAATAACCTGACAAAAGATTATATTGATTATGTAGAAGCAGTAGATCCAGAAATCTGTCAGAGTGTAGGTTACACAAGACTTGTGAATATGAATCTTGTAAGAAAGACAGAAGACGGTATTGTGCCAGTTACTCTTTCCAATGCAATGGAATCCATGAGCGGCGGAATGGGAATGATGACAAGCATGAGTGGAGTAGGCTTATCTAGTTATCCAACCTCATTATCTGAAGGGGGCGAATCTTACTTAGAGAAGAACTATGATCTTTTAGCAGGAAATTATCCAGCAGATGAAACTGATTTAGTGCTTGTAGTAGATTCCAAAAACCGTGTAGATTATTCCGTATTTGAACGTCTTGGATTTGATACAGAAGAATTAGAAAGCTTAGACTTTGATCAGATTGTAGGAACGACTCTTACTTTAGTATCCAACGACTCCTACTATATTCAGTCAGAATACGGTAATTTCCTTCCAGGAACTGACTATGAAGCCATGTATCATGCGGATGATAGCATTACTCTTACAATCAGTGGTATCGTAAGACAGAAAGAAGACGTGACAATGGCCTTATTAGCAGGTGGAATCGCTTACAGCGATGACTTATCGAAACTTGTCATAAGCAGAGCCAAAGATTCTGCAATTGTAAAGGCACAGGAAGAAGCGGATTACAATGTAATGAATATGGAAGCAATGGAAGAAGCCGAAAAAGAACAGTTCCTTTCTTATCTTGGTGCGGACGGAATTCCATATATGATCATGATGTATCCGTCAAACTTTGAGAATAAGGATGCTATATTAACATATTTAGATGCTTATAATGATGGAAAAGCAACGGAAGATTCCATTCTGTACACAGACCTTGCAAGCAGCATCACATCCATGACAAGCGGTATTATGGATGGTATCACAATTGTATTAGTAGCATTTGCAGCAATCTCCTTAGTAGTCAGCCTGATTATGATCTGTATCATTACGTATACTTCCGTATTAGAGCGTACAAAGGAAATCGGTATCTTAAAGGCATTAGGAGCTAGAAAGAAAGATATCATTCGTGTGTTTGACGCAGAAACCTTTATCCTTGGAATCTTTTCTGGAGTTCTTGGTGTTGTAATTGCACTGCTTCTTACAATTCCAATCAATCAGGTTATTTATAATCTAACCGATTTAGATGGTGTTGCAAGCCTTCAGTTCTCTCATGCAGTGAGCTTAGTCGTAGTAAGTACGGTATTAACTGTTTTAGGCGGTCATATTCCTGCAAGAATGGCGTCTAAGAAGGATGCAGTAGTAGCGCTTCGAAGCGAATAAAGTTCACATATTTCTTATAAAACAAGTCATACTAGCAAAGAGGTGATAATTTTATGAGTAAATATGATGCAGAAAAGAAAGAGCAGAAAAGGCAGCATGACAAATTTGACAGCGTGACTCAGGATGTGAAGGTTGTGAACCAGAACCAGACTCATAATGTAAAACAAGAAGGAATTGGACCAATCAATCAGAAACGCTAGTAAAAAGACAAAAGGACTGTCCCCCTAAGAAAGGGAGACAGTCTTTTTGTTTTTATTATGGGGGACAAAGTGAAATCTAATACAATCTTAATTAAAAAAAAGAAGGCATATGTTATAATGGGGAAATAAAAACGTAGAGATCCTATTTCTTATGAGGGAAGAAAGAGGAGCAAGATAAAAAACAGGGGGCAGATAAGATGAGAGGATGGCATCTAGGCAAAAAACTGTGTTTCATTGGACTAATCATTGCAGCAGGGCTGACAGGTTGCAGTAATCAGGCTGGTGAAAATGGTAGTCATATCTATACAGAAAAGAATATGAATCATTTTGTAAGTGAGAAGAAAGCAATTAAGGATATCTCATCGGTAAACATTAACTGCAGCTATGCAGATATTGAAGTAATCGCATCGGATGGATTTTACTTAGAATATGACTTTTACTATGTGACGGAAGAACCGGAGCTTACCATCGAGGATGGAGCGCTTCATTTTGATGATACAGGAATGAATCAGGGGAGCTACTCTATTTCTCAAAAGGAATCAAATTATATTAAGCTTTATATTCCGACAAGCGTAAAGTTTGATGAACTTAATCTGTATACTTCTTCAGGTGATATATCAGCGGGAAGTTTTATGGCGAATGCGATGACAATTGAGAATAGTTATGGAGATGTGATTCTAACCCATGCGATGATAAAGGATGGGACAATCAAGCTGTCAAGTGGCATTCTTAAGGTAGAAGACGTTGGGGCAGAGAACCTTAGGTTAGAGAATAGTTACGGAGACATCAATGTTGCGAATCTAAATCAGGGAGACTATACGATGAAGGCGGACCATACAAGTTTTACGGTGGATATGTCAAGTGGAACGTTAAATGCATCGAAACTTTCTTTTGATACGCTACAGTGCACAAATGCCTATGGAGATGTGACATTAAGTACAGTATATGCAGGGAAAATAGAAGGAACACTCAATAGCGGGGATTTGATTATGAATGATATCATTGCAGATTCGTTGACGATGGATAACAGCTATGGCGATGTGACGTTACTTATGAGTGCAGAAGAAAAGGATTATAACTTAAATATTCATTCTGCTTTTGGAACAATTACAATTGGAAGTAAGAAGTATGAGGGAAATGTAAAAGTCGATCATGAGGCAGGCAAAGATATTGAATTAACGGCTTCAAGCGGGGATATTTCTATTAATTTTAAATAATAAATATAATTAAAAGGTTGCCAGTTGATGGATGGTATATTTAGTGATACACTAAAAAGTACTTGAAGTTGACTGGCAATTCTTATGTATAAGGAGAGGGACATATGAAACATTGGTATCGGTTAAAACGTTGTTTCTGGCTGTTATTGTTTCCGTTATCGGCACTTTGTCTATGGCTTGCAAAGGGAAATGTAGAGGTTGCGGAAACGGTTTTTGCAAGAGGGATTTATCCGGTTTATTCCCGTGTCATTGCTTTTGTAACTGGAATAGTTCCATTTTCGATTATGGAAGTCGCAGTGATTTTACTTCCTATGGCTGCAATCTTTTTTTTGGTCAGGTGGATCAGAAATCTGATTATCAGAAAAGACGGACGGAAAGACAGAGCAGAGAAAGGAATCTTAAATATTGCATGTGTGGCAGCAGTCGTATTCTTTATGTATACGATTGGGTGCGGGGTGAATTATTATAGACATTCGTTTGCTTATTATAGCGGGCTTGTTATTGAGCCATCTACGAAGGAAGAGCTGTACGGGCTATGTGTGGAACTAGCGAATCAGGCATCGGAATTAAGGAGTGAAATTGCAACTACAGACGAGGAAGGGGTCTATCAAATGAGTTTCTCGATAGGCACGTTAAGAGAGAAGACAAAGGAGGCAATGGAGAACCTCGGAAAAGACTATGAGGTGCTTTCAGCTTCTTACCCGGCTGCAAAGCCGATGTATCTGTTCTCCAATATCATGTCTAGGATGGAGCTGACTGGAATCTATATTCCATTTACCATGGAGGCTAATGTAAATATTGCAATTCCAGACTATTCAATCGCGGCGACCATGTGTCATGAGTTATCTCATCTGCGTGGATTTATGCGCGAAGATGAGGCGAATTATATTGCTTATCTTGCCTGTATGGCATCGGATGATTTAGAGATTCAGTATAGCGGTGTAATGGAAGCACTGATTCATACCGGAAATGCCCTTTATGAAAAAGACCCGGCACTGTATATGGAATTAAGGGAACATTACAGTGAAGGGGTACTCTTAGATTTAAGAGCAAATAATGAATACTGGAAGCAGTATGAGAATACAGCAATCAGCAATGCTGCCAACAAGATCAATGATACGTATCTAAAGACGAATAATCAGGAAGATGGAGTCCAGAGCTATGGACGCATGGTTGACCTTTTGTTAGCGGCTTATAGAAAACAGAATGCGGATTAAAAAAAATAGAGGATATGAAACGAAAAATATACACTTTTTTCGTTCCATATCCTCTATTTTTTAGAAAACTTGACAAATTACAGAACTATGATATAATTATTACATAAATGTTACATGGATGTTAAAAAAATTAAGAACATGTGACACTAAAAGGAGATTATGTTATGAAAACGAAAAAGTTAATAATGCTCGTGTTAACTGCGATTATTTTCACAATAAGCACAACAAATGTTAACGTATTCGCAGCCAATAATACGACAACATCTGCGAAAGCAGCGTCTTATACAAATTATGAAGTAAAACTACTAGCTTCTTTGGTATACTGTGAAGCTGGTTATGAATGTTATGAAGGAAAACTAGCAGTTGCTAATACTGTAATCAATCGTGTAAAGAGTGATGTTTACGATCATGTTACATCCATAAAAGAAGCGGTATACGATTTAAAAAGATGGGGACGTCAATATAGTCCTGCTTATGTAAAGAAAGCGGATGGAACTTACACAACAAAAGGTTCTTTATTAGAAAGTGCAATGAACTTATATTCTTCTAGCACAATGAACAATACACAGAAGAAGGCGATGGCGGAATGTAAGAAAGCCGCAATTGCAGCATTAGAAGGTGAGAATAACGTAAAGGATGCAGTAGCATTTTCCTCTTCTGTAACAACGATGAAAAAGAAGTTAGCAAGCCAGAATAAATATTATAAGGTGATTGAAAATCATATCTTTTACTAAAAATGTTAGAAAACAAGCATACTACCCCGTAGATGCTTGTTTTCTAACATTTTTGCTTTTCTATTAGCAAGAAATATGATATTATAACAAATATCAATACGTTTGCAGATGGTGCAGGCGTGGGTTTCGCAGGTGAAGCTTTGTTAGGACAGATCAAGAAACAGGCGGGACTTTTTTTGTTTAGGAAACAAGAACAAGCAGGAGGAACATCATGAGCACAGATGTTAATACAAATATGGAAATGAATGAAGAAGAAAAAGTAGTTTCAAAAAACTTCATTGAACAGATTATTGATAAGGATATCGCAGAAGGACACTGTAAAAAAGTCATCACAAGATTTCCACCAGAACCAAACGGCTATCTGCATATCGGACATGCGAAGTCTATTTTATTAAACTATGGCCTTGCAAAGAAATATAACGGACAGTTCAATCTTCGTTTTGATGATACTAACCCAACCAAGGAAAAGACAGAATATGTACATTCCATTATGGAAGACGTAAAGTGGATTGGCGGAGATTTTGAAGACAGATGTTTCTTTGCATCTGATTATTTTGAAGAGATGTATGAAGCAGCAGTTAAGTTAATCAAAA
>CALZIE010000009.1 GCA_945787565.1 uncultured Lachnospiraceae bacterium
CGCATCCGGTTTCACACCTGGAAAAGAACTAGGTGAAGTCCTAAAGAATCTTTTGGAAGAAGTCCTAAAAGATCCATCCTTAAACACCCGTGATCAGCTTTTACATTTAGCAGTCACAAAATACAAACCATCCTCATTATAGATTGATAAATCTATCAATTCATAAAGTTACAAAGCTATCAATCTACAAAGAAACATAGAGATATAAAAAGCAGAGGCATTGAAAAACAGAGACAGGCAGGACGGATGAAGAGCAGACGGGTCCTTACGTATTATGTTTTCGGGATGTCCGGCTCATGACATACAAAATGTGGCTTAATTTTTGAAGAGCAGACAGTGTTTTCTTGTCTGAACGGCAAAGACTAAGCCGCATTTTGTACGCTTATGCGTCTACACATCCGAAACCATGATGCTTAAGGTCCTGTCCGTTCTTCATCCGTCCGTTCTGTCTAGCTCGTTCGTCTCTTAATTTCAATGGCCAAGTTTTTAAGGAATGTGTCCAATTTGATGCATGAATTGGATTTCGAAATCATATGATTAGAAAGAACTCTATCTTTGGGCAAAATGATTGCTTGTACAGGTTAGGAGTAAGTTTTATTCGGAGGGATGAAGTGTGGAGGATAGAAGCCAAGAGATATTCAGTAAATATGATTTGACGATTTATAATACATACCGGACTAGAGGTGCCTTGCTTTTAGAAACAGATAAAGGCTGGAAATTACTCTGCAGTTATGAGGGTGGAGAAAATCGTCTGGAATTCGAGGATGCATTAAAAAGACATATCAGGACACATGGGTATCCGGGGGTGGACTCCTATGTAAGAAATCAGACCGGCAGTATTATCAGCACTAACTCATTAGGCGAAAAATATATCATGAAAGACTGGTATGATGGAGATGAATGTAACCTTAAGAAAGAGGATAAAGTGCGCCTTGCGACAGAAAACCTAGCGAATCTTCATCAGGCTATGAGAAATGTATATATCCCTTCAGAACAGCAGGCTGGTTTCGAACAGAGTGATTTAAATGGGGTGTTTGAGAAAAGAACAAGGGAATTAAAGCGGGTGAAGACTTATATTCGAAAGCAGAAACAGAAAAATAATTTCGAGGTACAGTATTTGAATGTATGCGAGGAATTCTATAAGGATGCATTAAATGCGATGGAGCAGCTGCAAAAGATTCCATATCAGCAGATGAGAAAAGATGCAGTTGCAGGTGGAATGGTATCCCACGGGAATTATACCTATCATAATATTTTGATTATCAACCGAATGTCGAATGTGGAGAGCTTAGTATCAGCTGCAGAATTGCAGAAGGGGTATAAAAAAGCGGTGACGACGAATTTTGAGAAAGCAGAATTTGGCCTTCAGGTTGCGGATCTGTATCAGTTTATGCGTAAGGTGATGGAGAAGAACGACTGGAATATCTCACTTGGTGAGATGATCTTAGAGGAGTATCAGAAGGTGAATCAATTATCGGCAGACGAGTTTAACCTTCTTTCAATTATGCTTCTTTATCCGGAGAAGTTCTGGAAGATTACCAACTTTTATTTTAATAACAAGAAATCCTGGATTCCTCAGAAGAATGTACAGAAGTTGTTAACCATTAAGGAACAGGTGGAAAATAAGAAAAAATTCCTACAAAATTTTGGAGCTGTTAGTAATTCCTAGGTTGAAGATTTTGCATAAATTTATTATAATGAGGGGTGTATCTAAGGGTATATCCCTCTTTTTTATGAATAGAAAACACAGTTATAAAGTTTTTTGGGGATACGCACTAAAAGGAGTTCTTTTGGTGTGAAGAAACAAAGGTAGAAGGTAACAGTGAAAGCACAGATGAGGTATAATGTGAAAGAACGAAAAGCAGCAACATGGATAAAGTCGAAAGTTGTGATAATTGCATCCATGGGTATTTTTCTTGCCCTGATTATTTTAAGTGCAGTATTATCCGTAAAAGACGAAAAAACAAGCAAGAAGAATTCAGACACCCAGTCTGAGGCAGTACAGGAAGGAATGGATGTGACCATACCGGTTGAAAGACAGGTAATGGCAGTTGTGCTTTCCGTAGAGGAAGATACCATCACGATGCTTGATGTGGATACGGATGAGGAGTTTTCCGTTTCGTATAGCAGTGCAAGCAATATCGTAGATAAATATGACAAGCCAATTTTGGCAAAGACACTTTTTAAAGGTCAGATGGTGGATGTGTATTTGGGCGAGGATGATGTTCTTGTGACACTCCAGATTTCAAAGACAGCATGGGAATACTTAGCTGCAACGAGTCTGTTATATAATACGAGTGCGCAGGCAATCATGTATAACAAGGTGAAGTATCCATATACAGACAGGCTTTTAGTACTCGATGGAGAAGAGGAAATTAACCTGACCGACTTACATAAACTTGATTATGTGACAATTCGCGGAAATGAGGATAAGATCTGTGTAATTAGCCGTACAAGAGGTCATGGGTATATTACGCTGACCGGTGACAGTGATTATATCGGCGGTATGATCTATGTCGGGACATCCATTATTGCAGAGATAACAGAGAACATGGTTCTTCCGGTAAAGGAAGGAACGTTTGATGTTACGGTGCAAAAAGGTAACTTAAGCGGAACAAAGAGAATAACAATAGGAAAAGACCAGACGGTAGTATTTAATGTATCGGAATATGGGCTTCCGGCAGCACAGATGGGACGTGTTACATTTGATATCACACCGAGTGATGCGATTCTTTATGTAGATGGGGAAGAGACAAACCATAAAGAAACGATACAGTTAACGTATGGGGAACATGAGATAGAAGTCGTACTAGGCGGTTACACTACGTATAGCGGTACGATTACGGTTGATCGGACCGAGAATGCATTTGCAATTAAGCTTTCTGAGTCCAGTGCATCAGAGGAAGAGAAAGAAGATGATGAGTTAGAAGATATCGAGGACTCTATCGAAGACTCTATCGAAGACGATTCATGGGAAGAAGGATCCGATTCTTTTGAAGGCAATGACAGTACAAGCGATACAGAGGATTCCGAAGAACAGGAAGAAGAGGAACCTGAAATCGACTGGATTGAGGAAGAAGAAGAGGAAACCACAGAAGAGATTGTAAATGGCGTGGATGAGAAACATAAAATAACCATTATCTGTACAGAAGGCGTAAAAGTATATCTGGATGGAACCTATAAGGGAATCATTCAAGGCGGGAAATTAGAATTTACAAAAGTTGTAGGTACTTATACTGTAGAACTAAAGTTAGATGGCTATGAAACGAAATCTTATGTCATCCAGGTAGAAGATGATGGCGAAGATGCGCAGTACCGGTTCCCAGGATTTTAGCCGGTAAGAAACAAAGAAGGGTGATAATAAGCAACGAAGTGGAGAAATCCGCTTACTATAAGGAGGAGATTAACGGATGGATTATAAAAAAATGTACAATGAATGGCTGACAAACCCATATTTTGATACAAAGACAAAAGAAGAGTTATTTGCAATTAAGAATGACGAGAATGAAATCAAAGAACGTTTCTTTACAGAATTAGAATTTGGTACTGCAGGTTTAAGAGGAATTATTGGTGCTGGATGCAACCGTATGAACATTTACACTGTAAGAAAAGCAACACAGGGACTTGCTAATTATATCAAGTCACAGAATAAGCAGGCACAGGGTGTATGCATCGCTTATGACAGCAGAAGAATGTCACCAGAATTCGCAAGAGAAGCAGCATTATGCTTAAATGCAAACGGAATCAAAGCATATGTATTTGAATCCCTTCGTCCAACACCAGAATTATCCTTCGCAGTAAGAGAATTAGGCTGTGTAGCCGGAATTAATATTACTGCAAGCCATAATCCACCGGAATACAATGGCTATAAAGTATACTGGGAAGATGGCGCACAGATCACACCTCCTAACGATACCGGGATTATGGCAGAGGTAAAAGCGGTAACAGATTATGCTTCCATTTCTACGATGGATTATAAAGAAGCAGTAGAAGCTGGCTTATATATCACAATCGGAAGCGAGATTGATGATAAGTATATTGCAGAGCTTAAAAAGCAGGTAATTCATCAGGACTGCATTAATCAGATGGCAAAGGAATTAAAGATTGTTTATACACCACTTCATGGTACCGGCAATATTCCAGTACGTCGTGTATTAAAAGAATTAGGATTTGAGAATGTATATGTAGTTCCAGAACAGGAACTTCCAGATGGAGAATTCCCAACCGTAAGCTATCCAAATCCAGAAGCAAAGGAAGCCTTTGCATTAGGACTTGCTCTTGCAAAGAAAGTTGATGCAGATTTAGTATTAGCAACTGACCCGGATGCAGACCGTTTAGGTGTTTATGTAAAAGATACAAAGACAGGAAATTATTATTCCCTTACCGGCAATATGTCTGGATGCCTTCTTGCTGATTATGTAATCGGCCAGACAAAAGAAAAGAATGGTGGTCTTCCAAAAGACGGTACTCTGATCAAGACAATCGTAACAACGAATATGGCAGATGCGATCGCAAAATATTACGGTGTGCGCTTAATTGAAGTGCTGACCGGATTTAAATATATTGGTGGAGAAATCCTTAAATTCGAGACAACACATGAAGGAACTTATCTGTTTGGTTTTGAAGAAAGCTATGGCTGCTTAATCGGAACTCATGCAAGAGATAAAGATGCTATCGTAGCTACTATGGCACTTTGTGAGGCAGCAGCTTACTATAAGACAAAGAACATGACATTATGGGATGCGATGATTTCTTTATATGATCGCTATGGATATTATAAAGATGATGTAAAATCCATTACATTAAAAGGAATCGAAGGTCTTGAAAAGATTCAGACAATCTTATCTGGCTTAAGAAACAGCGCTCCAAAGAAATTCGGTTCTTATGAGGTCCTTTCTGCAAGAGATTATAAGGCAGACACCATTAAGAATATGGCGACTGGGGAAGTAACGAAGACAGGTCTTCCAAGTTCGAATGTATTATATTATGACTTATCAGATTCTGCATGGATCTGTGTAAGACCATCCGGTACTGAGCCAAAGATTAAAATCTACTACGGTGTAGTAGGCTCTTCCATGGAAGAAGCAGAAGAATTATCTGCTTCCTTAGCAAAGGATGTTATGAAAGAAATCGAAGCCTACATGTAGGAGGCTTTAAGCAATAAAATGAGCGGTACCTGACGTGTTATATTTTCCTGAATGTTCGTTATGAATCGGACATTTTGGGAATATAATGCTTCAGGTGCCGCTTTTTCTTATCAAATCAATTCTGTGGCAGGTCTGTTTTTACAGTGGAGCGGAGATGGTTTAAATATCCGCCGATAACCTTTGAGAGAAGGGAGAGTGAATCAATCTCATTTTTCTGCCATGTATGCATTTGTTTACGAATGGCGATATTGATATATCCGGTGCAGACACCATGGTCATAAATACCGCATTGGAAAATACACTTCGCATCACGCAGTGCCGCACGTATATTCCCGTCTATTTTCTGATTCGTTATGAGCCTGCTTGTGTCGGAGGTATAGAAAATTCCATTCGTATCTTTAGTAAAGAAGAGAAGTGGCTTAATCAAATCTAACGGCACGGTTATGGACCGGGAAGACAGTTTATAAGAGGCATCGGAATACCATTCATAACAAAGGAAAGCAGTCTTTTGATCCTCCATAAACTCCATAATGCTAATATGATCTAAATTATAGTAACCGCCAATCAGTGACAGAACCATATTGGTGGAAATATCAATTTCTCTGGAATCAAATAAAACCTCGATGACATTGGCAATAATATTACTGTCTACCAGTGGTTTATCCTTGTGAAAGTATTTGACCTCCAGATGAGAGTAGCCCATCCCGTCCTCCAATTCGTAGTCAGGAAGAGGAGGAAGTTTATCGGAATACAGAAAGAACTGATTTCGGCCCTGATTCTTTGCTGCGTAAAGAGCGGTATCAGCATTTTTGTAAAGCATATCAAAGGTCATGCCGTCACTTGGATACAGAGAGATACCGATGCTTCCAGAGAGACAAAGAGAAGGTTGGTCACCAATATAAATTTCCTGGAAAAGCTTACAGACATTTTCTGCCTGGGACTGAATGTAAGAGATAGAAGGCGGATCATACATCAATACGGCGAACTCATCCCCTCCGATTCGGCCGATGATATCATTTTTCTGGAACAGCTTTTTTAATTTCGAGCTTAGGTCAATCAGCACGGCATCTCCGAATAAGTGTCCTAACGTATCGTTAATCTGCTTGAAGTTATCAATATCAATGATTAATAGGGCAAGGATGGCAGGCTTATCTGCTTTATTTAAAAGTTCGGTGATACATTCCCTTGTCTTGCTGTGATTGTAAAGCTTCGTTAAGGAATCCTGTCCGGCTAATTCCTGCATGCGTAGAAGCTCCTGTTTTTTTTCATGAATATTGATAGACTGACCAATAACGGAGCGTGGATTGTGATTGGCATCGTATAGTTTTGTACCGGTTAATTCATACCATATGTATTCATTATCTGCATTCTTTGCTCTCAGTTCTACATGGCCCGATGGCTCGCTAGACAGTAAAAAGGTACAGAAATGGTAAAAGGCATCATAATCATCGGGATGAAGGCATCTGCTTCGAATGATTGTCGCAGGAAAGTCAGGAATCACCGAAGAAGCAGTGTATATTCCTACGGAAGCATCCTCTTTTACAAGCGTGTTTGTTTTAATCGTATATTCCCAGACACTATTTTTTGTGTGGGATAAGGCAATCTGAAACCGTTGCTGTTCAAGGAGCAGCGCATCGCGATGAGCACGTATCTGTCTAGTATAGAATCTATAGAAGAATAGCATGCATACGATTAAAAGAACTACAATTACTAAAATCTTATAAGTGAAATCCTTCGCCAGCTGATGAAGAATAAGAGAATGCTCGTTAAGAGAGGCGATTTCATCATCTGGCATGTCTTTCATAGAAGTTAGATCCGTCGCTATATTAGAAAACTGGCGGGAGAAATCGGCGGTGTAATTGTGGTAACTAATAGAAAATAAAATAAGAAGTACCATGCTAAAGAGTAGAAAAGCAATGGTTGGAGCTGATGGTTTTTTCAATAGGAGCCTCCTTTTGTATCGTAAATGCAATTATCTTTAGTACATATTTCCTAGAAACTTATTATACATACTTAGAAAATAAATGTAAAGAATGTCATTAAATGAATAAATATAGAGAAAAAAGGAAGAGGGTTGCTTTTTTATTGAAAAATAGCTATGATATTAGCAGAAAGTAAGCAGGAGGAAATGTATGGGTGAAATAGTGATTGAAGAAAAGCGGAGCAAGGCATTTAAGCTGGTTTTTGCAGGACTATTCATGTTCGTGGCATCGGTCGCATTATGGGCGATTGGAATCAGTGATCAGGTATTTTTTTATAAGCTGATCGGATGTGTGGCATCTGTCTTTTTTTGTGTGGCTTTCGTCACATCGCTGATCCGCGCAATGAGAAAGAAACCTCTTCTTGTAATTAAAGGAGATGGTATTGTGGAAACCTCTTCTGCCAGTTCCATTGGTTTTATTCCTTATGACGAGATTGAGAAATTTCAGATTGTGAATATATACGGGCAGAAAGTAATAGGAATCCTTCCAAAGAACAACGAAGAGTTCATTAAGAAATTGCCAAGAAACAAGCAGAGAGCAGCCAATGCCAATATCAAGATGAGTTTTCCGCCAGCATCCATCCGCGTGGATACGGCAAAAGACATGACAATTGAAGACATTTACAGTCTATTGCAGAAACGATTAAAGGATTATACATCATTTTATTAAAAGGTCAGGAGGACTTAAGCAATGAAGACAGCAGATTATATTATTGAGCAATTAGAACACATCGTAAATATCCCAAGCCCATCAGGGTTTACGAAAGACGTGATGGAATATGTAAGAAAGGAAGCCGAATCACTCGGATATCAGACGGAGTATATTAAAAAAGGCGGTCTGATCATCCATGTACCAGGGAATGGAGAAGAGACTCTTGGCTTATCGGCTCATGTGGATACGCTTGGCGCCATGGTACGTTCCATTTCCAGTGACGGAACACTTAACTTTACAAGTGTAGGCGGTTTTACGATGAACAGCATCGAAGGAGAATACTGCAAGATTCATACAAGGGACGGACAGGTTTATACCGGAACGATCCTCTGCAAGAGTCCTTCTGTTCATGTACAGGATGATGCCAGAACTTGTGAGAGAAAAGAAAAGAACATGCAGATCCGTATTGATGAAGAAGTATCCAGTAAAGAGGAAGTGTTAGCATTAGGCATTCAGACGGGGGATTACATAAGTTTTGATGCACGTTTTGTTTATACAAAGAGCGGTTTTATCAAATCCAGACATTTAGATGACAAGGCAAGCGTGGCAGTGTTACTTGGCCTGTTAAAGGAAATCAAGGAACAGGGGATGACACCATCCCGCGGTATTAAGATCTTAATCAGCAATTTAGAGGAGATCGGATTAGGTGCGACTTATCTTCCAGCAGATATTACCGAATTCATTGCAGTAGATATGGGATGCATCGGCGATGACTTAAATGGCAATGAACATTCCGTATCCATCTGTGCCTTAGATTCTTCCGGACCATACGATTATGATACGACAACGAAGTTAATCAACCTGGCAAAAGAAGAGAACATTCCATATGTAGTGGATGTATTCCCACATTATGGATCGGATGCTTCTGCAGCGATGAGAGGCGGAAATAATATTAAGACGGCTTTAATCGGACAGGGGATCCATGCTTCTCATGGAATGGAACGTACTCACAGAACGGCTTTAGAAGCTACACTCCACTTATTATTAGCGTACATTCGCTAAAAACTTGCTTTTTTTACCTGTTTTTAATAAAACTTTAATAAGAGATATATAGAAATTCTTAAGTTTAATAGGTAAGATAAAGGAGTAAGCATGGCCAGAACAATTTTGAAATCTGGCGAATATAGAAAGGAATGGGTGGGGGACAAATGAATAAAGAAATTTCAATCAAGACTTCCCGCGTGATTAAAATCATATGTGTGGTTGTAGTTTTATTGATTTTAGTCAGCCAGTCGATGTATACAATCGACGAACAGGAGCAGGCAGTTATTACGACACTTGGAAAGCCAAGTTCAGAAAGCGAGCCGGGGCTTCATTTTAAGATACCATTTATCCAGAAGGTGCAGTTAGTGGATACGACGATCAAAGGTATCGCAATTGGATATGATCAGAACACAGGAGAATCCGTTGGTGATGAATCCTTAATGATTACATCGGATTATAATTTTGTAAACGTGGACTTTTTTATAGAATATAAGGTGATTGATCCAATCAAGGCCGTATATGCATCCAGTCAGCCGGTTGAGATTTTAAAGAATCTAGCACAGAGTTGTATTCGTTCTCAGGTAGGAAGCTATGATGTGGATTCCGTTATTACAACTGGAAAGAATGAGATTCAGGCAGCAATTCGTGAAAAGATCACACAGAAGTTAGAGGAACAGGATTTAGGCATCCAGCTTGTGAACATTACCATTCAGGATGCAGAGCCTCCGACAGAGGAAGTAATGGAAGCATTCAAGGCAGTAGAAACTGCAAAGCAGGGAAAAGAAACTGCAATCAACAATGCAAACAAATATCGTAATGAACAGCTTCCACAGGCAGAAGCAAAAGTAGATCGAATCATCAAAGAAGCAGAAGCTCAGAAAGCAGCAAGAATTTACGAGGCAGAAGGCCAGGTGGCTAGATTTAATGCTATGTATGAAGAATACATCAAGAATCCTTTAATTACAAAACAGCGTATGTTTTATGAGACAATGGAAGACGTTCTTCCGGATTTAAAAGTGATTATCGATGGTTCAGAGGGCGGCGTTGAGAAAATCCTGCCGATTGATTCATTTACGAAGGAGGCTGAGTAATAATGGGTGATATCGAACATATCCGTCCAAAACGAACAGGGTTAAAGATCTTAATCGCGGCAGTGATTGTGCTTGCAATCGGGATTTTCTCCACGTCAGTTGTAGTAACGGAACAGAATGAATATACATTGATTAAAGAATTCGGAAGAGTAGACAGGGTAATTACCGAGGCGGGAATTTCCTTTAAGATGCCATTTATTGAGACAACATCTTCCATTCCAAAACAGACGCTTATTTATGATTTGGCTGCTTCCGATGTCATTACAATGGATAAGAAGACGATGGTAGCGGACAGTTATGTACTATGGAGAATCTCGGATCCAGTTAAGTTTGTTAAAACACTGAATTCCCAGGTTTCCAATGCCGAAAGCAGAATTAATACAACCGTATATAACTCCATGAAGAATGTAATCAGCTCCATGTCTCAGGCAGAAGTCATTACAGGACGTGATGGCGCGTTAAGCCAGGCAATTATGGATAATATCGGAGAAAGCATGGATCAGTACGGAATTGAATTAATCTGTGTAGAGACCAAGCATTTAGACCTTCCAAGTGATAATAAGGCAGCTGTTTATGAGCGTATGATTTCAGAACGTAATAATATTGCTGCTTCCTATACGGCAGAAGGTGAATCAGAAGCAACAAAGATCCAGACAACAACGGACAATGAGATTGCGATTAGTATTTCTGAGGCAGAAGCAAAGGCTGAAAAGCTGATTGCGGAAGGGGAAGCAGAGTATATGAGAATCCTTTCTGAAGCGTATAAGGATCAGAGCAGAAGCGATTTCTACACATTTGTACGTTCTTTAGATGCAGCGAAGGCTTCCTTAACCGGTCAGAACAAGACACTAATCTTAAGTTCTGATTCGCCAATCGCTCAGATATTTAATACAATCGAATAGCAAGATACACGTAAAATCCCATGGGAATAGTATAAGTTTACCGTTTTTACCAAGACTTAGATTATACCGATGGGATTATGTGTGTAGAAAGGAGCCTGTTATGAAAGGAAAGTTATATATTCTTCTTGGAACACTTGGAATTATGGCTGCAGCATTGTCAGGATGCAAGAAAGAAGTAAAGAAAGAGACGGTTTCGGAAGAGGTGGCAGTGACAGAGGCAGCAACCCCGACATTAGAACCGACAATAGAACCATCGATAGAACCGACGGCAGAGCCAACTGCGGGAGCGGAGGAGGAGGTTTCTGTCTTTGATGCAGATGCATTATTAGAGCAGACAAAGCAGTATGCAAAAGAGATGGCAGAAGGGGAGTTTAGCAATGTGTTCTCGAATTTCACCATTGCAGTCAAAGCACAGGTACCGGAGAGCACACTAAAGTCTACTTATGAATCTGTAGTGGAGCCGCTTGGGGATTATATCGGGATTTATTCCGGTGAGGCAGATATCAAAGAGGATTATGCGAATGTATACGTAGTATCGGAATATAAGAATAACGGTCTTATCTTAAGCGTGTCTTATAATACGGATCTTCAGATTCGAAAGATTAACTTAAACTACTATACCTTAAATAAGGAAGTAGAGAATAGTGCGGTTAAGGAGATTGACATTCAGATTGGAGAAGCTTCTATACCGCTAGACGGAAAGCTGACTCTTCCAGTGGGAGTGGAGAATCCTCCGGTTGTCATCTTAGTACAGGGATCCGGTCAGAGCGATATGGATGAGACAATTGGTGCTACAAGCAACAAGCCGCTTCGGGATATTGCATACGGTCTCGCAGAACGTGGTATCGCTAGCATCCGCTATAATAAGAGATATTATCAGTATCCGGAGTTAGCAGGGGATGAGATTACGATTTATGATGAAGTGTTGGATGATGTAGGATATGCGATTGAATTTGCAAAGACCAACACACTTGTAAATTCTGATAAGCTTTTTGTTGCAGGGCACAGCTTAGGGGGCATGCTTTGTCCAAAGATCGCGACCGATCATCCGGAAGTGTGCGGATTCATTTCTCTTGCAGGATCTCCAAGAAAGTTACAGGAAATCATTTATGATCAGAATATGAAGTTGTTGGAGAATATGGATAATGTGACAGACGAGTATAAGGAAAGCGTAAAAGCAGAGTTAGAAGAGATGATCGCAACCATTGAGAATCTGGACGAAACGACAATGAATACCGCTATTTTAGGAGCAACCGGATATTACTGGAATAGTCTGAATGAAATTGATACCAAAGAGCTGGTGAAGAATCTGTCCATTCCAATGCTGTTTTTACAAGGAAGCGCTGATTTCCAGGTATATGCGGATGTGGATTTCATGCAGTGGCAGGATCTGTTATCAGAACGGGATAATGTGAAGTTTAAATTGTATTCGAATCTGAATCATCTGTTTATGGAGTCACAGGGCTTAACGGATACAACAGAATACGATGTGATGAACCATGTATCTGAAAATGTAATTGCCGATATGGCAGAGTTTATTATGGAAAACTAATCAGAGTGATAGAAAAAGCGGGTGTATGCTTTACCAATCAGACTAAAAACGGTCTGTTAAGTAAAGCGTGCATCTGCTTTTTTATTCGGGAAGCCGTTTTATGTTTAGAGAATTTTTTTATGATTAGGAATATATCCTGCATAAAACCCGAAAAATAGTGCACTGATAAGAAGTAAGGGGAAGTTCTCTAAAAAAAAGTAAAAAATAGTATTGTAATTTCAAATCATATCTGTTATATTAGTTATAGAACAAAACACAAATTACATCTGATGACAAGGCAAATCAGGCAGAACGGATGGTTAGCCGGGAGGCAGGCCGTGTCAGGATGTTTTACCATAAGCACAGGCAGGGAGGGCATTCTTTACTCTGCTAGCAAGGAAAGCGAGGGAGCATTATGAATATCAACAAGTTTACGCAGAAATCCATGCAGGCTGTACAAGACTGTGAAAAGCTTGCATATGATTACGGACATCAGCAGATTGATCAAGAACATTTCTTATATTGTCTGTTAAAAGATAAGGAAGGCCTGATACCGAAACTCTTTACGAAGATGGACATTAATCTGGATGTATTCATGGCTGCTGTGGAAGGCTTGCTTAAGAAGAGACCAAAGGTATCCGGGGGAGAGGTATACATCAGTAATGAGCTTAATAAGGTACTGATTTATGCAGAGAACGAAGCATCTGCTATGGGGGATGAATATGTTTCCGTAGAGCATTTGTTCTTAAGCATGTTAAAATATCCGAATAAGGAAGTTGCAAATCTGTTTAAGGAATTTAGAATTACAAGAGATCGTTTCTTAGAAGTATTAGCAACCGTTCGAGGAAATCAGAAGGTGATGAGTGATAATCCGGAAGCGACGTATGATACCTTAGAAAAGTATGGTGTGGATTTAGTAGACCGTGCTAAGAATCAGAAATTAGATCCGGTTATCGGCAGAGATTCGGAAATCCGAAACGTAATCCGTATTCTTTCCAGAAAGACAAAGAACAATCCGGTTCTAATCGGGGAACCAGGTGTTGGTAAAACCGCAGTGGTGGAAGGACTTGCACAGCGTATTGTAAGAGGCGATGTGCCGGAAGGATTAAAAGACAAGAAACTGTTTGCCCTTGATATGGGGGCCTTAGTAGCTGGTGCTAAATACCGTGGTGAGTTTGAGGAACGTTTAAAAGCAGTTTTAGATGAAGTCAAAAAGAGCGAAGGAAAAATCATTCTGTTTATTGATGAGCTTCATACGATTGTAGGCGCAGGCAAGACAGAAGGTGCGATGGATGCAGGAAATATGTTAAAACCAATGCTTGCCCGTGGCGAGCTGCACTGCATCGGTGCTACAACACTGAATGAATATCGTCAGTATATTGAAAAGGATGCAGCCCTAGAGCGTCGTTTCCAGCCGGTTATGGTAGATGAACCAACGGTAGAGGATACCGTTTCTATTTTAAGAGGCTTAAAGGAACGTTATGAAGTATTCCACGGTGTTAAGATTGCAGACTCTGCTCTTGTGTCAGCAGCAGTGTTAAGCAACCGTTATATCACCGACCGTTTCCTTCCGGATAAGGCAATCGACTTAGTGGATGAGGCATGTGCACTTATTAAGACAGAATTAGATTCCATGCCGACAGAATTAGATGATGTAAAGCGCCGTATTATGCAGATGGAGATTGAGGAAGCAGCTCTCAAGAAAGAGGATGACCGTTTAAGCAAAGAGCGTTTAGAGACTCTTCAAAAAGAGTTAGCCGAATTAAGAAGTGAGTTTGCTGAATCCAAGGCAAAATGGGATAATGAGAAGGCAGCGGTAGAAAAGGTTCAGAAGTTAAGAGAAGAGCTTGAGCAGATTAATAATGATATCGCTATGGCAGAACGGAATTATGATCTGAACCGTGCAGCAGAATTAAAGTACGGACGTCTTCCGGATATTAAGAAACAGCTTGATTTAGAGGAAGAGAAGGTAAAGAAGGATGAGCATACCTTAGTTCATGAGAATGTAAGTGAAGAAGAGATTGCAAGAATCGTGTCTAGATGGACAGGTATCCCAATTGCCAAATTAACAGAAAGTGAACGAAATAAGACGCTTCATTTAGATGAGGAACTTCATAAACGAGTGGTTGGTCAGGAAGATGGGGTATCGAAAGTAGCAGATGCCATTCTTCGTTCCAAAGCTGGCATTAAGGATCCAACAAAACCAATCGGTTCTTTCTTATTCCTAGGTCCAACCGGCGTTGGTAAGACAGAACTTGCGAAAGCGCTTGCTGCTGCTTTATTTGATAATGAGCAGAATATGGTACGTATCGATATGTCCGAGTATATGGAGAAATACTCCGTATCTCGTTTAATTGGGGCACCTCCAGGATATGTAGGATATGAAGAAGGCGGACAGCTGACAGAAGCAGTCAGAAGAAAACCGTATTCCGTTGTTCTGTTCGATGAGATTGAGAAAGCGCATCCGGATGTATTCAATGTACTGCTTCAGGTATTAGATGATGGTCGTATCACAGATTCTCAGGGCCGTACGGTAGACTTTAAGAATACCATCTTAATCATGACATCCAACATTGGCTCTTCCTATCTGTTAGATGGCATTGAAGAGAATGGTGAGATTGCGAAGGAAGCAAGCGATCTTGTTATGAATGATTTAAGAGCTCACTTCCGTCCGGAATTTTTAAACCGTCTTGATGAGATCATTATGTTCAAGCCATTGAGCAAAGAGCATGTAGGACGCATTGTAGATTTGTTATTAGTAGACTTAAATAAACGGTTGTCAGATAAAGAGATTACCATCCGCCTGACTGACGCTGCAAAACAGTTCGTAATCGAGCAGGCATATGACCCAGTATATGGTGCACGTCCGTTAAAGAGATATCTTCAAAAGACAGTTGAAACATTAAGTGCAAGACTGATTGTAGCTGATAAGGTAGAGTCCACCGATACGATTGTTATTGATGTGGAGGACAATCATCTTACCGCTTATGTGGAGAATTTAGAACAGTCTAAATAAAACAGAATAGATAAAAAATAGAATAGATAAAAAATAGAATAGATAAAAACAGGCAGCATCCAAAGTAAGATCACTTTGGATGCTGCCTGTTTTTATAACTGCAATCATCTCTGTTAAGGGGGACTAAGAACGATTTTTTAATCGGTACATATCTTTGAATTCGGTTGGTGTGCATTTCTTCAAGCTCTTAAAAACCCGGTTGAAGGTTGAAATACTGGAAAATCCAGACTGAAGCGCGACTTCGGTAATGGCAAGGTTCGGATCTAGAAGAAGCGTTTCTGCGGATTTGATGCGGCGCAGATTCAGATAGTCATAAAAGGAAGTATCGGCAAACTGCTTAAACAGACGGGAAAAATGAAATTTGCTGAAACCGGCCATAGCTGCGATTTTATCTAATGTAATGTCTTCTGTGTAGTTGCAATCAATGTAGTCAATGATCTTATTGAATTTCTCAATGTATTCTTTCTGTTTGACTGCCCGTACATCTGGAAACAATGTGCCGGAATCAATGTGGTTGCGCCCGATTAACACAAACATCTCAAGAATCTTTGCATATATGCTTGTTTCCCAGAGGGGAGCGCTATTTAGGTACTCGTCCTTAATCTCTGACATCAGGTTCTGCTCTTGTTCATAGATTTCGGGACAGGTGTCTTTGGTAATCAGATGAGCCTGGTTTAGGATCGTAAGGATTCCTTGGGAGGAACTTAAGTCGCGGAGTATGGAAGAATCAAATAAAAAGATGATGCGTGTCCCGCTTTTAGGTGCATATAGTTCATGCAGTTCTCCCGGCGGGATAATAAGAATATCACCTTCGTTTAAGGAATAGTTTACTTTATTAAGGGTTACCGAGTAGGTATTCTCAAGAGGCATAATGATTTCTGTGGCAGTGTGCCAGTGAATGGGATAATTCTCGCACTCATTATTGATATGAAGCAGAAGAGACGTGCTGTTGGAATAGCCAACTTTTTCGAATACTCCGTTTAATTGAATCGGCATGTGAATCATCTCCTAATTCTTGCGTTTTATAGTTGATTTCTTTTGGGTTAACAGCTAATAAGAGAAAAAAGATATTGCATATCATGTAAAAAAGCGAGTAAGAAAAAAGTAGAGATTTGTGAATAAAGGAATGTTATGTGAATATTTTAAAACATTGCCCAAAATTTGTAAATAAAGATGGGAGATATAATGTAAAATTACGAAAAAATAGGGAGCCCATATTTCGCAATAAGTGAATAAATCATGACAAGATTTGGTAGGCATATAAGGTTAAAACATTATAAGCTATAGATAAAGAAAAAGCAGCTGGTTTCAGGAAGAGTGGGAGGAATAAGCATGGAATGGACGGATCAGAAAGAGACACTTACATTTGAGGAAAGAGCAAAGGAACTGGTGTCTAAGATGACATTAGAAGAGAAGGTCTTTCAGACGCTTCATAGTGCAGCAAAGATTGAGCGCTTAGGTATTCCGGCATATAACTGGTGGAATGAGGCGATTCACGGGGTAGCACGTGCTGGTGTTGCGACAGTATTCCCGCAGGCAATTGGGTTAGCCGCTACCTTTGATGAGGATTTCATCGAAGAGGTGGGCGATACCATTTCCACGGAAGGACGCGCGAAGTTTAATATGCAGCAGCAGTTTGGAGATTTCGATATTTATAAAGGGCTTACCTTCTGGGCACCGAATGTGAACATATTTCGAGATCCAAGATGGGGAAGAGGACATGAGACGTTTGGGGAAGATCCGTATCTTACGGGAAGGCTTGGGGTGCGCTTTATAGCAGGCATGCAGGGGCATGATAAGATGTATCTAAAGGTAGCGGCCTGTGCCAAACATTTTGCGGTGCATTCCGGACCGGAGGACTTACGGCACAGCTTTAATGCAATTGTCAGTGAGAAGGACTTATATGAGACGTATCTTCCGGCTTTTAAGGCGTGTGTGACGGAAGGTCATGTAGAGGCTGTGATGGGGGCTTATAACCGAACAAACGGGGAACCATGCTGTGGCAGTAAGACATTGCTTACGGATATCCTTAGAGGCCAATGGGGATTTAAAGGGCATGTGACAAGCGACTGTTGGGCAATTAGGGATTTTCATGAGCATCATATGGTGACGAAGACTCCGGTTGAGTCAGTAGCACTTGCGATGAACAGCGGATGTGACTTAAACTGCGGTAATATATTCGGGAATCTGCTAGTAGCAGTAAGGGATGGACTTGTAAGTGAAGAGACCCTTACAAAAGCAGTAGAGCGGCTGTTTACCACACGAATGAAGCTTGGCATGTTTGATGATAAAGAGAAGGTTCCGTATTCGGCAATTACGTATGATCAGGTAGATGGGGATGCACAGAAGAAGCTGAACTTAAAGGCAGCAAAGAAATCGATTGTCCTTCTTAAGAATGAAGGTGGCATTCTGCCACTTAAGAAAGAGTCCATCCATACGATTGGTGTGATTGGTCCGAATGCAAACAGCAGGAAGGCACTGATTGGAAATTATGAAGGAACAGCATCGGAATACATCACGGTTTTAGAGGGAATCAAGGAGCAGGCAGGAGAGGATATCCGCGTCTATTATTCGGAAGGATGTCATCTTTATAAGGATAGGGTATCTGCCCTTGGCACGCCAAATGATCGAATAGCGGAGTGCAAAGCGATAGCAGAGGCATCGGATGTCATCATTGCATGCTTTGGTTTGGATGCAGGACTCGAAGGAGAAGAAGGCGATCAGGGAAATGAATTCGCAAGCGGTGATAAACCGGATTTAAATCTTCCGGGAATCCAAGAACAGGTACTTAAGACACTTTATGAAAGCGGCAAGCCGGTCATTCTAGTATTGCTGTCAGGAAGCGCCTTAGCGATATCGTGGGAGGATGAGCATCTTCCTGCTATTGTAGAAGCATGGTATCCAGGAGCACAGGGTGGAAGGGCAGTGGCATCCATGCTGTTTGGTGAGTATTCACCGGAAGGAAAGCTGCCAGTGACTTTTTACCGGACCACAGAAGAGCTTCCTGATTTCACGGATTATTCCATGAAGGACAGGACATATCGTTATATGAAGAAGGAGGCATTATACCCATTTGGATATGGATTGACATATTCCGAGTTTTTCGTAAAGGATGTAAGGGTTTCAGGAAAGACGATGGAAGCCGGTGATGTGCTTACGGTAAAAGCCGTATTAGAGAATGCAGGAGATTATGATGGGGCACAGACTGTTCAGGTTTATGTAAAGGCAAAAGGAGTAGAAGGTGCACCGAATTATCAGTTAAAAGGCCTAAAGAAAATATGGGTTCCGAAAAATACGGCAAAAGAAGTTATGATTACGCTTCCTGATCGTGCATTTGGATTATATGATGACGAAGGAAGACTTGTACTTCATAAAGGGGAATATGAAGTGTATACAGGCATTTCCCAGCCGGATGAAAGAAGCATGACGCTTTTAGGCAGGAAACCGATGGTGACACGGATTCAATGTGAGAAAGAAGCTATTTTAGAGGATCGATTTAGAAAATAGTGTCAGGGTGGAAAAAACAGGGGCGCAGGAAGAGGAAAAAGTCCCGATTTCTGCGGCTTTTGTTCCTTTCACTAGTGTTGTTACACAAGTTTGCTGCCAAGGAAATACCTTGACGGTAGTTCCTTCCTATGTTATACTACGTGACGATAGAAGTATTTTGAAATAGAGCATTTAAACAAAAACAGAAGCTCTTAACCCGTAAGGGGAGAGCTTTTTTTCGGGCTATTTTTCGCGGTAGTCAAGGCTGCCGTGTGCAATTTTCCTTTTTGTTGGATGCTTTTATGAAAACACCCACGAGGCAAGAAAGGAAATATATATGACAGTAAGATTCGACGAAATGGAGCTTCAGGCTCCAATCATTAAAGCAGTCGCTGATATGGGCTTTGAAGAAATGACCCCAATTCAGGCAGGTGCGATTCCAATCGTATTATCCGGTAAGGATATCATCGGTCAGGCTCAGACAGGTACAGGAAAGACAGCAGCATTTGGTATTCCAATGTTAAACAGCATTGATCCAAAAGTGAAGGCACTTCAGGCAATCGTTCTTTGTCCAACCAGAGAGCTTGCAATTCAGGTATCTGATGAAATGCACAAATTTGCAAAATACCTTCACGGCGTTAAGGTTCTTCCAATCTACGGCGGACAGGATATTGCAAGACAGATCCGTGCATTAAAGTCTGGCGTTCAGGTTGTAATTGGTACACCTGGTCGTGTTATGGACCATATGAGAAGAAAGACTGTGAAATTTGATCAGGTTAAGATGATCGCATTAGATGAAGCGGATGAAATGTTAAACATGGGCTTCAGAGAAGATATTGAAACTGTATTAAAGGAAATTCCAGAAGAAAGACAGACTTTATTATTCTCTGCTACTATGCCACAGCCAATCAGAGAGATCGCAAGAACTTATCAGAAAGATGCTCAGGAAGTTAAGGTAATCAGAAAGGAATTAACAGTTCCTAAGATTGAACAGTACTACTATGAAGTAAGACCTAAGAACAAGCTTGAAGTTCTTACAAGACTTTTAGATATGTACGCACCAAAGTTATGTTTAGTATTCTGTAATACAAAACGTCAGGTAGATGAATTAGTTTCTGCATTACAGTCCAGAGGATACTTTGCAGAAGGTCTTCATGGTGATTTAAAGCAGCAGCAGCGTGACCGTGTTATGAACTCCTTCCGTAACGGAAAGACTGATATCTTAGTTGCAACAGACGTTGCTGCAAGAGGTATCGACGTTGATGACGTAGAGGCTGTTTACAACTACGATATTCCACAGGATGAAGAATATTATGTACACCGTATCGGACGTACAGGCCGTGCCGGAAGAACTGGTAGAGCATTCAACTTAGTAGTAGGCAAGGAAGTATATAAATTAAGAGATATTCAGCGTTACTGCAAGACAAAGATCAAGCTTCAGCCAATTCCATCCATCAATGATGTAACAGCAGTAAAAGCTGAAAAGATTTTCGATAAAGTAGCAAATATCATTGAATCAGAAGATTTAACAAAGATGATCGACTTAATCGAAACAAAGGTAAATGAAGTAGATTACACAGCACTTGATATTGCAGCTGCTTTCTTAATGCAGGCAATCGGTTCTGATTTAAGCGGTGAAACACTTAAGGAAGAAGTGACTGAAGATTTCGGCGATACAGGTGCAGAAAAAGGTATGGTACGTTTATTTATCAACCTTGGTAAGAAACAGAACATCCGCCCAGGCGATATCCTTGGTGCAATCGCTGGTGAAACTGGAATGCCAGGTAAGTTAATCGGAAGCATCGATATGTTCGATAAGTATACATTCGTTGAAGTTCCAAGAGAATACGCTTCTGAAGTAATCCAGGTTATGAAGGATGCTAAGATCAAAGGAAAGACCGTTAATATCGAACCTGCTAATAAGAAGCAGTAATTTAGTTTGGGACAGACGGACGAAATGAAAAAAGAGGGCGAGGTGGCAAGTGCCGGCGGCGCCTAATGGAATCTGTGTTTCGAATGTCCCGTTTATGAGCGGACAAAACGCGAGGGATTCTTTTACTATCAGACAGGTAATACGCCTGTCTGATAGTAAAAGAATCCCTCGCATTTTATTTGTCATGAACGGGATATTCCAGAATACAGATTTCATTAGGCACCACCGACACTTGCCGCCTCGCCCTTTCTTAGTTTGATAGCCCCTTTTATTAGACTAGGGGGAGTAGGTCAGGGAGGGAATGGATTTCATAGGTGCAAGTGATGGATGGGACAGATTCTTTGTGGTGTGGGTTGTACCAACAGGTGTCGATTCCAGCGTTTTGGCCGCCTAGGATGTCGGAGGAAAGGGTGTCTCCGATAAGTAGGACTTTATCTTTACGGAATGGTCCAATGTGAGAGAAGACGTGGTCGAAGAATTCGATCCGTGGCTTCTGATAGCCGATTGCTTCAGAGACAAAGATGTCCTTAAAGTAAGGAAGAAGGCCGGAAGCGGTGAGGCGGGAGTGTTGCGTGCTTGCGACACCATTGGTGACAATATAGAGGTCGTGGGTCTTTTGTAAGCGCTCTAGAAGTTCTTTGGCACCAGATATGGTTTTGTGGCCTTTGCTTAGCTCTAGCTGATAGTCAGTGTCCATCTTGCGGGCATTTAAGGAGAGATGAAGGGATTCACCTAGAAGCTCAAAGCGTTTATAGAGAATCTCATCTCGCTTGATCTGCCCTAATTCGAATGATTTCCAAAGGGAATGGTTGATTTCTTCGTAAAGGGCAATGGTAGCATCGTCAGTAGGGACGCCATGATTGGAAAAAAGAGAGCGGATTCCGTCATATTCCGCTGCTTTAAAGTCTAGGATTGTGTCATCTGCGTCAAAGAGCAGGATATCGTAATGAAAATTGTTCATAAAACCTCCAAAGAATATGATGTTTAGTTGTTTGTATCATACGTACAATAGTATTGATTTGGACGATGGCGTTAATGCGTACAATCAGTTTAAATAGAGATAGAATGCATTCGCGATTGCTATTTTTATTTGAGGCTTGCTTTGTAGCGGAAGTATTCCGGTATTTCAAAAATCAGCATGGCCGTCCATCCGGCTAAGCATGCAAAGGCGATGCCGGTGATACCGAAACGTGGGGCAAGGATGTAGGAAAAGAGCACGCGCACGATCATCTGAACGGTTGTGGCGATAAGCGTTGTTTTCATCTGGCCCATACCTCTAAAGTAGCCCTGCACACCATTTGTCATAGCAGGAAGGATATAGAATACAGCCATAAAATGCAGGTAGGTGACACCTAAGTCAACAACGGAAGTGGAACCTTTCGGTACGAATAGATTCATCATTGGACGTGACAGGGTGAACACCACGATACAGAGGATTACGAAATAGGAGGCTTCTAAGGTAAGCCCCGTGCGGAATCCTTTTGTCATACGGTCTTTGTAGTACGTATGGTTATCGGAATCGGATGATTTCTCCATTGCTCCACGGTTTTGGGCCACAAAGGTGGTAAGACCATGAGAGATGCTCTGCTGTGGGGTGAAGGCAAAGTCATCAATACGGTTAACGGCATTAAAGGTGGCGATGCTGTCAACACCAAGCGGGTTTACCGCACCTTGTACGAGAACCTTTCCGATATATAGTACCGTCTGCTGCATGGCAGTTGCCCAGCTGTAGTTGATGGTTGATTTTACAAGAGAGCGCTCTACTACGAATTCATGGCGCTTTAGCTGTAAAATCGGCACTTTTTTATAGACATAGAAAATACACAGAATGGAAGCAGTGGCTTCAGCAATTACAGTTGCAAGTGCTGCACCAACCACACCAAGCTTAAATACTGCGATAAAGACTAGGTCTAGGGAAGCATTTAGAATGGAGGAAATGATTAAAAAGTAAATCGGTGTCTTCGAGTCGCCGATGCTTCGAAGCGAGCAGGCATACACATTATAAAAGAATGTGAAGATAAGTCCTGCACAGATAATGGATAAATAGGTTGCTGCCTCTTTTAAGATTTCTGCCGGTGTATGAATCAAAGAAAGAATCGGTTTTGCAAGCAGAAAACAGAGAATAGAAACAAAGATCGTAAAGCCGCATCCGACTAACATCGTGGTTGAGACTTCTTTTTTGAGTTTTTCATGATTGCCGGAACCATAAAACTCGCTCATTAATACCGATGCTCCCATACAGATGCCGATGATAAAGAAAATAATGATGTTCATGATTGGATTGGCACATCCGACTGCGGCTAAGGAGTTCTTGCCGGCAAATTTCCCGACAATAATTGAGTCTACCGCATTGTAAGTCAGCTGAAACAGATTTCCTAAAATCATCGGAACTGCAAACTGAATCAGATGTTTTTTTATGTTGCCATTGGTCATATCTTTTGCCATATGCTACCTCTTAGTTATATGTATTTTCTCACCCTTTTATAAAATATAGGACGAATTTTTAGAACTTGTTGTATTATACCACGAAAGCAGTCACTTGTAATCTGATTTTAAGGAAAGTCTAAGGAAGCATATCTTGACTATAAAATGAGCTTATTCTATGATGGAAGAAAAGTGGGAAAAATAGCAGGCACAGCCTAGGACGAAGCATTGTAAGGATAAAAATGAGCTAGAAGTAAGGCTGCTTTTTTAGATTAGAGTGAGGAGTGAGGGAGATGTCAGAGATGCAATTACAGTTATCACATTTAAAAAAGTCCTTTGATCAGAAGGCCGTATTAAAGGATGCGAATTTTAGCTTTGAAAAAGGAAAAATCTATGGCCTTCTGGGGCGAAATGGAGCCGGTAAGACCACATTATTTAACTGTCTGGCAGGAGAACTAAAGGCAGACGGGGGAGAGGCTACGTTAGTGGAAGCTGGAAGGAAAAGAAGGCTTACGGCAAATGAAGTGGGCTATGTGTTTTCCACTGCCATTCTTCCGGAATTTTTAACCGGTTATGAATTTATCAAGTTTTACATGGATGTGAACCAGAAACGAATCCAGGCAGGTCGGACAATTGATGAGTATTTTGAACTGATTAAAATGAATGAGGAAGACCGTCACAGCCTGATTAAAGGGTATTCTCATGGCATGAAGAATAAGATTCAGATGTTGATGTTTTTAATTGCAAAGCCTCCGGTTATCTTACTTGATGAGCCGCTAACTTCTTTAGATGTGGTAGTGGCACTTGAGATGAAGCATTTATTAAAAGACATTAAGAAGGATCATATTATCATCTTTTCCACTCATATCTTACAGCTGGCAACTGATTTATGTGATGAGATTGTAGCGTTAAGCGATGGGGAATTGGAGTTACTTGATCATGAGATGTTACACGATAGTCATTTTGAAGAAAAGCTTGTGAAAATCTTAAGTGAGGAGGATATCCATGTTAAAAACGCTTAAGTTTTCGTATCGTTTGAAGGCCGAGATGAATCTTAACTCTTTGGTGTATTTCTTAAAACGTGTGCCGATTATAAAACATATATTTCGTAATACTGGATACGAGCATCCGAAGTTTGGAAGCCTTCTAATTGCGCTCGGCATGATTTATCAGATTGTAAAGAAGATAGTAGGGGTAGGAGTTACTGCCTTTTTCCTGATTGGAATGCCGCTTATGATGCGGGCAGATGCGGTTGTGATAAATCAGCTGTTTCCGTATTTTTTGCATTTGTATCTGTTCTTGTATTTATTTGCTGGGCCGGTTATAAATATGAAATTATTAGAAGCGAATCGGACTCGGTTTATCTGCATTAAGGTATTCAGACTTGATGCGAAGTCCTTCATCTTTTCAGAGTATATAACCGGGCAGATTTTAGAAGTCATACTGGAAGCAATCACATTTTCTATTTTCGCAGGCATCCTTGGAATCTCCAAAAAAGCGATGCTGTTTCTAGTTTTAATGAAGGCATTGTTTAAGCTCTTCTTTGAAATGCTTGATTTAGTATGGTACCAAAAGACGTCTAAGTTCCTGCATCAGAAGACGGTTATGATGCTAGTGATCGGAGTGATATTAGGTGTGGCTGGGTATCTTCCGGTATGGCAGAACAGACCACTGCCGCTTACGATGCCAATTATGATTGCAGTTGCTGGGGGACTGGGGCTTATCGGAATCTTATCTAGTATAGTTATGTGGCGTTATCCGCTTTATAAAGAAGCAGCACTTGATAGTAATTTGTTAGAGAAGCTTTCGGTTTCCGTGGAGAAGACAAAGGCAGAAGCGGCATTCCAAGGAGTAAAGATTGACGAGAAAAGCTATACAAAAGAAGAACTAAATGGGAGACTGTATGAGGATAAGAAGGGATATGAATATCTGAATGCTTTGTTTTTTAGAAGACATCGAAAGCAGTTAGAAAGACCTGTTAAGATTGAGACCATAGGAATTCTGGTGATTGGGATAGGAATGATTGTTGCCTTGTTGTGGTTTCCCGCGATACAGGAACGCTATACGATGCTATTAAGACGTTATTATCTAAGCTTTGTATTTATTATGTATGTTCTTTCAACCGCACCAAAGGCGACGAAGGCATTGTTCTATAACTGTGATATCAGCCTATTAAGATATGGATTTTATAAAGAGAAGAAGGCTGTGCTTTCTACCTTTACAGAAAGACTTCAGAATATTATGGTGGCTAACCTGATTCCGGCATCGTTACTAGCAGCCATGATTATCGTGACTGCACGGATTAGTGGCATGTCCTTGTGGGAAGTCATCCCGGTTGGAATCCTGATTTTAGTATTATCCATATTGTTTAGTGTTCATAATCTGTTCCTTTATTATATTCTGCAGCCATATACCACAGAGCTAGATATTAAGAATCCGTTGTTTAATATTGTAAATAGTGTTACTTACTTTATATCTTATCTTACCCTTCAGATTGAGGGACCACCCAGAGCAGCATTATTTGTGATTCTTTTCTTAACGATTTTTTATATCGGAGCAGCGCTTATCTCAGTTTATCGAATCGCACCGAAAACATTTAAAGTAAAGTAGAATGTATAAAAGCCCCGGTTGCCTATAAGGGGAAGGGCAACCGGGGCTTTATTAGAACAATATATAGATTAAGGGATTTGGTGCTAGGGGGGCACCAAATTTTAGGGGAAAGCTAAGTTATTAGGCAGCATATAAGCTGCTCTTTGAATTATTTACCGAAGTATCTTTCAAGTAAGCCCTGGAAAGCTTTACCGTGTCTAGCTTCGTCTTTAGCCATTTCATGAACTGTATCATGAATTGCATCGTGGTTTGCTTCTTTTGCACGTTTTGCAAGATCAAACTTACCAGCTGTAGCACCGTTTTCAGCAGCTACTCTTAATTCAAGGTTCTTCTTTGTGCTTGTTGTTACAACTTCACCAAGTAATTCAGCGAATTTTGCAGCGTGTTCTGCTTCTTCGTAAGCAGCTTTTTCATAGTATAAACCGATTTCTGGGTAACCTTCTCTGTGAGCTACTCTAGCCATTGCAAGGTACATACCAACTTCTGTACATTCACCTGTGAAGTTATCTCTTAAATCTTTCATGATGTCTTCGCTAGCGCCCTGAGCTGCACCGATTACGTGTTCAGCTGCCCATGTCATTTCGCCAGACTGTTCTGCGAACTTATCGCTTCCTGCTTTACAGATTGGACATTCAGCTGGAGCTGCTTCACCTTCAAATACATAACCACATACTGCACATACAAATTTACTCATAGTTTTAATCTCCTCTTTTAATAATATGATTTATTTTTTATGCTTGTTGCTTATCTCTTATTAAGTAATAACAGTAATTATTACTGATATCGTTATTATAATCTCATTAAACTCTTTTGTCAATACCAAATCAGTAATTTTTATTATTTTTCAACGATATCTTATTAGGATAAAAAAATAAAGCCATCGCACAAAGAGAGAGCAGCGCCTGACACGTATATTCTTAAATGTCCAACTTAGGATGAACATGTAGGAGTAAATGTGTTAGGCGTTACCATCTTCTTGTACGACGGCTTCGTCTGTATACACTTATGTCTCGATAGGAGGAAAGATACAAGCTTTCGTTGCACCACTAAAATCGTGTACTGCACCAATTTAAGAAAGCTTTTCTTTGGCAAGGCAGTCAGGACAAAGGCCTGAGAAGAGAACGGTGTGTTGCGTGATCTTTCCTTTAAAGCTAGCGGCTGCAAGCGTATCAATATGATCAAGAGAAGGCATCTCTAAGTCCATAACACAGTTGCAGTGATTGCAGACAAAGTGGTAATGTGGTCTGATATCGGCATCAAAATGATCGGATCCATCTCCACATCGTAATTTTCTGATTTCACCCTGTTCTACTAACAGGTTTAAGTTACGATATACGGTTCCAAGGCTGATGTTTGGGAAGCTTTCTCGTATTTTTGTATATACCATATCAGCTGTTGGGTGCTCTTTTGTATGAGCAAGGTAATCTTTAATGGACTCCCGCTGACGGCTGTATTTTATCGTTGCCATAGCTTATTTCCTTTCTACTTAAAATGTTTATTTATGGTTCGATAATAAGAATCATTCTTATTATATATTGTTTTACAATAAACGTCAACTTATATATGATACGAAATAAGAGGAAAAAGTCTTATATAGAGAGAGAAGAAGAATGGACATAAAAAAGTGAAGGGGCTACCACCTAAGAGAGTATGGGAACGGGGAATATAAGAATCCCCATCTTTTATTTTCTTAGTGTGATAGCCCCTTCGGCTTTTTAGTTACAGCAGTAAGCCTGTGGCTGTAACTTGAAATAATCTATTCGTTTATAATCGGTACTAGCATAAAACTAGTTCAACTTCTCTTGTCAAAACATCGGTGTAGCTGAACGAAATCGTTTTTTTCGATTCATTCAAATCCTGATCTAATTCTACTAAAAAGACACATGGATAAGTTGCAGCGATGACACCTTCTGCTATATCTACCTTGTTACGGCCTTTATTCGCTTTTATCTTTACTCGCTTTCCTATATTTCGAACTACGGTATTACGTACACGACACATATTATCTGGCTGTTTCATCTTTTCACTCCTATCTGCAGCTGTACAGATCACTCTGTGACTGCGGGCATGCGAGGTTATTAAGTTACTAAGTTACGCTTCATAGCTAGCTGTTCGCCATCCAGTTATGCAAGTATTAGCAAGCAGAATGCCGCTTAATAACTCTAATATAGCACGTTTGTTTGGGTTCGTCAATAAATGGAAAACCTTACATTGATTTACAATAACGAAAATCGAGTAAAAAGTACTAAAATCAACTTGGAGTTTTTAGATATAATTAAGAGCGCAAATCAGAAAAGTGGCTTGGAAGAAGCTAAGATAATAAAAACTGATGCAAAATGGAATAAAGAAAAGTGGTTTTCTCTAAAATTGTACCAAATTTTAAAGAAAACCACTAAATATTGAAAATGGTTATGAATACTTACTATATAGAGAGAAATCAGAGATTGTTTATATCGTTTTTGTGAATAGGATCACAGCTGTAGCGAGCCTGTTCGTATACTTTTGTCAATGGGTGAAGATCTACGTTTAATTTGTCTTTGATTTCATCCGCACGCTCGAGAGGGGTGTGAGATTGGCTGTATACATATCCTTTCTTACGAAGCTGCTTGATTCTCTTCTTATATAGTAGGCGTACTTTTCTGGAGAGATCCCCTTTTACATTCTCCTCTTTCTCTTTTTTCTTCTTTGGAACAATCCTTTCTTGAAATTCGATGATGGAGGAGTCGGAATCATTGAGATTCCTTTTGGCATCTGCATGCATGTGATTTTGGAAGAAATGGTAAATCGCAAGAATCACTGAAACAAACAATCCGCACAGCAGTACAAAGCAAAGCAGGTAGAAAATCAGATCGGCGATGAACTCAATAATTGGATAGGATGGTTTCTCTAGAAGTTCTTCCCATGCATTGGTCGACTCTGGGTCAGCAATCGTGGAGGCTGTGTCTTGGGTGTTTGGAAGAAGAGAGAACAAAAAGACAATTATCTTTGTGAATCCAATTAAAAAACGATTTCCAATGGAAAGTAAAAAATTAGAAACTTGGTCAGACTGGAGGCAAAGAGAGACGGTAAGCAAAACAGCGATCAGACTGCACGTACAGATGCTATTTCGTTTTAAAATCGAGCGGATTGGAATATAATCCGTGGCACATCCATCGGAATAAAACACATACATATTCATAAGGTAGATCCGGAGCAGGTACCCTGCCACATACAGGATTCCGGTCACATATGCTGCTTTTGTCAAGGAAGGCAAGGCATTATGAATCATGCATACAATAAAAAGCAATTCAAAAGTAAGAGGCATTGGAATGGTCACGGTGTTTCTAAGCTTTGTGAAATATTGCATGGAGCTGATGAATAGAAGGACCGCATAAATAGCCGTTACGGATTTGGTCACGATTGCAAGCGGCGCCACTACGATAAGGGCAATCAGTGCAATGTGCGCGATCAGGAACAATACAAGGTTGCGGATGGTTTGACGGAAGCAGTACGTGGAAAGAAGCACTGCTAATAGGGTGAGAAGAAGAATGGGTTCTGTCTCTAGTCCAAACATATGTATCAGATAAAAGATGGAGACTGCACTAAAGCCATATGCCATCAATAAATCTACCGCATCCAGACTATAGCTCAGAAATCTTTTCACGATAGTTCACCTCCCATTTATAAGCATTTGGAATCTGTTCCAGAAAAACATCATGATCTAAATACTCCGGTATAATAAAGGTAACTGGATAGCCTTTTCTAGCAAGTTCCTTATAATAAGAAACAAGGTCGTCCTTCCGGTAGTTGGAGATTAGGATGATTTCCGTATGAGACGGATCTTTTTTTGATATCGCATCTAACATAGGAAGAGTAGGAGCGGTAGGTAGTGTCAGATCCAGTCTTGCAAGGGAGATATCAATCCGTTTCATATGATCTTTGCCACATCCAGCTTCCATTGTAAATGCTTTCTTTGTAAACTTATCAAGCCCATTACAGTAAAAATGGAGCGGAATATTTTTCGTAATAAACAGATCGGCAATGGTATCTGCGATACGGATGCTCTCTTCTTGCAGCTCTTCTTTTCGAAAGACAGAGTTCATCTCTAAGTTTAAGAAAAGATAAAGTTCTTTGGAACTAGTGGCATCATAGGTATTCACATAAAGGGACTGATACTTAGCAGATACTTTCCAGTTGATGCTATGCATCGTATCATGTGGGCGATATTCCCGGATTCCTTTAAATGCAAAAGGATCTGTGAAGAGGGAATTCCTGCGGATCACTTCACCAATCTGAGAAATCAAGGCAGGTGAGATCTCATTCATTGGAATTTTCTTTGGAAGCACATGAAGCAGCGCGTTTGTCGGAATATGATCGGCTAAGATACTGGTCATGAATAGATTCCTTGAAACAATGTCAAGCTGGCTGATGAGGAAGCATCCTCGCTTTTTACAAAGAAGGGGAAGTTTTCTTGTGATACGCTGATGAGGCATGAGCGAGTAGACATCATTTCGATAGTAACAGTCGGTGACTGTCGTATTGCTTTCTTTTGCGAAGACGAATTCTTTCGGAGCCTGTAGTTTTACCTGAAAGATTGGAAGCAGAAGGGAGTTGTCATTTTCAATGACTTCGGTAAGATACGTGGACTGCCCTTCAATAACGGTGGTATCATCAAACGATACGTGAACGTTAAGGCCTCGGTTCCATAACTTTTCATATATTTTGTCCTGTGCAAGATAGAACAGGTAGCAGAACAAAAGGGTAAGGATTAGTTTCATAACAAAATCCTCCGTTTAGTTTTCAAAATCTTCTGATGGCACTGGAATGGATGAAAGAATCTTAAGTAACGGATGTTCTTTTAAGGCACCATTAAAACCAGTAAAGGTTAAGATACGGTGGCCAAGCACTGGAAATGCTAATTCTTTTACGTCATCCGGTGAGACGAAGGTGCGTCCTTTTATAGCAGCATAGACCTGAAGTGCTTTTATAAAGGCGAGTGTTCCACGAGGGCTTACGCCGACGGAGATTTCTGCATGATTTCTAGTTGCATGAATAAGGGCTACGATATATTCGCGAACGGATGGATGGATAAAGATATCCTTGCAGAATTCTCGCATGGAAAGAATGTCTTCTGTGCTGCATACAGCAGATAAAACAGTAAGAGGATCATTTTTTAAGAAACGGTCGATGAGTTTTAACTCTTCTTCGGAATCCGGGTATCCCATGGAAAGTTGCATCATAAAACGGTCAAGCTGAGCTTCCGGAAGAGGGAAGGTACCAGCTGTTTCAATCGGGTTTTGAGTTGCAATTACAAAGTAAGGATTATGTAGGGGATGGGTCTTTCCATCTATCGTGATCTGATGTTCTTCCATACATTCTAGAAGGCTTGACTGAGTTCTAGGAGTCGCACGGTTGATTTCATCGGCAAGCAGGATATTGGTAAAGGCAGGGCCCGGAATGAAATGAAATTCATTATCTTTCTGGCTGTAGATATTAAGTCCGGTAATGTCAGATGGAAGCAGGTCAGGAGTGAACTGAACACGTCTGAATTCGGCATCAACGGATTTTGCTAAAGCCTTAGATAAAAGCGTCTTTCCGGTACCAGGGGTATCCTCTAAAAGTACATGTCCACCTGCAATAAATGCAGTCAGGACTTTTGTTATCGTATCATCTTTTCCAATGACGACAGTGGAAACATTGGTTTTTAGTTTTGTAATAATCTGCTCAAATTCAGAACGATTCATATTGGCCTCCTGTCTGGCTGTCTATTATGGCAGCATAAGTAGTTGACTTATTTTACCAAAAACACGGAGCCGTTACAAGGAACATACTAGATAAAAAGAGACATGTTTTTTTGTGCATAATGAGGAATAATAGAAGATTAAGGGAAATAATGGAGAAAGGAAAAACGAGTATAAAATGAATAGGAAGTGAATGGGAAGATACAAAGTAAGAGATAGGAAGTAAGAGATAGAGAGACAGAGAGAAAGACAGGGAAAGAAGATTCTTTCCCTGTCTGTTTTAGGAAGCTTATAGGATAGATTAATTAAAGGCAACTACTTTATCTATGTATTCGATCTTCACTACAATATAAGGATATGTGACAACCTGCGTAACGACATCATCTTTAGATGGACCTAAGAGATTGGTATCGATATAAATCGCATTATCAGCCAGATATAGTTCATCTACCGTAATGGAGTAACCGCCGGATTTTTGTGCGCCATAACCAACGCAGATATAGAGGTAGTCAGTATCAATGAAATAGGAGAAGGTAAATGGTTTATCCTTCTTCTCATTGATTGTTTTTAGCAGATTTTCAGGCAAATCGGCTTCTTCCACCACAGTAAATTCCAGATCTCTGATTTTCTTTATTTCGGTTTCATCCTTCTTGCAGCCAAACAGCATCAGACACATGGCGATTAAGTAAAAGATGACAAAGATACGTGCAAATCTCCTTTGCTTCATAGAGTTCTCTCCGTAAAACTTCTTAATCTATCATATGTTTTAACAGCTTATTCTATTCCGTTTGTAAATGTGTCGGGACAGAAAGGAGGTTCGTAAGCAATCAGTGTAAAACTGGATTTATGGTACGGGCTACATAAGAGGTGTGCAGGATATGATGGGCAAGCTCGCTTCCGGGTTCCTTTAGATACTCGTTGTAAAGGGTGAGAACGGCAGGATTCTCGTGAGAGCGGCGTATCGTTTTTTTGGCATCCGCATGATAAAGGACAGCGCCTCGAAGAGCAGCGATATTAGTGAAGTTTCGAACCGAAGCAGGCACACGGATCTGTCCGCCGCCATTGACGCATCCACCTGGGCAGCCCATAATTTCGATGAAATCATAGTGTGCCTCCCCAGACTCCACACGTTTTAGAAGGGTTTTGGCATTCGAAAGTCCAGAGGCGACGGCAATGGAAACGGTCTTGCCCGCAATCTCATAAGAAGCCTCCTTAATTCCGTCATAGCCACGCACTTCCTTAAAGTCAATTGGGGAGTCTTTGTTCTCTCCGGTCAGTTTATAGACCGCCGTACGCAGGGCGGCCTCCATGACGCCGCCGGTCGTACCAAAGATCACCGCAGCACCGGTAGAAAGACCTAACGGATCATCAAATTCTTCATCTGGAAGGGAGTTAAAGTCAATGCCGGCCTGTTTGATCAGGCGTGCTAATTCCCGGACCGTAATGGAGATATCCACGTCCGGGATACCTTCACCGGCCCCATCTTCATCCTCCCGTTTGATTTCATATTTTTTCGCAGTACATGGCATGACGCTGACCATTATGATATCTTCTGGAGGGATACCAGCCTTGTTTGCATAGTAGGTCTTTGCAATGGCACCAAACATCTGCTGCGGGGATTTACAGGAGCTTAAGTTTGGAATCAGTTCCGGAAAATAATGTTCGCAGTAACTGATCCAGCCTGGTGAACAGGAGGTGATTAATGGAAGGGTGCCCCCATGTAATAAACGATCTAAAAATTCCGTGGCTTCTTCCATAATCGTTACATCGGCTGCAAAATCGGTATCAAATACTTTGGCGAAACCAAGACGCCGAAGAGCTGCCACCATCTTGCCAGTCACATCTGTTCCAGGAGGAAGATTAAAGGCCTCTCCTAGTCCGGCACGAACAGCAGGAGCAGTCTGTACGATTACATGCTTGTCATGATCTTCAAGAGCGGCAAGTACGTCTTTTGTATTATCTTTTTCTGCCAGAGCACCGGTCGGACAGGCAAGGATGCACTGACCACAGTTAACGCAGGAAGTATCCGCTAAATCCATATTAAAGGCACAGGAGATGTTAGTCTGAAATCCTCGTTCGTTAGCACCAATCACACCGATACCCTGGACTTTTTCGCAGACAGCGGAGCATCTGCGACAGAGGATGCACTTGTTGTTATCACGGTACATATGGGCAGCCGAGTCATCAATCTCATAGTTCGTGTGTTCGCCCTCATAGAGGCGATCATTCTCGACGCCAAGGTCTTTACATAGCTTCTGGAGTTCACATTCACCGCTTCGTTCACAGGAAAGACAGGAACAGTCATGGTTGGAGAGCAGTAGCTCTAATGTCTTTTTTCTGGAATCTGTTACACGCTTGGTGTTTGTATAGATCTCCATTCCTTCACTGATCGGATAAACGCAGGAGGCAACAAGGGTCCTTGCACCTTTTACCTCAACGACGCATATACGACAGGCACCAATCTCGTTGATACCTTTTAAGTAGCAAAGAGTCGGTATCTCGATATGTGCCAGTCTTGCAGCTTCTAATATGGTTGAGCCTTCCGGAGCAGTCACGGTAAGGCCATTGATTTTAATTGAAATATCAGCCATAGAAACCTCCTTCCTTACTTCTTTGAGATGGCGCCAAAGCGGCATTTCTCCATGCAGGCACCACATTTGATACATTTATCAGGATTGATCATATGAGGCTCCCTTACTTTCCCTTCGATTGCACCATTCGGGCAGGTTCTTGCACAAAGCGTACAGCCTTTACACTTGTCAGCATCGATTATATAAGTTAAGAGTGCCTTGCATACACCTGCTGGACACCGTTTGTCCACAACATGGGCCACATATTCATCTCTAAAGTAACGGAGCGTGGATAGAACCGGGTTCGGAGCAGTCTGACCAAGACCACATAAGGAGTTATCCTTAATGTAGTAGCAGAGTTCTTCTAGCTTATCTAAGTCTTCTAAGGTACCATTCCCTTTGGTGATCTTGTCTAAGATCTCATACAGACGTTTGGTACCAAGACGGCAAGGCGTACATTTGCCACAGGATTCGTCTACGGTGAACTGTAGGAAGAATTTTGCGATATCAACCATACAGTTGTCCTCATCCATGACGATCAAGCCGCCGGAACCCATCATGGAGCCGATGGAGATTAAGTTGTCGTAGTCGATCGGGATATCTAAATGCTTCGCCGGAATACAGCCGCCGGAAGGACCGCCTGTCTGAGCTGCTTTGAATTTCTTTCCTTTCGGGATGCCACCGCCGATTTCCTCTACGATTTCCCGTAAGGTAGTTCCCATCGGGATTTCCACAAGCCCGGTGTTGTTGATCTTGCCACCAAGTGCGAATACCTTGGTCCCCTTGGACTTTTCAGTGCCCATGGAAGCAAACCAGGCAGCACCATTTAGGATGATACGCGGGATATTAGCATAGGTTTCTACGTTATTTAAAAGGGTTGGTTCACCGAACAATCCTTTTTGTGCAGGGAATGGAGGTCTTGGACGAGGCTCGCCACGTTTTCCTTCGATTGACGTCATAAGGGCAGTTTCTTCACCACATACGAAAGCACCAGCACC
>CALZIE010000010.1 GCA_945787565.1 uncultured Lachnospiraceae bacterium
TGAGGAATTTGAAGGTGGTTTGAGAGTTAGAGAACTTTCAGAGGCCAAAGGACTCTAAAGTGACTACTTTTTCTTCTCATAGACTAGACTGCCGTTTAGGTAGACTTGGAGGATGTCGTCTAAGGCGATTGGGAGAGTCGGAGTCCAGGAGAGGGTGAAGGTTTGGTCGTCATCTTCGTTCATAACGTATAGGTATGTGGATGTTTGGGTCAATACTTCTGCTTCTGAGATCGGTTCGGATGAATCCTGGGTATTCGATGATTCTGTCGGTACAGAGGTTGGATTCATGGAAACAATTGGGGTAGCAGAGGCTGTCGTAGTGGCTGCTGCTGAACTGTTCGTATCGGTGTTAGATATCTTGATGTTTAGTTTGGAAAGGAGATTGCTTGACAGGACCTTTTTAAGAAAACTTTCTTTACTGTCGTTCGTTTGAGAATCAACACGGCTTACAATGTCGATTCGTATTCGGCTGACGTTACTTCCATAGGTGCCACGGATTACGATTTTGGCTGGAGTGATCGTGAATTTATGTAACTGAGCTCCATAGATTTTTCCTTTTGTGGTGAGATCGATGGAACCACTTGCCTCTCCTACTTTGAAGTTCATCTTCCAGTCTCCTGCCGTGCATCTGTCATTTTCAATAAAGTCGGATGCCACAAGCTGATACTGGCTTAGGTCTTCTCCTTCTGTTAAAAAGATGTACTCTTCATAGGTACTTCCGGCTTTCATCTTTCCTTGATCATCTACATCAAATCGAAAGCTGATATACGGCAGTATCTGCTTTCCAGCAGAGTCGATCAGATAAAAGCTTCCTGTATGATAGGTGTCTCCCCAGTCCGCCTGGATGTGAAGTTTTCCATCAATTAAGCCGACACCAGACAGATAGGCTTCTGATATGGTTTGGGATATGGAGATTTCCTGTTTTCTCTCTATTTCCTTTAAAACGGTTTCGTCCGCTTCTTTTCCTTCCAGTTCAAGAGCTTCTTCTTTCTCTCTTCTTGCTTGCCATCCCAAAGGAAGCAATACGCCCCAGTTCTGCTCTCCTAATACGACTTCATAGCCTTCTCCATTTTCCTCAATGATGGCTCTATGATTAAGCTCCAGTTTTTCTTTGGAGGATGCCTCTTTACATGTGTTTAAGATATCCTGCCGCAAAAGAAAATCGTCATACCGGGTGATTCCTGATAATATGGACTGTACTTCAAGTCTCACCTGACTTGAGATGCTTCCATCCCAATCTTTTGCTACAAATCGGACGATGCTTGTGTCATTGTTTATCTTTGTGATTCCTGCAAGGCAGAATGCATTCATAGAATGAATGGTATAATCTTTTAATGCGATCTCTCCATCAAACTGTCCTTCTTCATCTTTTACCTCTATATAAAATACCGCAGATTCTCCATCTTGAATGGCATTCAATACTTTCATCCGAACTCCGCTTTGTTCGTCCGATGAGCCAATCGGCTTAAAATAACTTGTCACTTTTGTCCCGATATAAGAAAGGACTTGATCATAGGATACAGCAAAGACAAGGATTGGTGCTGAAATTACTACACATACTATGAAGGCTAATAAAACTGCTTTTTTACCACGCAACAGCCGTTCTGACTTTACAATGGATATATTCTGATATTGACCATCTGGTGACTTCTGCTTTTTATAAATGCCTCGTTCCTTATCATGAATCTGCTCCTGTTTTATTCTTTCTTCTTCCCGTTTACAGATTCGCTCATATAAGATTTCTAACAGATGACACATAATCTCATTTTTCAAAAAGACACTCGGACCGATATTTTCATAATATTTCTGATAACGCTCGATTGCTGATAATTCCTCTAATATGGCGGCATCGGTAGTTGCAACGGACTCTTTCGCCTCTTTTTGTTCTTTTCTCACTAGCTCTGCGCTCTGTGCTTGCTGTTTCTCCTGTTCTTGCTCCTGTCTCTCTTTTTCCTTTTGTTGCTCTCTTTCTCTCTTAATCTTTTCTATGCTGATTTTGATTGTCTGAGCTTCATCAAACTGTCCTTCCTTACCATCCAAATATGGCTCTGATTCCGCATGCTCTTCTGATTGCAGTTTCTCTTGCTCATCCCCACTTTCTTCTGTCTCTTCAAACTGTTTGTCGTTTGCCCCCACATTCTGTTCCTGCTCTGATTTTACAATCTCTGAAACATTCTTCTCTTCCTTTGCTACCATATTCAAATCTGCTTTACTTGTCTGAATAATTTTGGTGCCGGCACTTTCCTTCTCCTCGGCACTTGTGTCTTCTCCCTCTATTTTATAATCCCGGAACAACGTCGGATGGACCTCATGATAAGTCACCTTCATAAGCTCCTCTCTTCGGTCTTCTAGCATTCTTTTATGTACTCGTTTTATTCTTTCTAGACGCTCATCTTCATTCTTCTGCATACGTTCTTCTGTCTGTCTGATGGTCCACCTTACCTTTTTCTTTCGGCAAGACAGCAATTCTGCGATATCATTTTTCGACACCCTCTCGACAACAGACAAATGCATCATTAGGATACTTTTCTTCCTAACCCCATGTAACATGGAATCTAAGAGATAGCCATCCTTTCCTTCTATTACTTCCTGTCCAAATACTTTAACTTTACCGGGCTGATAATGTCCTGCTGCTTTATGTCTCTTAGCACTGGCAATTGTCTCTTTTATCATATAATCCCGCTCGTCTTTTACAAGCGGAAATGTTGGATTCTCATTCATCAGCGTTAAAAATACATCCTGACATACGTCCTCCGCTTCACTTTTTGATTTCACTAATACATAAGCCAGGCGATATACCATTACAGAATACCGTTCCATCACCCGCTCCAGATCCTGTTGTGTATAAATGCAGTTCATATCATCATGTCCCCCTTTTAACTGCGTCTTTTTCGCTTTATCCCCATTACTCTTATTTTATGTAAAATTATTCCAATTGTAAATAGACAGATTACTTCTTCTTACACATATTAGCCATCGTTTTCCCCATAAAATGACAACAGGACTCGTTATTCCCTTATCCGGAACAACAAATCCTGTCATCAACGATACCTTATATTATTTACTCTTTAGCCCTCATCCACTAAACTCTGGCCTTCTAACCCCTCAGACCATTTAGCTCTAATCTTTGCTCTTGACTCTTTCAGTCTTTCCCCTCTCGGCACTCGCCTTATCTTTTGCTTTCGCTTTTTTCTCTTCTATCACGTGCTTAACCGCCAACACTGGATGATGAAATAGCATTCTTGGTCCGGAATAGCGCATGACTTCTTTAATCTTCTGCTTCATATCCGGCTTATAGCAGTGTGTCTTACAACAGCTGCAAAATGTCTTTGTTTCCATATGAGGACATTTCTCACTTCGCATTGCGGCATAATCACTTAGTTCTTTGCATTCGGTGCAGAGATAGTCTTTTCTTTTGCCTTCGGCTTTCCATAATTCTTTATGGTTTCCATGGCAGTAGACGCGAATCATACAGCCCACTAACTCTTTCTCTGCATCTCTCTTTTTTCTTATGCTATCCGCTTCCATTATATGCCTCCTAGCTTGTTCTATGAGATTTCATCTGGTGTTTCACATCACAGATACCAAGAGTGGATGCACGATGAGATACTAAGACAACGGTCTTTTCTTCACTGAATTCCTTAATGGATTTTAAGATAATACCTTCATTTAAACTGTCTAAGTTGCTGGTTGGTTCATCTAAGTAAAGAACCGGACTGTCATGAAGGAATGCTCTTGCAATACCAATTCTCTGACGTTCCCCACCACTTAGGTTTCCGCCAAGCTCTGTAGCCGTCGTGTCATAGCCATTTGGAAGCGTCATGATAAAGTCATGTAAGGATGCTTTCTTACAAGCTTCAATTACCTCTTCATCGGTCGCATCCATCTTACCGATTCGGATGTTGTTACCGATGGTATCACGGAATAATACGGTTTCCTGTGTTACATAGCCTTCCAGTGCACGAAGGGACTTTGTATTGCATTCTTTAATATTGGTTGCACCAATCTTGATAGAACCGCCATCTACATCCCAGAAACGCATCAGAAGCTTTAAGAATGTAGACTTACCGCTTCCGCTTTTACCACTGATTCCGACAACGGTATTCGTTGGAATGGTGAAATCAAAGTCTTTTAAGATCACTTCTTCTTCATAGGAGAAGGATACGTTTTCTGCTTTGATTTCTTCATACTGTGCAGTCACGCCGCCCTCTACTTCTTCTACCATTGGTGTATCATCTAAGATTGCAAGTACGCGTTCCGCGCTGGCAAATGTCTGATTTAAGTTGTTGCTTAAGTTACTTAAAGCGATTACCGGACCAAATCCGCTGAAACAAGTGATTGTCGCAAGGATTACGCTATCCATTCCCACTGCCTGGTTTTCATACAGCCATACAGATACAAGGAACATAAGAAGACTGAAGAATAACACACCTGCATCGTTGCATGCTCTTGTTAAGCTTTCCTGCTTCTTTAAACGATCCTGAATTTCTTCTAAATCTCTTGTCTTCTGATTTAATTCTTTTAAACGTTTGTCTCCGCCTGCGTACTGGATTGTTTCATGAATCCCTCTAAGGCTTTCTAATACGAAACTATTTAACTCACCGATTCCCTGTCTAAAATCCTGACCATCTTTTCTTCCAAGGAATGTGATCAGTTTTGGAATCAGATAACCAATTGCAAGGTAAGCAGCTCCTAAAATAACTGCAAATAAAGGATGTAAATTTCCGATAAACACAAGTAAGATTGCGCATGTAATCACGGCAATGATGGTCGGTGAAATGGTATGTGCATAAAACACTTCCAGTAATTCGATATCATTTGTGATAATGGAAATTAAGTTTCCTTTGTCTTTTCCTTCTAATTTCGCTGGTGTCAGCTTTCTTAATGCACCAAATACTTTATCACGGATTAAAGCAAGAAGCTTAAATGCGATATAATGATTGGATGCCTGTTCTGCATAACGAAGAGCACCACGGATTAAAGCAAGGATGCCGGCTAAGATAAATACGGTCTTTAATTTCACATCAAGAACGCCCAGCAGGCCTAATAAACCATAACCACCTAAGATGGTGATGAAGATTGCGGATAAGAATCCGATTACACCCATAATTACCGCTGCACACATAACATGAGCAAGAGGTTTTACAATGCCTAATAAACGAAATGTCAGTTTCCATCTGTTCTCTTTCATCTTACATACCTCCCTTGCTGTATTGTTCTAACTGTCTCTGTGCAGTGAAGAGATTTGCATAAATACCGTTTGCTGCCATTAATGCTTCGTGTGTTCCGCTTTCTGCATATCCGCCACGTTCTAATACGATGATATGATCTGCATCTACAACATTTAACAGACGGTGGCTGATTAATAATACTGTCTTTGTCTTCGCAAGTTCATAAATCACACGCATAATATCTTCTTCGCTTTCCGCATCGATATTGGATGTTGCTTCATCGAAGATATAGATTGCAGAATCATGAAGAAGCGCTCTGGCAAGAACGAGTCTCTGGCACTGTCCGCCGGATAAATTGCTTCCCTTTTCATTTAACTTCATGGAAAGGCCACCCTGGCTGATTACGAAATCATACAGATTTACTTTCTTTAATACTTCATACATCTCTTCCAGTGTGGCAGATTCTTTTGCCATACGAAGGTTATCAAGCACAGTGCCTTTAAACACATAGCTGGATAAGGAAACTAACGTAATCGCTTCCATGCGTTTTTTTTCTGGGATATCACGAAGGGATACGCCGCCAATTGTAATTTCACCTTCATAACCAGTTAACTTACCGGTAAGGATTCCTGCAATCGTACTTTTACCGGAACCGGATTCACCTACAAGCGCTGTGAGTGTTCCAGGTTTCATGTTAAGGTCCATTTTCTTTAAGATGGTACGTTCCGGTTCATAAGCAAAGGATACGCCCTTTACTGAGATATCGCCGGAAAGTTCCTGATCCATTGCTGGCTTTTCTTCTTCCTCTTCTAAATCAAGGATACGGAACAGCTTGTCGCTTGCTGCCATACCATTCATAGCAATATGGAAGAAGGAACCTAATAAACGAAGCGGAATAAAGAATTCTGCTGCTAAAAGAATCATAAAGAATGCTTCTCCGGTATTAATATTACCGTTTCTTACTTCCCATACAGAAACGATCATACCAAGAGCCGCGCCGCCGTAAGCGATTAAGTCCATTATGGAAACGCTGTTTAACTGCATCGTAAGAACTTTCATCGTGATCTTACGGAAATGTTCGGCATTCTCATTCATCTTCTTATGCTGTTCTTCATCTGCATCATATACTTTTAAGGTTGTAAGACCCTGTAAGTTTTCTAAGAAGTCATCCCCTAACTGGGTATAGCTTGACCAGTATTTGGCTAACAGCTTTTTCGCAAATTTCTGAACTGCAATAATAGAAGCTGGAATTAAAGGAACACATAAAAATAATACAATCGCTGTTTTAATACTGATAAAACTGAATACCACGAAAAGGGTAATCGGCGCTAATAAGCTGTAGAAGAACTGTGGAAGATATTTACCAAAGTAAATCTCTAACTGTTCTACACCTTCTGCACTAAGCTGTGTCACCTCTGCTGTTGTTACCTGCTTGGTATAGCCTGCCCCTAAGCGAAGCAGTTTCTTATAAAGCATCTCACGAAGACGCTCTTTTACCATGCTACCGGATAAATAACTGTATTTACCTGCAATCATGACAAAGATATAGCGAAGCACGATCATAGCTACTACGATTCCACCTGTCATAAACAGAGAAGAACTCTCATAAGTTCCATTGATCAGCTGCTGTAAAAGCTTTGCGATCATTCCAATTCCAATGATATTACATACTAATGCAAGCCACTGGAATATAATATTTTTAACAATCTTGTCTTTTGCTTCCGGAATAGTTCCGATCAGCCTTTTGTTAATCATCATATGAAATATGACTCCTTCCTAATAATGTGAATCTGCAACAAAGTAGCTTCTCCACTTAAGTCCCCTAGAACAAAAAGATACCCCCAATGCAGGGGGGGTAAGCAATTAAGCTTCTTTTGTCTTTATCTTAAATAAGAAATAGTAATATTTTACTACCATTACTACAAGTATCGCGATTCGTGCATGTAGGTTACCACAAAAATAAAATGCTAGCAATAACATGCTGCTTGCAAAAGCCAGTATACAGATTTTTGACTTTCTCGTCATGCTTCTGTCATCTACAAAGCTTTCTAAATGTTTCTTATATAGACTCGTTCCTAAGAACCAACGATGGAAGCGATCAGAACCCTTTGCAAAACAGAAACCTGCAAGCAATAAAAAAGGCGTCGTAGGGAGAACTGGTAGCACAACTCCTACAGCGCCTAATGCAAACGATAGCAAACCTATCATAATAAATAATATCTTCATACTTTCCCTTCCCTAACCTATGTATTATCAGATGCTTGGGGGGGTGAATAAAATTTTAAAAGAGGAGATTTGGTACATATGAAACCCCCAAGCCGACGATAATTGTTTTAATCTGATAATAGTTAGCTTTAACTAACCTGTTGATGACTATATGTTAGCATAAGCTAACCTTGGTTGTCAATAACTTTTTTCCTAGATTTTTAAAGTTTTGATATTTTATTCTTCTTTTCTCATTTTTCAGAGAAAAAATTTTTTTCTCTGAAATTTTTATTGTCTCCAAAATTTTTTATGTCTCATTTCTTTGTATCTCAATTTTTTATATCTGAAAGAAGATTCTGTTCACAGATATTCGTCACTACCATAAAGAAACCGGAAGATTTAAGATCTGTTCTAACAGATATAGCCCACCTCGAAAACCGGTATACGGAATATAAGGATAATAGATTCTATGATCAAGATTTGGATTTGCGATCTGCACTGCCCTCTTATCTTCCCTTGCACTAAGAGTCACTGCATCGGAGAATAAGATATCCCCATCAAACTGCTCCACAATAGAAATCCATTCTTTTTCTGCAATAAATGGTACCTCCTCGGTTGCATGTTTTGGATTGTTGCAAGCTAACACTTCGACTGCTGCAATGCCTTCCTCCTTAAAGTAAGAAGCAATCCCTGCCACCGTGTCATAATGCCCGCTTAAAAGCGCGCTCTTTCGATGCATCATACGGCGCATAGCAGAATCACGCATGGCTTCTTCGATCCGCATTGTTTCTTTAGCGATAAATTCCTGATTGCAAGTCATGTCAATTGCTTCTCCAATTTCCTCTAGCCATGCTATCGTCTGTTTCATACCATATGGTTTCTTATATACATAAGGGATGCCATATTTCTTTTTCATATATTCGGCAGCACGAATTCCTTCCTTACGGATGACTAGATTCACTTTGGCCTGTTTCATCCTTATCACTTCGTCAATCGTACACTCCGAAGGTAAGATACATCCTGCCTTTATTGGAAATGCACCTTCCACGGTGCGTATAAGTTCCATCGCATCCGCTTCATAATTATATTCATCTGCAACACTTCCAATCAGGTTAAAGAAGTTTCCTTCTTCTTTTTCTTCTTTTTCTTCTAATGAAAGTCCATGTTTTACAAGCAGATAAAGCGCTTCCTCAATCCCTTTTGAGAAATAATCATGAAGTCCTCCACTGGTAAGAGGAATGAATACAGTTTCCTCATAGTCTGGCTGCATCATAAGAAGGATGGATGCGATATCCGTTCCGATTACGGAGCTGATGGATGATGCAGAAACAAACAGCAGCTTTGGTCTATGCTTACGCACTACTTCATCGATTGCATGTTCGAGTCTCTTCGTAAGTCCCAGTGCGATATCACTGCCATCAATATCAGTTGTTAATAAGAGACATCTTTTCTTTGCCTGCAGACTTCCAAATCCCTCAATGGAAAAATGAGTCGTTCCTGCCGGACCAAATTCTAATATTGCGATCCCCTCTACCGGAAGAAGTGCTAACAGTTCTCCCATTCGTTCAGAAGGAATCGGAAAGTTCTTAAATAATCCCATCTTTATTTTCCTCCCATCATCGCAGCCATCATTTCCATCATCGAGCTTGCACTCTTATGCTGCTGTGCTAGTGTATTCACATAAGATTCCAACACCTGTACGGGAAGCTCATACCCGATTCCATTCACACCATGTGCTGAATTTAATAATATACCATGTTTCCTTAGCCTTGCCGGATCCTCATGTCCTACATAAAAATCAGGCTTTAGTATCTCATATGCTTCTTCAAGAGGCTCAATATTCGCCATCTTTGTCACATACGGATCATGGCCTTTATCTAAGATTTCCTGAATCTGCACATCATCTCCTTCATAAAGCTCACGTACAGAAAGTAACTTTGGCTCCATTCCGGCATCACATAAAAATCTGGTATAACGGAATACATTGAACATAGTATTACCGTATACAAAACTCTTCCCTTTCAGCTTCTCTTTTAACTCTTCAACCCGTTTAATAGCCTCTTCCTTCTTTATCTTTAATCCTTCACCAAATGGAATATCCAATACTTCGGCAATTTTCTCATAGGAAGCAGTAATTTCCTCAAATAAAAGCGGTCGGTCAAAACATACATAAGGCACGCCAAACTCTTCTTCCATGCGGATTGCTAATTTTAACGCAGTAAAATCCATCACAATATTTAAAGCTGCCGCAGGAGCCGTCACGACATCCTTTATACTGCCCTTACTTGGTAGGCTGATATGAACATTTACTCCATTTTCCTTAAGCCACATAAATAATTCTGTATGATCTAAACTCTTTCCTCTCCAGCCCAAGATATTGACGGTCTTTTCTGTCTTCTCCTGTTTTTCCATGATCCCGCCAAATGCTTCTAAGGCACGCATAATTCCGGACATATGGGAAGTCTGGTTGAAATGTTCTGTCTGAACCGGCATCAATACTGCATTTACATCATTCTGTACCTCATGGCAGATGCCTACGATATCTTCTCCTATCAATTCTGGAATGCAGGTAGTGATCACTAAGATTCCATCCGGATTTGTTTTATCCACCTCACGGATTGCTTCCTTCACACCTTTTGCACATCCAAATACTACTTCGTTTTCTTCCAACACGTAGCTATACGTACGGTCTTTTTTAATGCCACCATTTCTTAAAATCGCAAAATCCTTGTTATAATACGTACATTCCTCTGTTCCGATTACCAGTACCGCTAACCCTTCCATATGGGTGGCAATCATTGTCGCACCAAATAATGGGCAGTGCGTTCCTGGGTAAATGGCATGAGAACAGGATTTAATATCTTTATCCGACTTTATATTCGAAAGGCGGTTTAATTTTTCTAAAACTGGCTGTTCTTTTTGCATAACTTCTCCTTATCTATACTACTTTACTTTCTACATTGCTTTACTTTCTCTATTGCTTTGCTTTCTGTGTTGCTTCTCCATCTTTGCTGACAGCAGCCGCAACAGTATTTTTCTTTCTACTATTCCTAGCCGCAAGTACTTCCCATGCTATTAGCAGCAAGGCACCACAAGAGGGCATCCGCCGTTCATTTCCGGAAGAATTGATACATCCAGTGTATATACCTCCTTAATCAGCTCCTTTGTAAGCACTTCCTTAGGTGCCCCTGCTCCTACAAGTCCCCCTTTTTTCATTACAAATACCGTATCACTATAACGGATCGCCTGGTTTAAGTCATGAAGCACCATTACGATTGTCATGCCTAACTCTTTATTGAGTCTCTCTAATAAGTTCATAACCTCATACTGATGGCTGATATCAAGATAGGTCGTGGGCTCATCTAAGAATAGAATCTTTGGCTGTTGTGCAAGGCACATGGCAATCCATGCACGCTGTCTTTCCCCGCCGGAAAGATCGGTGATTCTGCGTTCTTCGTATCCGTTAAGCCTTGTCTCCTTGATTGCCCATTCCACCACTTCACTGTCTTTTTCGCTAAGTGGCTCATACCAGCTACGATGCGGAAGCCTTCCAAACTCCACAAGACGTCTTACCGTCATATCTTCCGGCGAAGTATTAACCTGAGCTAACACGCTTAACACCTTGGCAATCTCTCTATTGCTCATGCCATTGATTGGCTTATCCTGTAATGCAATCTCGCCTGCCTGATGTTTTAACAGACGGCATACCGCCTTTAATACCGTTGATTTACCAGAGCCATTTGGTCCTAATATCGTCACCATCTCGCCTTCCTTAATCGAAAGGCTGATATCCTCTACAATGATTTTCTCTTCATATCCAATTCTCACATGATTTGCTGTTACCATAGTCTTATCCCCTGCTCTTTCTTAACTGATATAGGAAAAATGGTCCGCCCACGATTGCCATTAATGATCCGACTGGAAGCTCTACCGGTGAGAATATAGTTCTTGCAAGCGTATCGCAAATCAATAACACACAGCCGCCTAACAGCATAGAACATGGGAGAAGCTTTCGATAATCACTTCCTACAATCATTCTTGTAATATGCGGAACCACAAGTCCTACAAAACCGATAATTCCGACGAAGGATACACTCATTCCCGCTAAAAATGCGGCACATAAGGATACTAACACTCTCACTTTTGTTACATTCACACCAAGACTTGTGGCATTCGCATCCCCTAACTGTAAGGTATTGCAGCCAGACATGCAAAATAAAGAAAGAATCAGACCGATTACCAGATAAACTGCTAAGTTCTGTACGGTCGTCCATCCTTTTGATGCCAGACTTCCGTTCATCCATACCAATACCCCCTGAATCTTATCCGAATTTAAAATGGACAAGATGGAGACAATCGCCCCAAAGACAGCGTTGACTGCCACACCGGAAAGTACGATACGTACTGGAGAGATCCCTCCTTTCCAGGAAAGCGCATATACGATTACCACTGCAAGTGTTGCTCCAAGAAAGGAAAACAGGGGGATATACTCAGACATAGCCGGAAATAAAAGCATCACGATAACCGCTACACAGCTAGCCCCTGAACTAACACCGATGATTCCCGGGTCTGCAAGAGGATTTTTCATAACTGCCTGCAATAATGCCCCCGCTGTTCCAAGGGACATGCCTACCATAACTGCAAGAATCACTCTTGGAAGCCTCATATTCAATACGATATTCTGACTTAACTCATCCTGATTTCGAAATAAGATGGACTGAATCACAGTTCCCGGAGAGATTCGTACACTTCCGATTCCTACTGCTGTTACAATTGCAGCAACTAACACAGCTAATAGGATAAAAAATAATAAAAATGCATTCTGATCTTTGATTTTATTTTTTATTCTCATACCGCTTCTTCCTTTAAGATTTCTTCTGCAAGTCCTTTATAATATGCCGCCATATCAGAGGACGGATTATGTTCAATTACTGTCTTTCCGTCATTTTCCGCTTCCTGCACCGCTTTGTTGCGAGGGATTCTAAAAATGATCTTTGTTCCGATTTCTTCTGCTGCCTGTTCTACCAGCTGATCCTCATTATCAATATTCTTTGCATTTAGAATAAGACCGCGAAGCTTTGCATATCCCATCTTTCCAAAGTTGCGGATAGCACTTGCGATATTGTTTGCCGCATATAATGACATCATCTCACCGGATGTAACAATACAGACTTCTTTTGCATAGCCCCCACGGATTGGCATTGCAAAACCGCCACACACTACATCCCCGAGTACATCATAAAGAACGATATCCGGCTTATATTCCTCATAAGCACCAAGCTCTTCTAATTTTTCAAATGCTGTGATAATCCCTCTTCCGGCGCAGCCGATTCCCGGAGTCGGGCCTCCGGATTCCACACATAGCACTCCTTTATCACCTAAGAACACCAAATCTTCTAAGGTGACCTCATCCCCTTTTTCTTTTAATACGTCTAATACAGTCGGAATCTTCTTCCCCTGTGTCAGATTCTTTGTGGAGTCTGCCTTTGGATCACAGCCAATCTGCATTACCTTATATCCCATATCCGCTAATGCAGCAGATAGATTCGAAACCGTCGTAGACTTTCCAATGCCACCTTTTCCATAAATCGCAATTTTTCTCATATCCTTATCCTCTCTCTTTCCCCGTATCCGTTCTGATCTCATTCTAACGATCCGCTTTTCTCTTGTTTTTATATTCCGTTCTTACTTTATCTTTATAATTGTTCTTACCTTGTTTCAATTAAAAAGCGGCGCGTCCCAGGTTATCCCTTTTCGGCGCACCGCTTTGTTTCATTTTCCATTTATGCTCTTAGACTACTTCTTTAAAGCAACTGCCAAATCCAACTTACTGATATAAGATTTCTGCCAATGTAATAAGGGAGTCAATTGCATGAATACCGCCGTTTGTAGCAAATAAAGATGGATCAAGATATACGACATTCCCTTCTTTTATTGCGGTTACACCAGACCATGCCTCAGCTGTCATGAATTTTTCCTCAAATACTGCCTGCATTTCTGCAGAACCATGTCCTAAGCAAAGGATGTAATCCGGATTCGCTGCAATCGCGCTTTCCTCACTTAATGGAAGGAAACCTGTTTTCGCAGTCGCATCATCGATTCCCATAGCGCCAGTAATATTAACCGCACCAAGTTTCTTTGCTAAATCACCAACAAACGTATATTCACTTCCAATCATATAAGACTGGGTTGTACCAAATAAAATCATTACGCTTGGCGCTTCTTTGCCTTCTGCCATTGCAAGTGCTTCGCCTGTTCTTGTGTTATAATCATTGATGATTTCTCTTACCATATCTTCTTTTCCAAATGCAACACCAAGTACTTCCACAGTATGAAGAACATTGTCATATAAATTACAATTTACATAGTAAGCTGGAATCTTCTGTTCAGCAATTACATCGTTTACGGTGTCTTCAAACATTGCTTCAAATTATTCTCTCTATATTTGTACGCGGTGCATATTGGCCATCTATGCTGTGCGCCATAAATATCAAAACCGACCTTTGTTATGCTATCAATTTTGAGAATGATTGTCAATATCATAAAGAGATAAAAATTATCATTTATTAGTGATTCTCGTGATTTTCTGACATTTTGCACAAAAAAAAGACTCTGCACCACTTTCGTACAAAGCCTCTTTTTTTATCTTATCCTATTTATTTTCTTCAATATATTTCATGATTTCCTGTGCTACTACTTTCGCATGAGCAGCCGCCTGAACTACGGTCTTCGCACCAGTTACAACGTCACCGGAAGCAAAAACACCCTTCTTTGTTGTATTTCCTACCTCATCTGTTACAAGAAGTCCCCATTTGTTTGTATCAAGACCAGTTGTAGTCGATACGATGTTGTTACGAGGATTCTGGCTTACAGCGATAATGGTCGTATCACATTCAAAGAAACCTTCGGTTCCTTCTAATGTCTTTGTATATACCTTGCCATTCTCATCTGTTTCATTCTTTGTCTCAATGTATTTTACGCCTGTCTTTGTCAGCTCTAATGGTGCTTTGAATAATTCAAATTTTACGCCATCTTCTTTTGCTTCTTCTAACTCAGCTTTTGTACAAGTCATATTCTCAAAGCCCTTACGGTACATAACGAATACTTCCTTTGCTCCGTTTCTCTTTGCTGTACGGGAAGCATCCATTGCTACGTTTCCGGCACCGATGATTACGACTCTATCTCCTAAGTTATCATATGCCTGAGGAGCTTTTAAATAATCAATCGCATAGTGTACATTTCCAAGTGTCTCACCTTTGATATTCAGTGGCTTTGGATTCCATACGCCAGTTCCGATAAAGATTGCCTTATAGCCATCTTCTAACATACGATCCAATGTGATAACCGGTCCAATTAAAGTATTCGGACGGAATTTTACGCCTAACTCACGTAATCTGTCTTTGTACAGATCAATTAACTCATTTGGAAGACGGTATTCTGGAATTCCATAACGTAAGATTCCACCTAATTTTTCATGAGCATCAAAGATTGTGATATCATAACCTTCTTTTGCAAGAACGAAAGCAAGCGTGATTCCAGCTGGGCCGGCACCAATGATTGCAACGCTTTCCTCTCTTTTCTTTGCTGGTTTAAAACGAACATTTTCTAAATAGTAACGAGATACTTCTGCTTCAATATCACAAAAGCTTACTGGCTCGCCTTTGATTCCCTTGATACAATTTCCTTTACACTGGTCCTCATGAGGACATACAATAGCGCAAACTGCAGTCAGAGGGTTATTTTCAAATAACATCTCACCCGCTTCCATGATTTTTCCTTCTTTATAAAGAGCGATCGCCTCTGGAATTGCGGTATCAATTGGGCAGAACTTGCGGCATTTTGGATTCTTACACTGCAGGCAGCGTTCTGCTTCTTCTAATAAATTCTTCATACGTATCTTCTCCAAACTAATTATGCTTATTTTAGTATTTCCTATTATGACATACAATTCCCCGATTTTGCAATATATAAATCGGATTCTTTCGTTAATTTTGGGGAAATATGTTTATTTTTTGTTTTTCTTCCAATACTAGTAACATTCTGTTATCAACACTGAGAAAATCGATCCCTACCACTTTCTCAGTTATTTTATCAATTGAAAGGATGATTATCATGAGTCTGACAGACCATTTTATTCTGCATTACCTGCAACAATTTGACACTTATCCATTTTCCATTACATTTCATAATGAAACACATCAGATTGGGACCGGAACTCCCCGTTTCCATGTGACCTTAAATCAGATACCTGAAAAAAAGGAACTGCTTGAAAGTACATCCCTTGCATTAGGGGAAGCCTATATGAGAGGTGATCTGGTGATTGAAGGGGATTTATACGAAACACTTGATCTTTTCTTAAGTCAGATTGGCCGTTTCACAAAAGATCAGCATGCTTTAAAAAAACTACTGTTTCCTAGCAAGTCCAAAAAACATCAGCTCAATGAGATTTCCCATCACTACGATATCGGAAATGATTTTTATTCGAAATGGCTGGATGATACTATGAGCTATTCCTGTGCCTATTTTAAATCAGAAACCGACACCTTAGGTATGGCTCAAAGGCAGAAAGTGGACTATATTCTTAAGAAACTGTACCTGAAAGAAGATATGACCTTGTTAGATATTGGCTGTGGATGGGGCTTTTTGCTTCTTGAGGCAGCAAAGACTTATAAAGTAAAGGGAGTGGGCATTACCCTTAGCAAGGAGCAGTATGCCAAATTTGAAGCGGAGATTAAAAAGAAAGGGTTAGAAGACCGACTTTCTGTAAAACTTCTAGATTACCGGGATATCGCTTCCTTAAATCAGAAGTTTGACCGCATTGTCAGTGTAGGAATGCTAGAACATGTAGGCCGAGAGAATTATGAAGAATTCTTCCGCTGTATCGACTCTGTCTTAACCAAAGACGGCCTATGCCTTCTTCACTATATATCCGCATGCGAGGAACATTCCGGAGACCCATTCCTTAAAAAATATATTTTCCCTGGCGGAGTCATTCCAAGCCTTCGTGAAATTATCTCTTTATGCGGGACCTTTCACTATCCAGTACTTGATGTGGAGAACTTAAGACGGCATTATCAAAAAACTTTGCTATGCTGGATTCAGAATTTCAGAGAACATCAGGATGAATTTAAAAAAACTTATGGAGAGGAGTTCGTACGTATGTGGGATTTATATCTGACATCCTGCGCTGCAGCCTTCCATAATGGAATTGTGGAGCTTCACCAGATTTTATTTGCAAAGAGGCCGACAGACCTTCTTCCAATGAATCGCTGGTACTAAAACGTATTCTTCCGAATATAAAATGAAAACAGAAGTATCCTAATAGAGACGATAAATAGAGAAAAGCCATTTTATCCTTATTTTAATGTCTATTCTATTTAGAGTAAACATTAAGGTATAAAATGGCTTTTTCCTCTTTCTATTATCAATCTTCTGGTTCCTGCACCGTTTCTTTATTTGGTTCCGTAACCAGATTTACAAAACTTAAGAAGCTAGCCGTCAATACAAGCAGACCGGCCCATGATGCTCTTTGGTTACGGCAGCTTGGATTTGCCTTATTATTTTCATAAGCCAAGCAATAAAAATAAGAAAGGGAATACAATAATAAAAGATTACCAAACAAACGCATGCACCATGTATCCGGAAGTGGCGGACACCCCTCGTATTGTTCCGGACATAATGTGCGAACCAATTCCGCTCTTGCTACTTGCGTTGTATGGCGGTTAATTAAAATTGCAGCAATAACCCAAACCAAATACGTCAATACCTGATCATACTGTTCAATCTGTGCAAGTAATGTCTGGCGCTTTGCTTCTTCTTCCTTCGCTTTTGCTTCCGCCACAGTGAATTCGTACTGTGACTGACGTTTTTTATTTGTATTTATGTACTCTGCCACTGTTACTCTTTCGTCTTCGCTACTGATCTGCTCCATGGCATCTTCTCCATCAGATGATATTACTGTAATATATGATTTCAGATATCTTCCTAGTATTCGAATGCATAAAATAAAATCTGATTTCTTTCTTTTTTATGTATAAAGTTTAGTAATACCAAATTTTTAGTTTATTTATTGTTGACAACCGCTACAATGTGTGTATAATATATTTTTGTGTTTAGCATTGCTAAACTTGGTGTTTAATAACAATTCCTTCCATAAGGTTGGAAGATCCGATAAAGAAACAGCCTGTAGGTATTTTACATAGCAGGCTGTTTTCGTAGGCTTAAAACCCTTACAAAAGCAAACAATAATAGAGCAGAAAGGATTGGTGAATTCATGAAAATCGGTGAAAAAATCAAAGAACTTCGTGTTCAGAAAAGCCTGACCCAGGAAGAGTTAGCGGACAGAGCGGAGCTCTCCAAAGGTTTCATCTCTCAGCTGGAACGTGATCTGACTTCCCCATCCATTGCAACACTCGTTGATATCTTACAGTGCCTTGGCACGAATTTAGAGGAATTTTTTGCAGGAACTACATCCGAACAGGTTGTATTTAATAAGCAGGATTATTTTGAGAAAGAAGACTCTGAATTAAAAAATAAGATTGAATGGATCATTCCGAATGCACAAAAAAATATGATGGAGCCAATACTACTAACATTAGAGCAAGACGGTTCTACTTATCCAGATAATCCTCATGAAGGCGAGGAATTCGGATATGTGTTAAGCGGATCGATTACCATTCATATTGGGAATAAAACTTATAAAGCAAAAAAAGGGGAGTCCTTCTATTTTATCCCAAACAAAAAACATTATATTACTGCTACCGGCAAGACCGGTGCCACTCTTTTGTGGGTTTCTACCCCACCAAGCTTCTAAGGAGGAAATCACATGGTAAACAACAAATTAATTGATTTGATAAATATCTCAAAGTCATACAACGGGAATGTTATTATCGATGACTTAAACTTATATGTTCGTGAGAATGAATTTCTTACATTTCTTGGTCCATCCGGCTGTGGAAAGACAACAACTCTTCGAATGATCGGCGGATTTGAGACACCGGATCAGGGGAAAATCATATTTGATGGAAAAGATATTACAAAACTTCCTCCAAATGAAAGACAGTTAAATACCGTATTCCAGAAATATGCGCTATTTACACATATGACCATTGCAGAAAATATTGCATTTGGTCTTAAAATCAAGAAAAAAAGCAAAGCCTATATTGATGATAAAATCAAATATGCCTTAAAGCTTGTAAACTTAGAGGACTACGGAAACCGCATGCCAGACTCCTTAAGTGGTGGCCAGCAGCAGCGTATCGCGATTGCACGTGCGATTGTAAACGAACCAAAAGTTCTTCTTTTAGATGAGCCTTTAGGAGCGCTTGACTTAAAACTTCGTCAGGATATGCAGTACGAATTAATCCGTCTTAAGAATGAGCTTGGCATCACCTTTATCTATGTTACTCATGATCAGGAAGAAGCACTTACTATGTCCGATACGATCATGGTTATGAACAAAGGTTATATCCAGCAGATCGGTACTCCAGAAAAGATCTATAACGAACCAGAAAATGCATTCGTTGCAGACTTTATCGGCGAAAGCAATATTATCGGTGCAACTATGGTAAGAGACCGTTTAGTTAATATCCTTGGAGCGAACTTCCCATGTGTGGATGAAGGATTTGGTGAAAATAAACCGGTTGACGTTGTAATCCGTCCAGAAGATATTGATTTAGTAGCTCCGGAAGATGGTATCATCACCGGCCGTGTTACTTCCTTAATCTTCAAAGGCGTTCACTATGAAATGGATGTTATGGCAAATGGTTACGAATGGCTCGTTCATTCTACCGACCTTTCTCCTGTTGGCAGTGAAGTCGGATTAAAAGTGGATCCATTTGACATTCAAATCATGAAAAAGCCGGAATCTGATGATGAGGAGGCTGTAGTTAACAATGAGCAATGAGAACCCTCTCAGAAATGAGATTGTAACGGAAGAGAAAAAGACAAAGAAGAAAAAAGATAGCGCTTCTACATTAGGAAAAAGCAAGACACTTCTTGCTACTCCATATGGTCTGTGGATGGCAGCCTTTATCATTATTCCTTTAATCTTAGTGCTGTATTATGGTCTTACCGACGGAAATGGAAATTTCACTCTAGATAATTTATCCCTGATCGCAAATCCAATCAACCGTAAGGCTTTATGGCTTTCCTTAAAGCTTTCCCTGATCAGCACTGCTATCTGTCTGTTACTTGCTTATCCGCTTGCTCTTGTCTTAAAGAGCATGAAACTAAAAGACAATTCCTTTATTGTCATGGTCGTGATCCTGCCGATGTGGATGAACTTCTTGTTACGTACCATCGCATGGCAGAATATTTTAGAGAAGAACGGTGTTATCAATACTATATTAGAAGCGCTTCATCTTCCAGCACTTAATATCATCAATACACCAACTGCGATTGTACTTGGTATGGTATACAACTTCCTACCATTTATGATTCTTCCAATTTACAATACATTAGCGAAGATTGATGATAATGTAATCAATGCAGCAAGAGACCTTGGTGCAAATGGATGGGTTACTTTTAAACGAGTTATCTTTCCATTAAGCATGCCAGGTGTTATCAGCGGTATTACGATGGTATTTGTTCCATCCCTGACTACATTCGCCATTTCCACAATCCTTGGCGGAAGTAAGATTGTCTTAATCGGTAATATCATTGAACAGCAGTTCCAGAAACTTGGAAACTGGAATACCGGCTCTGGTCTTTCCATTGTTCTTATGATATTCATTCTTGTCAGCATGACACTTGTTGCAAAATACGATAAAGATTCGGAGGGTACGAACGCATGGTAAAGAAAATCGCAGGGAAGCTTTATGTATCCCTTATCATCTTATTTTTATATGCACCGATTTTAGTGTTGATTGTACTTTCCTTTAACAAGAGCAAATCCCGTAACAAATGGGGCGGCTTCACCTTAGAATGGTACCAGTCTTTATTCAAGAACGACGATATCATGACGGCCCTATATACGACTTTGATCATTGCCTTTTTATCGGCTATCATCGCTACGATTATCGGTACGGCAGCTTCGATTGGCATGAACAGCATGAAGAAGGTTCCAAGAACCATTATGATGGGTGTTACCAATATCCCAATGTTAAATGCAGATATCGTTACTGGTATCTCCTTAATGCTGTTATTTGTAGCTGTTAACTACACTTTAGGATTTTCCTCTGTTTTGCTTGCACATATCACGTTTAACATTCCTTATGTTATCCTAAGCGTTATGCCAAGATTAAAACAGACGAATAAAAATACGTATGAAGCGGCTCTCGATCTTGGCGCTTCTCCAATGAAAGCTTTCTTTAAGGTTGTTTTCCCGGATATCATGCCGGGTGTCATCTCTGGTTTTATGTTAGCATTCACCATGTCCTTAGATGACTTTATTATCACTCATTTTACAAGAGGCGCTGGAGTTAATACGCTCTCTACTAAAATTTATGCGGAAACAAGAAAAGGGATCAAGCCAGAGATGTATGCTCTATCCACCCTTCTATTCGTATCCGTTTTACTACTGTTAGTTATTATCAACCGTCGTAACGACAGCATTAGTAAAAAACGCAGTATGTAACTGCTACTAACAAAAAAAGAAAGAGGTATGTCGCATGAAGAAAAAATTATCCCTGATCCTTTCCCTTGTTCTTACCTGCTCCCTGATGTTAACAGGCTGTGGTAAAAGCAATGGTAATTCCGACAATTCCGGAGACAATCAGCTCTATGTATATAACTGGGGAGAATACATCGATCCAGAAGTAATTGATATGTTTGAAGAAGAAACCGGAATCAAGGTTATCTACAATGAATTTGAACAGAATGAAGATATGTATCCAATCATTAAGACGGGTGCAGTTAACTATGATGTTGTCTGTCCATCGGATTATATGATTGAAAAGATGATTTCTGAAGATATGTTATATGAATTAAACTATGATAACATTCCAAATATCGCAAATATTGATGAAACTTACTTAAAGAGCGCAGAAGGATTCGATCCTGGTAATAAATACAGCGTTCCTTACTGCTGGGGTACTGTCGGCATCCTCTATAACAAGACTATGGTTGATGAACCAATCACAAGCTGGGGCGCATTATTCGATGAAAAGTACAGCGGCAAGATCTTAATGATGGATTCCGTTCGTGATGCTTATATGATCGCACTTACTTACTTAGGTTATGATTTAAACTCTACCGATGAAGCTCAGATTGATGAAGCAACTGATCTTTTAAAATCTCAGTATCCTTTAATTCAGGCTTATGTTATTGACCAGGTTCGTGATAAAATGATCGGTAATGAAGCAGCTCTTGGTGTTATCTATTCTGGTGAAGCAATCTACACACAGAGAGAGAACCCAGATTTAGAGTATGTTGTTCCAGAGGAAGGCTCTAATGTATGGATCGACGGATGGGTTATTCCTAAGAATGCTAAGAATAAGGAAAATGCGGAAGCATGGATTAACTTTATGTGCCGTGAGGATATTGCTTTATTAAACTTTGAATATATTACTTATTCTACTCCAAATGCGGCAGCTAGAGAGTTAATCGAAGATGAAGATATCAAGAACAGCGAAATTGCTTTCCCTGACGCTTCTATCTTATCCCGCTGCAAAACCTACAACTACCTCGGCGAAGACATGGATACCCTTTACCTAAACAAATTCAATGAAGTGAAATATTAGACTACACACGGGAGTTTGGGCAGAGAGGGAGAGGAAGCAAGTCTCTAAAGGGGCGGGACGCTTAATTCTCGGATGTTCGGACGCATGAGCGGACAAAAACCGTTTGTGTCGTTGACTATCAGACAGAAATTCACTGTCTGCTATTCAACAACACAAACGGTTTTTGTTCGTCATGAGCCGGATATCCCGAAATTTAAGCGCCCCGCCCCTTTAGAGACTCACTTCCTCTCCCTCTCTGCCCAAAGTTTGAACCTCTTCTCTTACGCAAAATAGATGAGCAGATCTCCGGAGTCGTACTTGGCGGAGGTGATTTCGCGGGATTTTAGTTTAGGGGGGAGGGCGATGGTGCGCTTCTCATTTTTGATGGAGAGGTGGAGTTCGTCGCCGGACTGAGATAGGTCGAGTTCGGATTTTTCGGCAAAGAGGAGGTGGATTCGCATAAGGTAGCCGTCAGTGGACTTCTCTATCTCGAAGATTTTATCCTCAAATAAAATGGCTTCTGGCACTGTGTCCTTATAGAGCTGTTCTCCTGCCTGTTTTAACGGGAGGTAAGAACGAAGTTCTGAGGACATAAGGGGAAGACTAAAGATTGGAATTGGGGCAAAGCTTTCTTTGACGTCTTCTATGCCTTCTTCTTGCTTTTGCATCCATTTGCTAAAATAACCTTGTTTCGAACTTGGAGGGAATAGTTTGTTGATGATAATGGCATCTACGTTGTAGTTAAATAGGTGCAGATAAGTGAAGTTGCGCTTTGCTTCTTTGATTACGATTTTTTCTGGAGTAGTAACGATCCGGACGCTGACAATATCTTTTCTTAACATAAGCTCTTGCAAGGCATCTAGCTTTTCATAGAGCTTCTCGAAGGCATCAAAGGTGTTATCAGATGGCATTGGGATCTTGGCTGTCTTCTCAATAATAGGACCGGCTACTTTGACTGCTTTCCGCTTCATTGGGAAGAGCTTCTCCATAAAGAACGAGAATAGTTCCGGGAATTTTAAAAGGGACAAGGTCTCTCCAGTCGGTGCACAGTCTACAATGATGACATCGTAGTTATTCTGATCATAGAGTTCTCTGATCTTTAAGAGACAAAAGAGCTCATCAAAACCTGGGAATACAAGAAGTTCTTCTGCTTCGATACTATCTTTTTTGCTCTTGCTCATTAGGCGATTTAGGTATTGCTTGATTTCGCCCCAGGCGTTCTCATTCTCTTTTACCGGGTCAATTTCCATTCCATACAGGTTATCTTCTATCTTTGTTTCTTCACTGCCAAGCTGCACTCCAAAGGAGTCTGAGAGGCTATGCGCCATATCGGTACTTATAATTAGAACCCTCTTTCCTCTTGCTGCTATATGACATGCGGTTGCGGCTGCAATACTTGTCTTTCCGACTCCGCCTTTTCCGGTATATAATATGATTCTCATACTGCTCTCCTTTCTTTATTCCACCCGAATTCGTTTTGTCCTGCCTGATCTGTCTTGGCCTGATGAACTCTTTGTATCCGTTGTTGCCTTAGAGGATGTTTGCTGTCCAAAAGCATCCTCCTTATCGTTCCTTTTAGCTGTAGTGTCCTCTCTTGTCGATGTTTCTGAAGTGCTTCTTGCCGTACGTTCTGCATATGGTGCTGTATTTCCAAAGAAATAAGAATAAGCCATATCTTTCATTCCGTCCATAATTTGTTCTTCCATTAGGTCTACATGCGCTTTTAAGCCTTCTGGCATGATTTCTTTGAATGCTTCATATTCCATCTTTTTAGCAGCCATCATTTTTTTGATAAACTCTTGTTTCATTTCGAATACCCCCTTACTCAAAACGAATGTTTAATATGCCATCTTCTAACTTTGCTCCTGCAATGCTTAAGTTTGCAATTACGGATGGAAGCGGTATGTTACGCTTGAAGTTCTGAACTTTGATAATCACTTCTTCTTCGTTGGCATACAGATCAAATTCATCTTTCTTTACAAATGGAAGCGATACTTTTAACTGATATCCGCTATCGGTCTTTTCAAATACCTCGCTTTGTGTCTTACGCAGAACCTCACACAAATGGTCATCTTTAAGGGAATCGCTGATAATATGATCTAAGGCACTTAAACCGTTCATATCGGTATCATACCATTTCAGCCGATAGATTGGCATTTCACCAAATACATCTTCTAGCTCCCTGATATACTGCTGCTGTACCAGTACCCATTCGTCAAAGAAGGAATCATTCGTTTCCTTTGGAAGAATACGGTTGATAAATACGGCATCTACGTTAAAATTATACAAATTCATATACATATAGTTGCGCTTCGTCTCTTCCACTACCATCTTCTCTGGTATGGTTACAAGACGGATGGAACAGTTTTCCCTGTCTTTTAACATCTTCTGCAGCTCATATAACTTCTGGTACAATCTCTCGATATCGTTCATTGCTTCTGTATTCGGCAACTCTACCTGAAAGATTCGCTTGGATACCGGACGTAAGACTTTTACAATTCCTTTTCCTAGTGGGAAGAATTTCTCCATCACCCACGAAAACAGTTCCGGAAATTTAAGAAGAGAGAGCGTCTCTCCGGTCGGCGCACAGTCTACAACAAGCAGATCATATCGGTTGGCTCTATCAATCTCCTGAATCCGGATTAAGGAGAACAATTCCTCGATTCCTGGAAACAGTACGATATCTTCTAAATCATCCTCATTTACCTTTCCTGCCGGAAGCATATTTCGAATTGCATTCTCGATTGTAGCATAATGCTCTGACATCTCATAGTTTGGATCGACCTCTAATGCATAAAGATTTTCAGCTACCTTTGTTTCTTCTTTTCCAATCGGCATCTCAAATAAATCTGCTAAATTATGCGCCATATCGGTACTGATAATTAAGGTCTTCTTTCCCTGCAAAGCTGCCTTTCTTGCATGTGCCGCTGCCACTGTCGTCTTTCCTACACCGCCTTTGCCGGTAAAAATCATGATTCTTCCCATAAAAAACTCCTTTCTAACTGCTCTATTTATTCTTCGTCCTTGAATTTAAATCCAATCCATTTTCCATTTATACTGCTCTACGGTATTTACAAGCGTCCATTTCTGGTCTTCTACATAGACTTAACTTCTGCTCGTCGCCTCTGCTTGATTTTCATGTCCTAAAGACAGTCTTTTTCTTATGATTTCATTCGTTCACCATTTGAATAGTTCGGTTTTTGAATAGTTCGAATCTCGAAGTATTTAGTTAAATAGTGGGGATATACCAAAATTCATTCTGGCATATCCCTCCATCTTTATTCGATCGTGATCTTCTTTACACGTTTTTCTTTCTTCTCTTTTTCCTCTACTCGTTTCTCTGGGTCTGTTCTTAAGATTTTCATAACCTTATCTATGACTTTAAAAGCGGTTTCTTTTTCCTCTTCTGTAAGGGAACCAAAGATCTCTTCTCCATAATAGCTAAGCTCATCCATCACCTTTTTAAAAAAGTCATTCCCCTTTTCTGTCAGCTCGATTGTCACAACCCTTTTATCATAAGGACTTCTCTCTCTTTTTAACATTCCCTTCTTCTCAAGCCTTGCAACCACTCCGGTCGCAGTATTAAGCGGCGCCTGCATGTATTCGGCAATCCTTGTCATGTTCACGCTCTTTTCCCGGTATACTAATAAAAGAGTGAAAATCTCGTTTTTCGAATAATCTAAAAACATGCTTCCCCATTCTTCCGGGAAAAATAAGAACTTTACCTGATCAATATACTGAAAGAATAATGTCTCTATCGTTCTTTTCTCTTCCATCTCAATGGGCTTCCTTTCAAATACTTCGTCTTTCGAAGTATATTTTCATTCTACGCTCGAAGTAATTATTTGTCAATATAAATTTACAAATTTTTGAAATATCTTTTATGCTCTTACTACGTTGCGTTCTTCTCCGTTTACAAATGCCTTCATATTTTCAAAAACTTCTTTGGCACAGCGTTTTCTTGCTTCTACGGTTGCCCATGCGATATGAGGAGTGATGATTAACTTATTGCTGTCCTGTATCTGTAGTAATGGATTCGTTTCTGTCATTGGCTCCACGGTAAGAACATCAAGACCTGCTCCGCCGATCTGATTTTCTAATAATGCTTTCGCAAGTGCTGCCTCATTTACAATCGGACCTCTTCCTAAGTTTAATAATACTGCATCCTTCTTCATTTTCTTAAACTGCTCTTCATCAATTAAGTTTAATGTATTATCATTTAATGGAGCATGGATGGAAATGATATCGGACTTTTCAAGCAGTTCGTCTAATTCCACTCTTTCATAATCGGAGTTGTTGTTCTTTCCAGATGTAGAATAATAGATGATATGGCATCCGAACAGTTTTGCTACCTCCGCTACTTTTCTTCCGATTTCACCAAGACCGATAATCCCCCATGTCTTGCCCACTAATTCATGGAATTTCATATCGAAGTTTGTGAACACATCGCTCTTTGCATAGGCACCGGATTTTACAAACTGATCATAGTAGCTTAATTTTTCATATACATAGAATAATAAGGAGAAGGTATGCTGCACAACGGACATCGTAGAATATCCTTTTACATTCGTTACTGTAATACCACGTTCATTTACATATGGAAAATCTACAATATTCGTACCGGTTGCCGTAATACAGATTAATTTTAAATTCTTTGCATACTTTAACGTCTCTTCATTCATTGGAATCTTATTAACGACGATAATGTCTGCATCCTCAATACGCTTTGCGTTTTCCTCTTTATTGGATTCCGGATAACTTACTACCTCTCCGATGGATTCATAAATGGATAAATCCACGTCATCTCCTAACGTGTTTGCTTCCATAATTACAATCTTCATGTCTTTTTCTTAGCAAAGCATTCCTCTTACTCTTTGCTAATTCCTCCTTTCTTTATTAAAAATGCTTTAGTTCCTCAAAGGAATCAATTACCTGATCATAGCAATCGCATTCACCGAATCCATATCTTGCATAGACAAATGGAATACCGGCTTCTTTTGCTGCCATCTGATCTCCTTTTGTATCTCCTACATAAATCGGGTCTTTTAACTGGTTTCGTTCCATCACAAGACGGATATTATCAGCCTTTAATAAACCAGTTCCGCCTGGACATTCAAAATCCGTAATATACTGTCCTAACTGATGCGCTTCCAAAAATGATTCAATATAACCGCTTTTGCAGTTACTTACAATGAACAGCTTATAACGCTTGCTTAACTCCTTAAGCGTACCTTCCACATCTCCTAATAAGATGCCGCCATGCTCTGCTAGATACGGACACTGCTTCACAACGCATTCTTCCATTGTCTGTAATGCCGTCTCTTCTGGCACGCTAAGAAAGAGTTTTACTGCGATTTCTTCTAATGGCAGTCCGTAAAGTGCCTTTAATCTTTCTGCTGTAATCTCATCGGTGATGGTTGGATTTTTTCCGGCTACTTCCTTCCATACGACCGCTGCTGCCTTTGTGGAATCCCACATTGTTCCGTCTAAATCAAAAATAATACTGTCCATATTTACTCCTATCGCTATGTTTCTATCCTGACTCCCATTCTGCGAAGTTCCTCTTTTGCCTGATCTGGCTGGGTAAATAAAATAGTATGAAAGCCAAAGTTCTTCGCTCCCTCTATATTCTCCTTCCGGTCATCTAAAAATACAGACTCGTCTGGGAGAATCGGATATGTATCTAACAGTGCCTGATAAATGGCCGGTTCCGGCTTTATCGTCTTTACCTCATAAGAAATAATCTTTCCATCTACATATGGCATAAAGGTAAAGATATCCTTTACATAGGAGAAATTCTCTTCTCCATAATTAGATAGCAGATAAATCGAATACCCTGCCTCTTTTAACTGCTTTACGAATTCCTTTGCATATGGAAACTCCACAACCATTGTGCTCCGATCTTTATAAAACAGGCGGATTTCCTCTTCTATTTCCGGATCCAGTGCTACGCATAATTCTATGATTTCTGGCATTGTTTTTACTCCCCGGTCCACTTCATTCCAGTAAGAAGACAATACCGTAGCTTTTGCAATCCGTTCGTTTATCTCTTCTGTAAAACCAAGTTCTTTGATATATTCCTTCCAGCGAAATTCTGCCAGTACTTGTCCTATATCAAAAATGATGTTCCGAATCAAAATGTTCCCTCCCTGCATTATTTTTCCTTGCTTTGAATTATATACGACTTAGTCGAAAAAATCTATCTTTTTTGTTATTCTCGCCTTTTTTGGCATACACCATAAATTGCCCCTTTTGACTCCTTCTTAACTATGTTATAATGGCACAAGCAGGATTTGATTACATACTAACAAAATGGAGGTTTTTCATGAAACAGATTGCAAGTTTTACAATTGACCATATGAAGTTATTACCGGGAGTTTATGTATCCCGCAAGGACCATGCTGGCAGCGAAGTGATTACAACTTTTGATATCCGCATGACACGTCCGAACTTTGAACCAGTTATGAATACTGCAGAAATGCATACGATTGAACATTTAGCAGCGACTTATCTAAGAAATCATGCGGACTTTGGCAATAAGATCATCTACTTTGGACCAATGGGATGCCGTACTGGATTCTATCTTCTATTAGCAGGTGATTATGAGTCTTCTGATATTGTAGAGCTTCTAACTGGCATGTATGAATTCATCCGTGATTTTGAAGGAGAAGTTCCTGGTGCTGCTGCTGTAAACTGTGGAAACTACTTAGATATGAACCTTCCAATGGCACGCTACTTAGCAGACAAATTCTTAACAAATGTCCTTTACTCCATTACACCGGAGCATTTAGTTTATCCTCAGTAAATCCAGAGTTCGTTTTTCTCGTTTGCACCACTTGACCTGGTGAATCGGAGAAAAACGTTTTTAGGTATTTATCACAGGATTTAAAAAATAGGCAGGTTCTTTCTTTTGCGGACATAAAAATGCTGTCTGCAAAAGAAAGAATCCTGCCTATTTTTTTACCTTGAATGCCTCTGCGTTTATCTTATCTCAGTTATCTTATCTACATAATCTGTTTCTAATTTACTTTGTACACATAATCCCTTCCCTTTTATTTCAGAACAGTCCTTGGATTGACGTGGACCATGCAGTGTTTTACATTGACGAACTGTGACTCTACTGCATCATGGACATGTTCCGCAATTGCATGAGATTCACTTAGCTGCAGCTCGGAATCTGCTGCAATCTCAATATCCACATAGATTTTTGCTCCAAAAAGGCGGGTTCTGATGTCATCAATCTCAATTACGCCCTGCTGCATTAAAACTACCTGCTTCATCTGCTTTACTAGTTCCTGATCGCAGGATTTATCCACCAGCTTATCAATGGAATCTTTAAAAATATCATAGGATGCTTTCATAATAAAGAGACAGATTACCACACTTGCAATTGCATCCATTACCGGTATTCCAAGTCTTGCCCCAAAGATTCCTATAAATGCTCCGATTGAAGAAAGGGCATCTGATCTATGATGCCAGGCATCTGCCATTAACGCTCCGGAATTAATCTTCTTTGCTGCCACCTTTGTAAACTGGTACATCCATTCCTTTATCAGAATGGAAAGAACGGCTGCTATTAGCGCAAGCCTTCCCGGAATAAGTAGCTCTCCATAATTTCCAGATGTAATCTTTATCATTCCTCCATAACCGATTCCAATGCCCGTAGCACACAAAATGACAGCAAGCAGAATGGATGCCACACATTCAAACCGCTCATGGCCATACTGATGCTTCTCATCTGACTTTTTCCCTGCTATCTTAACCCCGATTATAACAATAATCGTGCTAAATACATCCGATGCCGAATGAACTGCATCTGATACCATGGCACTGGAATTCGCCAGTATTCCTGCAAGCAGCTTAAACATGGATAACGCAATGTTTATAAGAATGCTTATAAGGGAGACTCTCATGGCAATCCGCTCATCTCCTGCCGTTTTTAAACCAATACCTTTCTTCGTATTTGTCTGTTCCATAATTAGTTACCTCCATAATCTGTGTTGTTTGAATCAATCAATTCCACTATTTGTGAAAGATAGCTCTATGGCACTTGCAATGCTCCGAATAGGATAAAAAATACACCTATGGAACAATAAAGTAAACTACTGTCCCACAGATGCGATATAAAATAGCGCTCTGCTGCCGCCTAAACGGCCCGGCCTCACGGATCTTAATCCATTGCCTGCTCAGTTTGTACTGTAGATTATATGCAGCGCAAAGAGTATATTACTAGTATGATATGCAGTCAACCCAAAAACGTCCACTCCTTTTTTCTATAATCTCCTTGGTGGATGCATTTTTTCTTCTTCCATGAATATATTGTAAAGGAAACCTTGCTTCCTTGTATGCCTTGAAACAGGGAGGCATACAACTTATGGGAATCAAAGCATTCTAAAAGGAGGGATCCTTATGGACGAAACATATCAAGCAGAAGAAGATAAACAACGGGAAACTTCCGAGGAGAATTCCGCTGCCCATACAACCGAGCTTTTACAGGCAGCCGCTCCTTTCTTTGATAAAAGAACTCAGCAGTCACTTCACCTTATCACGCAGATTACCGACCTGCTTTCTACCGCTCATAATATCGGTCGTAGCAATATCTCTGCCTTAAGCCTATCCTTTCACAATGTGGATATCGAAGGATTACTTCATGCTATCCGCCCTCACTGCACCATGAACGAGGCCAGCATAGTAGACAGAGTATTAAGCATCTTTGGAATCAAACGCGTGTATGATACATACCAGAACTTCTCCTCCATGCCTTTTAATAATGGAGCAGGAAGCAGCACTTTTAACCCAGATATGATTATGAATATAGCAAAAGCATTTGGAGGCGGTGATGGATCTGCTTCTCCTTTTGGCAATATGAACCCGGAAGTGCTGCAGAACCTTTTCCGTTATATGAATAATGGAAACATGCCAAATAACTCACAGAATCCATCCCAGAACCCTTCCCAAAATACCACCCAGAACGCTACGCAGAATGCAAATCCAAATACGGCGCAGACAGGACCGATGGCCGGAGGTGATAACAACACTGCTAGCCAAAATTCCCATTATACGAATTATTACAACTCCCCAAACAAAGCCAATAATGCAGCTACTTCCGTTAACAATAATTCCGGCTATCCTGGGACAAATCAGAATCCTTTTGCCCAAAATCCTGCTTATCATACAGGGAATAATCCATATTACAACCCTGCCCCTAATTACGGATATCATGGAACCTATCCATCCGGTGACTATAATGGATACCCGTATTACAATGCCAACCCAGGAAATGACTATATCAATCCAGAAACATGGAAGAACTACGATGCTTCAAACTATAGCGTGAATGCCGCAAGCCTTCCATTCTCCAATGTTCCTGGCTCCACGGCACAGACTCCTTTAGAGGACTCTTTCCTGCCAGAAGAACCTTCCGACTTAGAAGAGAATAACCATTTCTTAGAAGAGAACTCAGATATCTCAGAAGAGACAGATCTCTACGAAGAGGCCAGTCCATTAGAAGCAGAGACAGAGTTAGATTCAGAAGAAAGCGCTCCACTTACGGAGGATATCAAAGAAGAAACTCCATCCTATGCATTCTCCCAGACAAACCGAAATCGCTATATGCTGAATTCTCCTTTCAATGAAGAGGATTCAGATGGTCCTGAAGTAAGAGCTGCTTCTTTTCCAAACGCTCCTAACCCTCGTCATCCAGCTGATGCAAGGCGTCGTAACAGCTTTTCCAATCCATTCATGCGTCGCAATAACGTCACGTCCTCCTCGGTAAATCAGGCGCAAAGAAAGGCTACTCCCCCCTACTCTCCCAGTGGGAAGGGGATTCCTAACCAGGCGAAGGACAACGCGCGCAAATCACCAAGCCCGGAACTTGTAAATATGTTGACTTCCATGTTAAGTCCGGAACAAAAAGAGACCTTTGACTCCATGCGGAAACTATTTGATACGAATTCTGCTTCCGGAAAACCAAATCCTTAAGAAATGAGGTAGCATTATGAAAAAGAATATTGCAAAAGACTGGTTTAATAACCCTTCTTTCCGTTCTCTTGCTCCCATGAAACAGCAAATCATCATTGAATTCGTGAACGAAGTGCAAGGAGCGTCCATGGAAACAGCCATTCAGGCATTTATGAAGACCAATCAGAAAATGCACGATCTGGGGCTTTCCTTCACCCAGCAGGAAAGCAATCTGATGACCCAAATTTTGACCCAGGATCTTCCGCCTAATGAAAAGAGCCGCATTAATATGATTCTGCAGATGATGTCACATTAAAGCAATATAAAAAGTGCTGAGACAAAAGGGGATTTTTCTTCTGCCCTCTTTTTGTCCCAGCACTTTTATTGCTTATTTCTTACAATTTATGTACTTTCTAAAGAAAAACTTAATTTGACATTTTTCCCTTTAAATTTTAAAATATTTACACATTCGGTTCTATGAAAGGCGTAAATATATGAATTCAATTCATTATCAATTTATATCACAACCAATCTGGGGCTATGAAGCGGCCTCACTGTTTTCAAATAATTTTTATAACGTCATTTCTGACATTCAGTTGAAACACTCAGATACTGCTGAAGGACAAGCATTTCTCAATGGTCCCTTCAAACATTTTCGTGACTTTTGGGAACAGGCAATCAATGATACAAAATGTTATCTAACAAATGAGCTTTCTGACATATATTTTTCCACACCTTGTGATTCCAATAGCTGCTTCTTTACTCAGTTTCTAAAGGAATTATATTATAAGGATCCGTTTTTAATCACAGATTCTGAATTACATAACGGGGTGATTGCTTACATCCAAAACTATGTCAGCCAACTATCCAATACGATTGATAAAGATAGTATCCAGTTTGATTCCGAAGACAGCTTAAGACAGCTATTATCTGATTTGAAGATTAAGGATTATCATTCCAAAAAAATACTGTTTCTCTATCTGAACTACAAGGATATCTGGAGCAAGTTTTTAACGTATGCCAAACAGGTCATTCCAATTCTAAAGGATCTGTTTCCTCTCATAAAAGAAGATTATACTACGTTCACTCGTATGGTGGGGACAAAGCAATATTTAGATAAACTGCTGTTTGGGTCGAATGCTTTAACGGAACTTCCATTTGAGCAGACACCAGTTATGTTCACCATATTTGAATTTAATTTTCTGTGCGTTCTGCTGACCCCAAATCAGCCCGCTTTGCAGATTGGATATCTGTTCAGCACCCTTCGTGAAGTAAACCAAGCAGAACAGTTTGAACACGGAAAACTATGTTCCGCTTTTTTAGCTCTTGGAGATGAATGTAATATATCTATCTTAAAAGAGATAAAAAAAGGTCCTATGACTCCCCAAATGATTGCTGCTACCCTTCATCAGCCGGTCCGGACTATTATTGAACATCTAGCTGTCCTGCGGGAACATGAATTCATCAGTGTCAGCATTCCCACTTCAAATTGTTCTGACATCTATTATACACTAAATCAAGATACACTTCAGAAAGTTTCTGCAAAAATCATGGACTTTTAATCAGCCTCTCAGTCTGTATAGGTAGCTTCTATGCAGACTGATTTTTTATGCAATTCGCTGCTTTTTCTAGCCTGTTTCCATCAAAATAGAGAAATCCTCTTTCTTCTTCTTGTTCTCTTTACATCACTCATTTCACATGATAGGATAATCATAGGCTTGCAGCCCTGAATTTCTAGATTCCCTACATTTTTAAGAAATGGAGGATTCTATGTCAAAACTAAAAAAACTTCTGATTTTTCTTTCCCTTAGCATGAGCATTATTTTTCTATTCTTTACTGCTCCCGCTATTGTAGATGCTTCATCTGGGTCTAATCCCATCTCATTTGTTATTCTTTCAGATTCCCTTGATTGCGTCCGTATCGGAGACGAGTTCTATCCCATCTGTGTTACCACGAATGAAGAGACTCCTGTTTGGAAAAGCAGTCGCCCATCGGTGGCAACTGTTGATGAAACAGGAAAGGTGACCGCAAAAAAAGCAGGTACCACTACGATTA
>CALZIE010000011.1 GCA_945787565.1 uncultured Lachnospiraceae bacterium
AGCGTGGTAACACGTGCAGCTGATTGTTACTAATAGGTCGAGGGCTTAACCAAAAGTTTGTTTACAAATTCATTTGGAATACATTCTTTTTTCAATCAGAAGTATTCCTCGATAGCTCAATGGTAGAGCACACGGCTGTTAACCGTGGGGTTGTTGGTTCGAGCCCAACTCGGGGAGTTAAATTATATGGAATAACCATAAAGGGATTGCATATAATAGATATAGTAAGGCGACATAGCCAAGTGGTAAGGCATGGGTCTGCAACACCCTGATCATCAGTTCAAATCTGATTGTCGCCTCTTTTTAAAAGCTTAGAACTTTGTTCTAAGCTTTTTTCGTTTCTGTAATGAAATGTTTCTGAAATAAAATAATTCTATTTTATAGTGTTACGTTTTATGGGGGTCATAGCTACAAGTGAGGATAGTGAGAATCATTTCATATCCTTCTATAATCAGAATATGAAATCGAGATAGAAGGAAATGAAAGTGATATATTTTGAGGCGGCAGTGGAAAAATTAAGTCTTCCATTGCCGCCTCTTTTTTTAGATATGTCTTATAATTTATAAAGAGTTTTGCGTATCAGTGAATGATATAATTATTTGCTTCTATGCATATGGATGTCATAAGGTTTATATGTATCCACGGTATCATAGATTTTTCGATCGTCTGCCTTGCTTAATACTTTCTTACGGTTTTGTTCAGCTATGCGGCCTGTTAAGATATTTCCTGGTCCATTTACGCAGCCGCCTTCACATGACATGCCTTCCATAAAGTCTTCTGGAAGCTTTCCGACACGTAACATCATCAGAGCCTTTTTACATTCAACAGCTCCATTGCATTGTTTTACTGTAATATTTGCATCAACATTTGTTTCCTTTAAGGCTTCTACAACAGATGCAGTTACACCGCCGGAAACTGCAAAATTCTTAGCATAAATACTTCCCTGTTGTAAGTTACCACCAAAGGAGCTTACTTCAATATTTTTTGCATTCATCATAGCATATAATTCATCAAAGGTTAAAGCATAGTCGGCACCGCCTTCAGCTACGTTATCTAGTACTTCGCCTTTCTTCGCAATACATGGTCCGACAAATACAGCTACCGCACCTGGATGCAGTTTTTTAATGACTTTTGCGGTTGCCTGCATTGGAGAGACTGTAGTGGATACATGATCGAAAAGAGTCGGGAAATGCTTGCGGATCATATTGACGAAAGCAGGGCAACAGGAAGTGGTCATCTTCTTACCTTCTTTATAAGCCTCAGACCATTCCTCGGCTTCTGCAGCGGCTACTAAGTCTGCACCAAGCGCTACTTCATACATACCGTCGAATCCAAGTTCTTTGATTGCTTCTCCAAGGATTCCTGTAGTGATGCCCGCACCAAACTGTCCTTCTACAGCAGGAGCTACCATTGCGTATACTTCGCTGTTTGGATCTTTGATCAGATTAATAACATCAACCATAAAGGAACGGTCAGAAAGCGCACCAAATGGACAGTTTTTAATACAATTGCCACAGGAGATACATTTTTCCTCATCAATTACGACAACTCCGTTCTCATCCATGGAAATGGCATCGACTGGACAGCTTTTTTTGCATGGACGGGTTAAATCTGCAATAGCATTGTATGGACATGCCTGAGAGCATTTTCCGCATTCCTTACATTTCATTGGATCGATATGTGCACGGTCTGCAAGCATCGTAATCGCACCAAAGTTACATGCGTTCTGACAGCGCTTTCCAACACATTTCTGGCAGTTATCCGTTACAACGAAACGTGCGATTGGACATTCCTCACAGGCTGCCGGAACAACCTGTACAATATTCTTGTTATCTTTATCCGGTACAGGAGACTGACCTTGAGCAAGTCGGATCCTCTGACGAATGATTTCTCTTTCTTTATAGATGCAGCATCTAAAATGTGCGTTTGGTCCTGGAATCATTTCGTAAGGGAGTTGTTCCTGCTTGGTTTCTAATTCTCCTTTAAATGCTAGAGCAGCAACTTCTTTTAATACTTCATGTTTAATTGTTCCAATGTTGTCATCAACTTGTAACATATTCGTTTCCATACCTTTCCCGGCGGGGGATTCGTCTTATGTAATTTAAAACCCTTCGCCGCTTTTTTATGATTTTTATCTATTAAAAAGAGTATTTAGTAATCATGCGTTGGGGAACGATTCACTAAAAGTCTTAATAATATTCTACAGTTACGGTTTTACCCATTTTCTTCATTGCATCAATAATGCCGGCAACTAAATTCATGCGGATGCTTAAGTCGAATGGAAATGCCGGATTCTGATGTGCTTCATTGATGGTCTTACCGACAAATAAATGAAGATCCGTACAGTCTTCAATCAGTATTTTGGCAATCATGGAACCCCCATTTAGCTGGTCAAGTTCCGTAAAAAAATCTTCATCGACAGGTTCATTTACATATCGCTTCATTAGGGTTAGTGTTCTTGTTAAAGTCAGCACGCCTTCTGTTACAAGATCCATGCCCTCCATTGTAGCAGTTGGCGGAATGGCCGGATCCACATAGTTTAGAGTTGTATGAATCTCACGGTGTAGCACGCGGGCAACAATATTAGCAGAAGTGCCTCCGCTTATGATTTTTTTCGCGTCTCCTTCCATAAAGCGGGATACGACATAAGCGTCCTCGTCTTTATTAAGAGGAGGCCCTGTAAAAAGATGTACTGGTTTAGCAGGAATGATTCGGGCTACTGCTATGGTTGTATCATCGCCTGGAGCATGTAGATACAGATCATCGCAGGCTTTGCAGAGCACAGAGACAAGACGTGAGGAAGAAAGAGTCCGCTTTGTGGCTTCTGCGGCATAGTTCGCCATATGATCCCATGTCCAGCCAAAGTTTAAGGACTTTCCAACTCCCGCATGGATGACACCATCGCTCATTAAAATGAGACAGTCATTCTTTTCTACTTGAAACCGACATTCCCGAATTTTCTTCCCTTCTATGATACGTTCCATGTAAGGCAACGAAACAAGGGCATGATCCCTTATAAAGACACAGGCAGGGTTATCAAATTCCACAAGATAGGCATCCTTATTTGGAAAGATTTGAAGGATACTAAATGTAGAATAGGCAACCTGACGGACCTTGCATACTGGGAGTGTCTTTACAATGGTCTGCACGCATTCTTCAAGGCTTGCTCCATTTAAAAACATGGTACCTAAGATTTTTGAAGTTAAGGTAGCTAATATATTGGCTTTTACACCGCTTCCCATCCCGTCAGCCAAGATTAGGATCGTAGACGTGTCAGTCTTTAAAAGCTCCACTTTGTCTCCGCAGAGCTCTTCATGAAACTTATGGAGGCTTTTATACGAAATATCAACGGTTATACTCATAAGGTTCCTCCTAACGTTTTTCTGACAGATTTCCGTCATATAATATGGTATCTCGTAATTTGGTCAGGGTGACCTTTGTCTCGGCTGTTGTCTCGCCAAGCAACCCTGCAATTTCCTGAGCGACAAGCATTTGTTTATCAATTACTTTCTGGGCCATCTCAATGGTCTCTACTTTCACTTTATATGCCTGTTTGTTTTTTTCTTCCTCCGCAGAAATATCCTGAAAGATACCAAGTACATAATTTTGCTCTTTCATGTATACAATATTTTGTAATGTGGCAAGTCCGGTATCTTCATAGATGACCCGTTTCCCAAGGATCGGGACATGAGTGTCTAATACTTCTTGAAAGTCAGAATGGTCAATAAACTCATACAGGTACATGGCTTTTGCTTTTTCACAGGTAGTATTAAAGTAAGACTGGGCAGCTTTCGAAAATTCTAGGATATGCATGTCTGCATCTACAATGATGATGATGTTGGGTGTATTATCTAGAATTAGATTTGACAGGGACAAAGCGCGTTCATGCATATAAGGAATGCACATTGTAAGCTCTGCTTTTCCTTGGTAGACGGCAATTGCCTTGTCCCGGCAGGAAGCATATCCACAGGCTCCACAGTTTAGCATATCTTCTTTCTTTGTTTTCCCAATCTTCTTTAGAATAGCAGAAATCTGTTCTTCCGACGGTATTTTATCCTTTGGAGAATGATCATAGAAGTTCTTCTTTAATTCTTCTGAGGAAAGCGCCAGAAGATTTGATGGACTAGTTGGATGTTTTGGAATGGATTCCTCCATATCAAGTTTAATCTGAAACCGGGAGATTCCATTGGTCTCCGACAGTGGACCTTTGATGCAGCCTCCATTGCAGATATTAAGCTCAATAAAGCATCCATGCACTTCTCCACGGGTCATACTCTCACATAGTTCGATGCAGTTCTTAATTCCATGTACATAGAACTTGCGGTAAGAATCCGTCCCGCTTTGCGAGGCAAGTACAGAGGAGAGCACTCCGCTTGTAATCGGGTACAGACGGTTTACTTCTGGATTCGGATTGTCAGGAGTGGTAAATGGAAGATCGTTTAAAGAAATTCCTTCCTCCTTCACCCAGTTTAGAAATTCTGGAAAGTTTATGACGGCATCAATATATCCTTTTGTCCGTTCATCGTTTTGGGCTTCCCGTTTCTTTGCGATGCAGGGACCTAGAAAAACGATCTTCGCTTCCGATCCATACTGCTTCTTTAACAGTTTCCCATGAGCAATCATCGGAGAGACGACAGGTGCCATGAATTTGACTAGGGCAGGATAGTAGATTTCAATCAGATCATTGGCGCTTGGACAGCAGGTGGTAATAATATTATCCATAGAATGCTGTTCTAGCAGTTTTTTATATTCATTTGTTATGTAAGCGGCACCTTCCGCAGTTTCGTGAACTGCAGTAAACCCAAGTTTTTTGAGGGCAGTTATGATCTGTCCAGGCGGAATTTCGGATAAGGCTCCTAAATATGCCGGTGCAATGGAACAGATAACTGGTACCTTTTTCTTTAAGTAGCTTTTGACACGGTCTAAGTCAGAAATGAATGTTTTGGCATTCTGCGGACATACTTCTAGACAGTGACCACACAGAATACATCGATCATCCATGATATAGGCCTGAGAGTCTTTTACAGTAATGGCTTTAACGTCACAATTACGTACGCATTTGTAACAGTTTCGGCACCTGGCCTCTTTAAAACCAATTACATTCATTATTTCAGCCTCCTGAGCACCTCATTTTCAAAAAACTGTTCCGTATCAGCCGGAGAGACAGAGTATAATTCTCCGTCAATTTTCACGCAGACGCCTTTTGCACACTCACCGGTGCAGAAGCATCCGTTTAATTTCAGCTTATCACTTAGATGAGCATTTGAAATTAAGTATTCTAATTTAGTGACAACTTCCCGAGAACCTTTTAAGTGACACGAACTCCCAATACATACTGTGATTTCCATGTGCTACCTCCTTGTCAAAAAACTAACAAAATACAAAATGATTATAACATTGAATAAAAAATAAGACAAGATAAGAACCAAAGGGTAGCATAAACTTTGGCACATTTTATAATAACAATGGAAGGAATGGTTGTAATAACGCTCTGATGTGGTATAATACTAGTAATTAGGCTAAAGTAGAAAAAAAGGAGTTATTTAGGATGGATCTTATAACAATTCGCGAACTGTTCCGAGATAAAGAACAGTATATTGGCAAAAAGATAACAGTCGGCGGCTGGGTTCGCAGTGTCAGAGACTCAAAGACTTTTGGTTTCGTTGTATTACACGATGGTACTTTTTTTGAAACATTACAGATCGTATATGCAGACAAGCTTGTAAACTTTAATGAAATCTGTAAATTAAATGTAGGTTCTGCAATCATTGTTACCGGTGAGTTAGTAGCAACTCCAGGTGCAAAACAGCCTTTCGAGATTCAGGCAGAATCTATTGAGATAGAAGGTGCATCTACATCAGACTATCCACTTCAGAAAAAGAGACATACTCTGGAATACTTAAGAACAATCACTCATTTAAGACCTAGAACAAACACATTCCAGGCTGTATTCAGAGTACGTTCTTTAATCGCATATGCAATTCATCAGTTCTTCCAGGACAGAGATTTCGTATATGTGCATACTCCATTAATCACAGGCAGTGACTGTGAAGGTGCAGGCGAGATGTTCCAGGTAACAACAATGGATTTAAACAATGTGCCAAAGACAGAAGAAGGCGCTATTGACTTTAAGGAAGATTTCTTTGGAAAGCCAACCAACCTTACTGTAAGCGGTCAGTTAAATGGTGAGACTTACGCGATGGCATTCCGTAACATCTATACATTTGGACCAACATTCAGAGCAGAAAACTCCAATACAACACGTCATGCTGCTGAATTCTGGATGATCGAGCCAGAAATCGCATTTGCTGATTTACAGGACGATATGGTATTAGCAGAAAATATGATTAAATACGTGATTAATTACGTATTAGAGCATGCTCCTGAAGAAATGGAATTCTTCAATTCCTTCGTAGACAAGGGATTATTAGAACGTTTAAAACATGTAGCAAGCTCTGATTTTGGACGAGTTACTTATACCGAAGCTATTGAAATCTTAGAAAAGAACAATGATAATTTCGATTATAAGGCAAGCTGGGGCTGTGATTTACAGACAGAACATGAAAGATACTTAACAGAACAGGTATTTAAGAAACCAGTATTTGTTACCGATTATCCAAAGGATATCAAGGCGTTCTACATGAAGTTAAACGATGACGGAAAGACAGTTGCTGCTATGGACCTTTTAGTTCCAGGCATCGGCGAAATCATCGGTGGTTCTCAGAGAGAAGATGACTATGAGAAATTAACTACACGTATGAAAGAACTTGGTCTTAAGGAAGAAGATTATGACTTCTACTTAGATTTAAGAAAATACGGTTCTGCAAGACATGCAGGCTTTGGTCTTGGATTTGAACGTTGCGTTATGTACTTAACAGGTATGGGCAACATTCGTGACGTAATCCCATTCCCACGTACTGTAAACAACTGCGAATTATAGGAAAATATAATGAGGCTGTCGCACTTTTTTGTGCGGTGGCCTCATTTTTCGATTCTCTTGTAGAATCATCATTAATAAGAGAAAAAGTGGAGATAGTAAAGTTTATAAATAATATTTCTTTGAGAAAACATATTGGGAGTAAGAGTGATTCAGGCAGAAACGAAAAATAAAAAACAGCTCTCAGACACATAGATTCGTGGCTAAGAGCTGGTCGTTTCAAAAAAGGGAATCTGACAGCAAATAAGTTGATACCTAAAGAGGCAGATGACTTGAAGTGCCGAAGATTACATTTCTATATTTGTTTAATGCAAATAGTACAATCAATCCGATCACACCACAGGAAATCACTTGGCCGAGACCTACTGTAAGCATCATGAATGGGATTGGAAGAGCTTCGCCATATGCAAAACGCAGAACCCATGGAACGATGATTGTGTTAGCGATGATTGGGGGAAGCGGAACTAAGAACTTATATCTGCGAAGGCTGTAAGAGCCTAGTGCACCGATCAGGGTGGCAAGGGATCCAAAGAGGATATCTAAGATATCACAGGATGTCAGGATGTTGCTTAGAAGACAGCCGATTGTAAGCCCTGGAATCGCAGCAGGTGTAAAAAACGGAAGGATGGTTAAAGCTTCCGCAATACGGACCTGGATGGCGGATACGCTGATTGGCGCAAATACAAGTACTAGGACCACATAGATAGCTGCAATCATGGCTGCCTGTACTAGAAACATTAATTTCTTATTCTTCATATTCATACTCCTTTAGTTTTGTTTTAAGAGAGGAAGGTTACGAACTCTCTTTTATAAAGTATACTTCAAATGCATCTGGTATGCATTAAAATGTCTAGTAGAACCAGAATGCAATAGTCGAATTATAATATAAATAGGGGAAAAAGTAAAGCATCATGATAGTAGAAATAAGTCCCTGTTTGTAGGAAAACCATGAAGCGTATGGTATAATAGGAAAAACAGATGCAAGAGGTCTGAGGGAAAGGAAAGAGTGAGATGAGATTTGTTCATATAGCAGACGTTCATCTTGGAGCGAAGCCGGAAGAAGGAAAACCGTTAGGCATTGATCGAGGAAAAGAGATTTATGAAAGCTTCGAGCATGTGATCAGTTTCTGCAATCAGGAGAGGGCAGATCTTCTTTTGATTGCAGGAGATTTATTTCATCGGCAGCCACTGCTTAGAGAATTAAGAGAGATCAATTCTTATTTTGAGCAGCTGACTCAAACGAAAGTTCTGATTATGGCAGGAAATCATGATTATATCAGTCCAAGATCAAGTTATATTGAATTTCCATGGTGTGACAATGTCTATATGTTCATGTCCGATGAACCAGGCAGCATTTATTTTGAGGATATTCAGACACGTGTATATGGGCTTAGCTATTTTAGCCGTGATATTACGACGGCTAAGTATGATAAGCTTTTGCCAGAAAGGAACCAGGAAATCTCTATTCTGCTGGCACATGGAGGTGATGAAAGGAATATTCCAATTGATAAGGAAAAGCTTGCAGCAGCAGGATTTGATTATATTGCCCTTGGACATATCCATAAGCATGAGTTCTTAACAAAGAATATTGCCTATGCAGGCTCTTTGGAACCATTAGATAAAAATGAACTTGGAGATCATGGTTTGATTTACGGGAATCTGACAAAAGAGCAGCAGGAATTTGCCTTTTATCCATTTTCTAAGAGAAAATATAAACTTATTACCATACAGAGTGATGAGAAGATGACAAATGCAGAACTTAAGAAAAAGGTAATGGAATGTATTCAAGTAGAAGGAATCATGAATTTATATCGGGTTGTGATCGAAGGAAAACGGGATGAGCAGATCAAATTTGTGACGGATGAGCTTATGAAAGTCGGCAATATTGTAGAAGCAGTGGACCATACCCGGATTAACTATGATTTTAAGATGTTAAAGGAAGAAAATGCAGATAATATGATCGGACTGTTTATTGACCGGATTCAATCTGAGAATATGGAGGAATCCGTTAAGGAAAAGGCTCTTTATATTGGGATGGAAGCATTGCTGCACGCAAGAGATTAGGGCAAAGAGAGGGTATTGAAATTGATAATCAGAGAGTTAAGACCAGGGCATTTTGGAAAGTTTCATAATCAGATTATCCCGCTTGAGCCAGGTGTAAATGTTATTTATGGGAGAAATGAGGCAGGAAAATCAACTCTTCATAGTTTTATTAAAGGAATGTTTTTCGGCATGGATCGACTAAGAGGCAAAGCTGGAAAAGATGATCCTTACATGAAATATCAGCCTTGGGATACACCGGGGGAATTTTGCGGAAGCATTGATATTGAATATAAGGATACTGTATATCGGATTGATCGAAGCTTTTATCAGAAGAAAAAATCATTTACCGTAACAGATATTGAGACAGGAAGAACGGTGCCGATGAGTAGACTGCATGCCGGGGATGTAATTCCGGGCTTCAATGAAAGTACGTATCGGAACACAATCAGCATGGAGCAGCTACATGCAAAGACAGATGCAGAGTTAGCAAAGGAAGTGGCAAACTTTATTGCGAATCTGTCGACTGCTAAAAGCAATGAAGTAGATGTAGCAAAAGCATTAGAGAACCTGCAAGAAAAACGAAAAAATAAGATGGCAGAAAGCGAAGAAAATGAAATCGCGGCGTTAGAGGAAGCCATTGAACTTTGTAAACAAAATGAAGTCTTGATGGAACAGTACTCCATTAGCTTAAGAACGATGGAGAAAAAACATAAAGAAATCAAGGAAAAGATTCTGAACCTAGAAAAGGCTGAGCAGGAGAATAAACAGACATGCATCAGACATCTTCCTTTTATTTTGGAGAACTATAAGCGATATGGAGAGATAAAAAAGCAGATTCGAGATATCAGGGAGAAGACAGAAGAATATGAGAAGAAAGCAGCAGTTGTAAGAGGCTTGCCAAGCAGTGAGCGCATTCAGAATGATATTACGAAATATGAACAGCTTACCGTAGAAAAATATGAGCTAGAGCAGGCATTTCATAAGGATGTGGATGAACTAGGGCCAAAGATTGAACGGCAGGATAAGAATACTCGTTATTTAAGCCTTATTCCCGCAGCAGCCGGAATGCTCCTTCTTGCGATTCCTTTCGGGGCCATTATTCTAAAGGGCGTGATCGGGGTGCTTTTGATTGTAATTGGAATCTATTTATATGTGACGAAAGTAAAGGATATCGAGAAGGCAAGAAACCATATTACGGCGTTAAGAAAAGAATATGAGAAGAATGTGATTCATATTCAAAGCAGAAAGAAAGACATTCTGCTTGAGAACAAGGTTGTGAACTTAGAGAATCTGCGCAGTAAATTAAATGAGATTCTGATTGCAGAGCACGAGCGAAGTTATGCAAGACAGTTATTTGAGGACAGCAAAAATGAACTGGAAGCATTGCGGAATAAAAGAGATGAGATTCATCATCAGGTTATGAACTTCATGAAGTTTTATATGAATGATCCGGATATGACCGAGGAGTGTATGCTGGAACTGAAGAATATTATCAGTGAGAGGCAGGAGGAGCATAAGGAAGAGAAGGATAGCCTGTTAAAGCAGGAAAGAGACCTTGCTTTAGAGATTGAGAAACTGAAGTGGAACATAGAAGCACTAGAGGATAATGAGAATCAGCTGATAAAAAAACAGCAGATGCTTGAGCAGATGCAGCACAGAGAGCAAGAAAGAAAAGAGGAGATTAGCAGTATCAATCTGGCAATCCGCACGATACAGAATCTGGCGGTGCATATCCACGACAGCTTTGGAGCGGAATTAAACGAGCGTATTTCCGCGATGGTTTATGAAGTGACCGGAGGGATATATGGAGATATTATAATGGATGAAAGGATGAGCATCAAAGTACGCCATAATCATTCTTATGTACCATTAGACCGGTTAAGTGCAGGCACGATCGAGCAGGTGTATCTGGCAATTCGATTAGCCCTAGCGGATCTTTTTTTTAATAAAGAAAAAATGCCAATTATAATAGATGATGCATTTGCTTATTATGATGATGAAAGAATGTCAGCAGCACTTCGCTGTCTGACTAAAGAATGTGACAGACAGATCCTGATTTTCACATGCCATCACAGAGAGACTGAATTATTAGAAAAAGAGCAGATTCCATATCATCTGATTGATCTGGAAAATAGTTGTTCATAAAAGAGGGAAGAGAGAACATGACTTCAAATAAGAGACAGAAAAAGAAGGTATCAAGAACAGGAAGAATCATAAAAGATACATTGAAACTGCTGTTTTTAATGATTCTGATCCTGATTACGGTGCTTGGTGCTTTTTTCTATTTTAAATATGGAGACCGTATTATGGAACTAAAAACAGAGGCAGAACAGACCGTTAGGAAATCTACCTCAGATACCTTTAAGTCGTCGTTAACAAGTCTTGTATATGCATCCGATGGGAGTCTTTTATCCAAATTAAAGTCGGAGAAAGAGGTATATTATCTGGATTATAGTAACATTCCTCAGTATGCCCTGGATGCAATGCTTGTAACAGAAGATAAGAAGTTCTTTAGCCATAATGGTGTGGACTATAAGAGTATTTTGCGAGCGGGCTTGGCTTTGATTAAGAATAAGGGAGAAATCAGGCAGGGGGCTAGTACGATTACCCAGCAGCTAGCAAGAAATGTATTTCTGACTTCAGAAGTATCTTTCGAGCGAAAGATTAAAGAAATGTTTATCGCACTTGAGCTTGAGAAGAAGTATTCAAAGACACAGATCTTGGAATTTTACTTTAATAATATGTATTTTGCAAATGGATATTATGGCATTCAGGCAGCAAGCAATGGATATTTCAGTAAGAGTGCATCCGAATTAAGTTTATCGCAGATTGCTTTTTTATGTGCGATTCCAAACAATCCAACCCTTCATAATCCATTTACATACTTCGAGAATACATTGGAACGAAGAGATAAGATCTTAGATCAGATGTATAATGATGGGAAGATTACATGGAAAGAGTATAAAAAGGCATTAGCAGAGACCATTACGTTATCTCCTTCTACTTCTGAAAAGCAGAATTATGCAGAGAGTTATACGTATTACTGTGCAATCCGGGCATTGATGGAAGCAGACGGATTCGTGTTCCAGAATGAGTTTTCAACAGATGCTGCAAAAGAAGCATATGAAGACCGTTATTCTGAGAAGTATTATGAGATTCAGAAAAGTCTTTATACAGCCGGCTACCGGATTTATACATCCATTGATTTAGAGAAGCAGGAAGAGCTTCAAAAAAGCATTGATGAGGAGTTAGCTGGATTTACCGAAGTAACCGATGAAGGGATTTATGCCCTTCAGGGAGCGGCTACCTGCATTGATAACGATACAGGAAGAGTCGTAGCGATTATCGGCGGAAGAAATCAGGATGTGACTGGCTATACGCTAAATCGAGCATATCAGAGCTATCGTCAGCCGGGCAGTTCCATTAAGCCGTTAATTGTATATACACCATGGTTTGAACGAGGACTGACACCTGATAGCATTGTGACAGATAAAGCGATTGAAGGCGGTCCGCGTAATGCAGATAATTCTTATGCCGGAGACATGACAGTAAGAAGGGCAGTAGAAGTATCTAAGAATACGGTTGCATGGGAGCTGTTTACAGAGCTTACACCAAAGACCGGTCTATCTTATCTTCTTGCCATGAATTTCGCAAAAATCACCGAAGATGATTATTATCCGGCAGCCTCCCTTGGTGGTCTTACCTATGGGGTAAGTCCCGTAGAGATGGCGGCTGCATATGCTGCTATTGAGAACTATGGAATCTATAGAAAGCCGACCTGTATCGTAAAGATCACTGATTCGAAAGGAAATATCTTAGTTTCGGATTCTATAAATGAGAAGCAGGTTTATACCGGAAATGCATCCTTAATTATGACGGATGTGCTAGAAGGCGTTATGACATCTGGAACCGGAAGAAAGCTGCAGCTTACGAATATGCCATCTGCCGGAAAGACTGGGACAACGACAGACAGGAAGGATGGATGGTTTGTAGGCTACACTAGATATTACACCACAAGTGTATGGGTTGGATATGATTATCCAAAGACAGTAAGCGATTTAGCGGGCAGTACCTATCCAGGACGAATTTGGAAAGCGTTTATGAATGATATTCATGAAGGTCTTGATCCGATGGAATTCGATACTCCATTCCTTATGCCACAAATAACACAGACTCCAGAACCAACCGAAGAGCTAGAGCCGACGGAAGAAGAAGTCATCGAGGAAACACCAGAAGAAGGCATGGAAGAGACTCCAAACATTCCAGAGGAAGAAGTAACTCCAAATCTTCCAGAGGATACTGAGATCCCTTCACCAGAACCAACGGATGAGGAGATTGTAACAGAAGAACCGACTCCGACCATAGAGCCAACGATTGAACCAACGCTCACTCCGACCCCAGTTTGGCCAACGCTCACTCCAACTATCACGCCTGATCCGGGCAACGTACAGGTCACGGCAACCCCGGCTTTAACGCCAACACCAGCTCCGACAGAAGAGGAAGAATCGGAAGATGATCTTTGGGACGAAGAGGCATGGTTACAGGAGCAAAACAGAGGGGGAAACTAGGAAGGTTTCTTAAAAGCTTTTAAATATCAAAAAAAGAGGCTGCGGCAGATTGAACTGCCACAGCCTCTTTTCTTGATTCTACTGTTTTTTATATTTATTTAAAATATTCTGGATACGTTCCGTTGGACTTAAGAACTCACTGATGGAAGCATCATGATTTAACGCATCAATTAAAAGAGCGATGTATTTGCTCATATCTGCATTAATATAGTAAGGCTTGCTTAATAATTCTTCTGTCTGGTATACAAGGTTTGTTGTGATGACACGGTAGATTAAACCGTTTTCATACGCTTCATCAAATTTATCAAGACCATTTGTGAACAGACCGAAAGTAGAGCAGATAAAGATACGATTCGCTTTTCTTTTCTTTAATTCATTCGCTACATCTAGCATGCTTTCGCCAGAGGAGATCATATCATCAAGGATTACTACGTCTTTTCCTTCTACGTCACTTCCTAGGAATTCATGAGCAACGATTGGGTTACGTCCATTTACAATCTTTGTGTAGTCACGGCGTTTGTAGAACATACCCATATCAAGACCGAGTACATTTGCAAAGTAAACGGCACGTCCCATAGCACCTTCATCCGGGCTGATAACCATCATATGATCGGAGTCAATTGTTAAGTCAGGTACGTTACGAAGAAGTGCCTTGATAAACTGGTAAGTTGGCATAACCGTTTCAAAGCTCTTAAGAGGAATTGCATTCTGAACACGTGGATCATGCGCATCAAAGGTAATGATGCTTTCAACACCCATGTTAGTTAATTCCTGAAGTGCTAAAGCACAGTCAAGGGATTCACGGGAGCTTCTCTTATGCTGTCTGCTTTCATAAAGGAAAGGCATAATAACGGTAATTCTACGTGCTTTTCCGCCAACAGCAGCGATGATTCTCTTTAAATCCTGATAGTGATCATCTGGGGACATATGATTCACATGACCAAAAGCATTATAAGTAAGGCTATAGTTACAAACGTCAACAAGTAAATATAAGTCGTCACCACGGACAGACTCTTTGATTTCGCCCTTTGCTTCGCCGGAACCGAAACGTGGACAAGCAGCTTCGACTAAGTAGGAATCTCTCTGGTAACCAGCTAAGGAAGTAGCGGGACCACCTTCTTGAGAACGCTCTTTTCTCCATTCAACAATGTAGTCATTTACTTTCTGACCAAGGCCTTTACTACTTTCGAGAGCAATAATTCCTAGGGTACCAACAGGGATGGTTTCTAAAAAATTATCTTGTGACATTATTTTTTCCTCCAGTAATATTTTCATGAGAAGGAGATTTATTCCGAAATTAGGAAAATCCCCTGATAAGCATAGTTTTAAGCACTTGTTTATAATACTATTATCCACATTGTTCGTCAAGGTTAAACTCCGCTAACCAATTCAAACCGTAAAATCTTCCAAAAAATAGCGACAAAATGTTCCATTTGTATGCAGAGTGCGAACAGGAAAAATGAAAAAACAAAAACCTGCAAGGATTCGACAATGGAATGCTTGCAGGCTTAAATAATAAGGCTTACATAAACTGTTTCTCGATACGAATATCATTTCCTACGATTTTTAGAAGCGTATAATTGCTAGTGATGCGGGAAAAAATACGTTCACTATAGTTTGCTTTTAACTGATCAAAGGACAGGTTTGTGGAAATGACAGTGGACTTCTGTTTTAGATGACGTTCGTTGATACACTGATAAAGCTGGGAATTCGTAAAGGAATTGCTAAGCTCGGTTCCAATGTCGTCTACGATCAGAAGGTCACAGTCTAGAATATGTTCAAATTGATTCTGAATGTCATCATACTCGTTATTATTGTTATTTGTGAACTTATACTTCTCTAAAATATCAAAAAGCTGAAAGGCAGTCAGGTAGATGACAGTATGTGCAGAATCTAACAACGCTTTTGCGATGCAATTGCTTAAGAATGTCTTTCCAACTCCGGTATTCCCATAGATTAAAAGATTCTGATAGGAAGTATCAAAATTCCGGATGAAGTTCATCGTCTCCTGTACAACGCGGCGGATATTCGCAAGCGGCGTCATGCCAGTAGATTCTTCAACAAAGTTATCCGGATAGTAAGCTAAGGAGAAGGTTGAGAAATTCTCATGGGCAATGATGTCCTTTACGTTGGATTGGGCGTACAAAAGATCCACAATCGCCTGCTTAAAGCAGTGGCATTTCTCAGTACCGATGTATCCAGTATCTTTACAGTCCGGGCATACATAATGCGGTTCCAGATAATCTGCCGCATAGCCATTCGCAACTAAAAGCTGTTTCTTTTGTTCGGATAGCTTCTGATTCTCTTCCTTTAGTGTAGAAAGGAGAGAGTCATCGCCAGCTAAGGAGAGCTTGGCAGAACGGATGGAGCCGCTTACGATCTTTCGATCCAGCTCATCAAGTGCAGGGATTTTTTCATAGACCTCTTTTCTTCGAAGCTCTAAATCATGCTTGCTTTGAAAGAGGCGATTATCATATTCCCGTAAAATCGTATTAATCTGATAGTTTTTTAAAGCCATAAAAACCTCCCCTTAAAAAGGTTATTGTTTATTTAAAAGGCGCTGTTCCATAGAACGGAAATCGTCTTCCGTATATTTACGCTGTGGAAAAGCATTGAATTTATTGTTTGAAGCTTTGGCTGTATTTGTACTAGCGGCAGAAGCATTTTGCTTGTTAGCAGCACTTACAGCGCTATTCTTTGCATGTTCTTCATCTAATTTCTTAATATCATTTAGGCTGGTAACTCCTTTTTTGGACCAGTTTTCTAAGATACGGTCGGCATACTTAAAATCTGGCTTACCGGTCGCTAACATCGTACGGTTGCATGCTTCTTCAATGATTGGAATCTCAAAAGCATACGTATGGAACCAGCGGTGCATGAACTTTTTCTCAATGCTTCCTGGTGCACGGTTAAGTCCAAAGGCTTTGTTGACCGCATTATAGTTGTTATTATAAGTAGCGGTGCTTGCTTCGGCTTTTTCTACCGTATCGATTCCTTCCTCAGCCCATGCAAGAGCGACGGTCTCAATGTAGGAAGCACTCTTCTTATTCTTTGATACGCAGTACTCGTACAGATAGAGAATCAAATCAGCTGGGAAACCAATGCTTTCATATAGGTATAAAACAAGCTGGACATCAGTAGGTTTTAAGAGACGTTCTAAATACTGCTCTAATGTATTCATGATCCATTGAACTTCATCAATAGCGGTAAGCTGTTCAATCTGTGCATCGGAATAATTCGGTTTATCAAATGTCTTTGGAACTGCCTGAATGATAGGGGAGTCCTTCTTTATGGAGACATTCGCTGCCTTTGTAGATACACTAGCTTCTTTTGATGGTTCTTGGGATTCTTCTGTTTTTGATGATGCATTAGGAGATAAGAAAAGAATGGAGACAATCTGACCGCTTGTATCTCGGTCTATGGAAAGTAGTCCGGCTTTCTCCCAATATCTTAGTGCCCTTTCAATGTCTTTTTCTGTCTCATCTAACTTGTCCGCTAAGAATGCAATCGTTAAGTTAGAGGATGGATCAGAAATACAACGCATCAGATAGATATATACTTTGACAAAGGAACCATTCGCGTCAGGCATATATTGATCTATAAAGCTATTTTCCAGGATTGTGACACCTGTACCAGTATTTGTGTGAAGTGAAATTTTATTCATTCTATTACCCCAAATCTTTATGTAATTAGCATGGTGTGCGTTTGCATCTCCAGTGCATGCACATTATAGCATATAACATTTCAGATGAAAATAGGTGTTTTTGGAAGACGGATTGAAAAAAGTCAGTGTGAATAATTGTGGATAATGTGGATAAAGTAGTGGATTAAGTTTGTAAATATAAGGAAAAAATAATGGAAACATGCATTGTTTCAAGATATTTTCAATAACACTGTCTGAACTCTGGAAAAAGTAATGGGCATAAAAAATCCACAGCCCTATCCGAATAAAATTGTTGATAAGGTTGTGGATAATGTGGATAACTATTCTCCGAGAAGCGCTTCCCCAATAGAAACAACGTCTCCGGCGCCCATAGTTATCAACAGATCGCCGTTAGTACAATTCTCCAATAAAAAGTCTTCAATCTCACCAAAAGAAGGGAAGTAATAAGCGTCCTTGCCTAATTTTTGTAGTTCCATCTGCAGATCTTTCGATGAAATGTCTCCGGGATTTTCCTCTCTTGCTGCATAAATATCAGCAAGAACAATCTTATCAGCATGAGATAACGCTTTTGCAAAGTCTTTTAATAATGATTTCGTTCTTGTATACGTATGTGGCTGGAATACACACCATGTTGTTTTATGTGGATATTTAAGCGCTGCGGTTAAAGTCGCTTCGATTTCCGTTGGATGGTGAGCATAGTCATCCACGATGGTAACACCACCGACTACCCCTTTGTGTTGAAAGCGGCGCTCGGTGCCTTTAAATTTTAATAGTGCTTTTTTGCATGCATCAATGGATACGCCTAACTGATCAGCAAGTGCAATAGCACCAACAGAGTTTGAAATATTGTGAATGCCGATCACACCAAGTTCGATGCGATCAACGAATGTATTGTTCTTGATCAGATCATAGCTTCCGCAGCCAAACTCATTGAAGGAAAGGTTTGCTGCCGCATAATCATAGTCCGAAGAGATATGATTTAAATCCACAGGAGTAGTATATACACCATAGGTAAAAATGTTGCATGGCAGATTCTTCGTAATTTCTTCATAATTAGCAATCTGACCATTAATTACAAGGTTCCCGTCTTTCGGAAGTTTTTCTGCAAAAAGGCGGAAAGAATGACGAACATCTGCAAGATCTTTAAAGAAATCAAGATGTTCTGCTTCTATATTTAATATGATTTCATTGGTTGGCTTAAATTTTAAGAAACTATTGGTATATTCACAGGATTCCACAATGAAATTCTCTGATTGTCCAATTCGCATGTTTCCACCCATATTATCAAGGATTCCACCAACAGATACGGTTGGATCGAAGTTACCTTCTAACATGATCATGGCAACCATACTTGTTGTTGTTGTTTTTCCATGAGTACCAGCCACACTGATGGCATTCTTATAATGTCCCATTACTTCACCTACTAAGTAAGCACGGTCAAGAAGTGGAATTCCTGCTTCTTTCGCAGCAATGAACTCTTCATTATTTTCCTTTACGGCAGCAGTATAAACACATACATCAATATCACTGGTGATATTGGATGCGCTTTGTCCGATTGTAATTTTAATTCCCTGATTCATCAGATGCTTGATGATTTTGCTATCTTTTGCGTCACTCCCCGAAACGGTAAAACCTTTCGTATGTAGAAGTTCTGCAAGGCCGCTCATGCTGATGCCGCCAATTCCAATAAAATGTATGTGAACTGGATTGTTGAAATCAATCTGATACATAAGTAAACACTTCCTATTCTAATAGTTTTTATAATACGCAGCGATCTATCGCTTATATGCCGTATGGCATATTCCTGTTTTTGTGAAATAAAAACGGCATCCATTTCAAGATGCCGATAAACATAACACCCTATATAGTGTATGTAACAGGGAGATGTTTCATCTATTAGTTATTATAACCGTTTTAAATGAAATTACAATATATTACGCATATTTGTTATGGAGGCGAAAAATGCTGTATTTTCAATAGGTCAATCACTGATGGATAATGTCATTAATTAGCTACTTATAGTGGAGAAATAGGGAGAGAATTAGAGAATTAAAATATAGAATATCAAAATGTGGTATTTTGACGAAAAATGCTGATAAAATTTAAAAAAAATTAGTAAATATATTCACATATTTTGAAAAAAATGGTATAATGGGAATATCAAACAGCAAGAGGTGATAGCGTGATTAAGAAAGAGATGATAGCGATGTTACTAGCAGGCGGACAAGGCTCTAGACTTGGAGTACTGACTTCGAGCGTTGCAAAACCTGCTGTTGCTTTTGGGGGCAAATACAGAATTATCGATTTCCCACTTAGCAACTGTATTAACTCTGGTGTTGATACGGTTGGCGTACTGACTCAGTATCAGCCGCTTAGACTGAATACCCATATTGGAATTGGTATTCCATGGGATTTAGACCGCAACATTGGAGGAGTTTCTATTCTTCCACCTTATGAGAAAAGCACGAATGCAGAATGGTACACAGGAACAGCGAACGCAATTTACCAGAATTTAAAGTATATGGAATATTATAATCCGGATTATGTTCTTATCTTAGGGGGAGATCATATCTATAAGATGGATTATGAAGTTATGCTTGAATTCCATAAAGCTAATAATGCAGATATCACATTAGCTACTATACCAGTTCCTATGGATGAAGCGAGCCGATTTGGCGTGGTAATTACAGATGAGAACAAGAGAATTCTAGAATTCGAAGAAAAACCACCAAAACCAAGAAGCAACCTGGCATCAATGGGAATTTATATTTTCTCATGGAAGGTTTTAAAAGAAGCTCTTATAACGCTATCAGAGCAAAAAGGATGTGACTTTGGAAAGCATATCATCCCTTATTGCCATCAGAGAGGTGATCGTGTATTTGCTTATGAATATAACGGTTATTGGAAGGATGTCGGTACATTAAGCGCTTACTGGCAGGCTAACATGGAGCTGATAGATTTAGTTCCGGAATTCAATCTATATGAAGAATTTTGGAAGATCTATACCAAGAGTGATGTTATACCACCTCAGTACATAGCAGAAGATGCTGTTGTTGATCGCTGTATCATTGGAGAAGGCTGCGAGATTCATGGCGAAATACATAATTCTGTAATCGGAGCAGGTGTCACAATCGAAGCAGGTGCCAAAGTATATGATTCGATTATTATGAAGTCTACAGTAATCGGAGAAAATACAACAATTAATAAGGCAATTGTTGCAGAGAACTGCGTAGTAGGTTCCGACTGTGAGCTTGGAATCGGAGAGGAAGTTCCGAATGTAAAGTATCCGAATATTTATATTGACGGTTTGGTAACAGTTGGAGAAGATTCGGTAATACCGGATAAAGTGAGAGTTGGAAAGAATACCGCAATTAATGGCGGGACAACCATTGACGATTACCCACATGGTGTACTAGAAAGTGGAGAATGCTTAATCAAGGCAGGTGACAGACTATGAGAGCAATAGGAATTGTTTTAGCCGGTGGTAACAGCAATAGAATGCGAGAATTATCTAATAAGAGAGCCATAGCTGCTATGCCTGTAGCAGGAAGCTTTCGAAGCATTGATTTTACGTTAAGTAATATGTCGAATTCCCATGTGCAGAAGGTGGCTGTGTTGACACAGTACAACTCAAGATCGTTAAATGAGCATTTAAGCTCATCCAAGTGGTGGGACTTTGGAAGAAAGCAGGGTGGATTATTCGTATTTACCCCAACAATAACCGCTGATAATGGATTTTGGTACCGGGGTACGGCTGATGCTATTTATCAGAATCTGAACTTCTTAAAAAATAGTCATGAGCCATACGTAGTGATTACGTCCGGTGATGGGGTGTATAAGCTTGATTACAACAAAGTATTGGAATATCATATCGCAAAGAAAGCCGATATTACGGTTGTAACAAAGCGCTTAGATAATGTGGAAGATAGTACCAGATTTGGGATTATAGGAGTGAATGAGGATGGCAGGATCACAGAATTTGAAGAGAAACCTTTAGTTTCGGATTCTACCATTATTTCTACGGGAATTTATGTCATTCGCCGCAGACAGCTGATTGAGCTGATTGAGAAGTCAGCTGCTGAAGAAAGACACGATTTTGTATCGGATATCTTAATCCGTTATAAAAACGTGAAACGAATTTATGCTTACGAGATGAATAGTTACTGGAGCAATATCGCAAGCGTAGATTCTTATTATAAGACCAATATGGATTTTTTAAATAAAGAAATTAGGGATTACTTTTTTAAACAGTATCCGGATGTGTATTCCAAGATTGATGATTTGCCTCCGGCAAAATATAATGCCGGTGCTGTGGTGAAGAACAGTCTGGTTTCCAGCGGATGCATTATCAATGGGGTAGTAGAAAATTCGGTTTTATTTAAGAAAGTGTATGTAGGTAACAATTGCACAATCAAGAACTCTATTATTCTAAATGATGTACATATTGGTGACAATACTTACATTGAGAATTGTATTGTTGAAAGCCGAGATACGATAAAGGCAAACACTACGCATGTTGGTGAGGAAGGGAATGTAAAGATTGTTATTGAAAAAAATGACCGCTATGTTTTATAGAGTTCTTTGCAAAGGCGATAGGAAAGAGACTTGGTAGAAACGAAGCGGACAGACAAGATGGCATCACAAAGCGTAGGAGAAGGCGTTTTCTGACTTGAACTGACAATAACTATGGTGCTAAAGGGGGATGCAAAATGCAGATTACAGACGTAAGAGTGCGTAAAGTAAGCAAAGAAGGTAAGATGAAGGCAGTTGTTTCTATTACAATGGACAATGAATTTGTAGTACATGACATTAAGGTGATTGAGGGCGAGAAGGGTCTCTTCATTGCAATGCCAAGCAGAAAGGCAGGAGATGGGGAATATCGTGATATTGCTCATCCAATTAATTCCGAGACACGTGATCGCATTCAGAAGATCATATTAGAAAAGTATGAGATTGCTGCTTTAGAAGGCGAGAACGAGGAAGAGGAAGTTTAAAAGTAAAAAATCTGTTTAAAAAAATCCCTAATAAAAAACAGACTGCCAGAAACTTGCAGTCTGTTTTTTGTGTTTATCTTGAAACTTTTTTTAGATTGCGCTACTCTAATAGAAGAGATATGTTTATTCTATCGAATAAGAAAAAATAGGATAAATATGTGAAAAATGGGGAAAGTGGAGAGGGCAAATGTGTGAAGTCAAATAATAAAAGACAGCGAAGGAAGAAGCTTGTATATGGATTACAGATAGCATGGATTGTATCAGCCATTGCTGCTACTATTGTTTTGTTAGTGGCAGGCAATCGATTATTAGGAATTGATAAAGCAAGTGAGGCAATCAGTCAGGGAAAAGTAAACGCAAATGAGACGGAAGATACTGTATATGGACAGGAAACGGATACAGAGGCAGCAGAAAACGATTCGAGCATGGATGAAAGCGTATCAGGAGAAACCGATTCAAATGAAGGGCAGCCTGATTTAGAAGGAGAAACTTTGTCAGAAGAGAATGCATCGGGCACTGAGATAGAAAAGTCAGAAGAAACGACATCTGGGGAACAGACAGAAAACACAGAGGTCGTGGAAGAGAATATAGAGGCTGAAAATCAGATATCCAAAGAAGACCAGAGTGAAAGAGTACAGGAAATCCTAGCAAAGAACAATATTGATGTGAATAAGCCGATGGTGGCGCTTACGTTTGATGATGGACCATATCCAAAGGTAACGAACCGTATTTTACAGGTGCTATCGGATAATGGCGGACGAGCAACCTTCTTTGTGATGGGGAACCGAATGGAAAGCTACGGAGATACGGTGGAAAAAGCATATGCATTAGGCAATCAGATTGGCAATCATACATATAGCCATAAGGATTTAGCCAAAATCAGCATCGATGAACTTAAGTATGAAGTAGAGCATTCAAGTGAATTGATTTATGAGCATGCACAGGAAGATGAGATTGTACTTCGCCCGCCGTATGGAAGCCGGAATGAAACGGTAAGTGAGAATCTTACTGTTCCGATGATCGCATGGTCACTAGATACCGAAGACTGGAAGAGCAGGGATGCACAGTCTGTCATTAAGAATGTATTAAGCACGATCAAAGATGGGGATATCATTTTAATGCATGACTTATATGAAAGCACTGCAGAGGCTGTGGAATATTTAGTGCCGGAACTAATCAAGCAGGGCTATCAGCTTGTGACGGTTGATGAACTGTTCGCAGCAAAAGGATATACACTTGAAGCGGGAAAAGTGTATTATAATAACCGAATTAAATAAAACGGAAAAGAAAGTCGGTATGATCTCGGTAATTAAGAGTAGTACCGGCTTTTGTTTTCTTCTTATAAATGGAAAACAAGTTGATGAAAGGGTATCCATGGCTTATAATAAAGGTACCAGGAAAGAATAGAGAAACGAATGTGTAAGAAAGCATGAAACAGGAAAAAATAAAAATACGTATGAACAGATTTGGTATCATGCGTTTGAATACCGCAGGTATGCATGAGATTGCATATGTGCGGCAAAACTGCATGCTTAAATATAAAAACACACCCCTATGCGAGTAAAAAGCAGCATCTTTAGAATTTAAAGGCAGTATTTTGAAAGTGTTAAAGAGAAAGAAGATTTAAAAATTGTGGTGATATACCAGGAAAGAGGTTCGTATGTATATAATAGTAGGTTTAGGAAATCCGACAAGGGAGTATGAAGGAACAAGACATAATATCGGATTCGAGGCGATTGAAGCGATTGCTAAGACATATCAGATTACAATGGATACAAAAAAGCATAAGGCAATCTGCGGGAAAGGAATGATTGGAGCAGAGAAAGTCATTCTTGCAATGCCTCAGACCTATATGAATTTAAGTGGAGAGAGTGTAAGAGAATTAGCAGATTTTTATAAAGTATCAAATGAGGAGATCATTATCCTTTATGATGATATCAGCCTGGATGTGGGAGCGCTGCGTTTACGAAAGAAAGGAAGTGCAGGTGGTCATAATGGAATTAAGAGCATTATCAATCATCTTGGTACCGATGAGTTCCCACGCATCAAAATTGGTGTAGGAGATAAGCCAAAGGGATGGGATTTAGCCGATTATGTACTTGGGAGATTTGGTAAAGAGGAACAGGAAGAGATGAGAGCGGCAGTGGAACGCACAGCAAAGGCTTGTGAATGTATCATAAACGATGGTATGGATGCCGCAATGAATATCTATAATAAAAGGGAGGTTAAGGCGTGAGAACATTTACAGCGCCCTTAATGGAATATAAAGACTTTAATGATATCAGACAGAATATTACGCTTCGGGAATTCCCGGTCCAGATCACCGGATGCATCGATTCTCAGAAATGTCATATGATCCATGCACTGACCGAGGATATTCCATTTAAGTTGATTGTGACATACAATGACAGTAAGGCAAAAGAGATTTATGAGGATTATAAGCTCTATGACCGAAGTGTGATGCTGTATCCGGCAAAGGATATCATTTTTTACAGCGCAGATATTCATGGGAATGCAATTGTTAGAGAACGTCTGAAGATATTAAAGGCACTGATTGAGCGTAAGCCAGTAACCATCATTGCGACATTTGACGGAGGGCTTGATAAGGTTCTTCCCTTATCTTTGATTGAAAAGAAGACTCTAAGGATTCATGAGGAAGATACGATTGACCTGACTGCGTTAACAGATTCTTTAGTGCAGCTTGGATATGAAAGAATGGGACAGGTGGAAAATCCGGGAGAGTTCGCTGTAAGAGGCGGCATCGTGGATATATTCTCATTAACAGAAGAAGTACCGTTTCGTATCGAGTTATGGGGAGATGAGATTGATTCCATCCGTACTTTTGATGTCAGCAGCCAGAGATCCATTGAGAGAATCAGTGAGGCAGTCATCTATCCTGCAGCAGAGATTGTATTAGATAACAGCCAGATTGAGGCAGGGCTTGCCAAGATAGAGGCAGAGAAGGACGAGTATGTGGCTGGTCTTCGAAGCCAGATGAAGACAGAAGAAGCCGCTCGGATTACGCAGATTATTGCAGAATTCAAAGAAAATTTAGAGTGTTTCCAGGGCATGGTGGGACTCGATAGTTATATTAAATTCTTCTATGATACCACCTGCTCCTTTTTTGATTATTTTACAGGAAAGGATGCCATTGTATTCTTAGATGAGCCGAGTCGTCTGCTTGAAAAAGGGGAAGCGGTAGCAACCGAATTTTCCGAAAGCATGGTAGGAAGAATTGATAAAGGCTATATTCTTCCAAGCCAGATGGATGTGATTTATGATTATAAGGAATTGTTTGCAAACTTTGCACGCAGGAACAGCGTGTTTATCAGCACAATGGATCATAAGGCTGCACAGCTTCAGGTAAAGCATAAATACGACATTACGGTAAAGAGCATCAATCCATATAATAATAACTTTGAGATTCTGGTAAAGGATTTAAAGGAATGGAAGAAGAATGGATACCGTGTCATCTTGCTTTCTGGATCGAGAACAAGGGCCGGCAGGCTTGCAGAGGATTTAAGAGAGTATGAGCTGAATGCGTTTTATAGTGAGGATCTTGATAGAGAATTAAAAAAGAGCGAGATTATGGTCGCTTATGGAAGTCTGCACCGTGGTTTTGAATATCCGCTTATTAAGCTTGTTATTATTTCAGAAAGTGACATCTTTGGTGCGGAGAAGAAAAAGAAAAGAAAGAAGAAACAGTACGAAGGAAAGCAGATTGCCAGCTTTAATGATCTAAGCATTGGAGATTATGTGGTACATGAGAATCATGGACTTGGCATTTACCGCGGAATTGAAAAAATCGAAGTGGATAAGGTCAGCAAGGACTATATTAAAATCGAATATGGCGGTGGCGGGGTGTTATACATCTTAGCGACTGGCCTTGATGTGATTCAGAAGTATGCCGGTGCGGATGCAAGAAAGCCAAAGCTAAATAAATTAAATTCTTCGGAATGGAAGAACACAAAAGCAAAAGTCAAGAAAGCTGTAAAGGAGATTGCACAGGATTTAGTGAAACTGTATGCGGAAAGACAGGAGAGAGTCGGACATCAGTTTTGTCCGGATACGGTATGGCAAAAGGAATTCGAAGAGATGTTCCCGTATGAGGAGACAGAGGACCAGTTAAGGGCAATCGAGGCGGCCAAAAAGGACATGGAAAGCACGAAGATCATGGATCGTCTTGTATGTGGTGATGTAGGATATGGAAAGACAGAGATCGCAATCCGCGCTGCATTTAAGGCAGTATCGGATGGAAAGCAGGTTGTATTCTTAGTACCGACCACCATTTTGGCGCAGCAGCATTATAATACGTTTACCCAGCGTATGATGGATTTCCCAATCAGCATCGATATGTTGTCTCGCTTTAAGTCGGCATCGGAGCAGAAGAAGACATTGGAGAAGTTAAAGAAGGGGCAGCTAGATATTATTATCGGTACGCACCGGGTATTAAGCAAGGATGTAGAGTTTAAGAATCTGGGACTTTTAATCATTGATGAAGAGCAGCGTTTTGGAGTGGCGCATAAGGAGAAGATTAAGCAGCTAAAAGGTGATGTAGATGTATTGACCTTAACGGCTACCCCAATTCCAAGAACCCTTCATATGAGCTTAGTCGGCATCCGTGATATGAGCGTATTAGAAGAACCGCCAGTAGATCGTATTCCGATTCAGACATTTGTATTAGAGCATAATGATGAAATCGTAAGAGAGGCAATTAATCGTGAATTAGCCAGAGGAGGACAGGTTTATTATGTATATAACCGGGTCAATGGCATTGATGAAGTAGCCAACCAGATTGCAAAGCTTGTGCCGGATGCTAATGTGGCATTTGCTCATGGACAGATGAATGAGCATACGCTAGAAAAGATTATGTTCGAGTTTATCAATGGGGAGATCGATGTGTTAGTAGCAACGACCATTATTGAAACCGGGCTTGATATCTCGAATGTAAATACGATGATTATCGATGATGCAGATCGCCTTGGATTGTCTCAGCTTTATCAGTTACGAGGAAGAGTCGGAAGATCAAACCGTACCTCCTATGCATTCTTGATGTATAAGCGGGATAAGATGTTAAAAGAGGTAGCAGAGAAGAGACTGCAGGCAATCAAGGAGTTCACGGAGCTTGGAAGTGGATTTAAGATTGCGATGCGGGATTTAGAGATTAGGGGAGCCGGAAATCTTCTTGGTGCAGAGCAGAGCGGACATATGGAAAGCGTTGGATACGATTTATACTGTAAGATGCTTAACGAAGCCGTAAAAGCGATGAAAGGTGAAATTAGCGAAGAGGAATCCTTTGATACAACGGTGGATATGGATTTAGATGCCTTCATTCCATCCACATATATTAAGAATGAGATGCAGAAGCTTGATATGTATAAGCGAGTTGCCGATATTGAAAATGAAGAAGAATTCATGGATATGCAGGAAGAGTTAGTGGACCGTTTCGGCGACATTCCTTCTTCTGTTAATAATCTTTTGAATATTGCATTTATGAAGGCGATCGCGCACCAGGTTTATATAACGAATCTGATACAAAAAGGCGATGAAGTCAAGCTTACGATGTATGCGAAAGCAAAGGTAAAAGTAGAAAAGATTCCGGAACTGATGGAGAAGTACGGAAGTGCTCTAAAGATGACGCCAGGCGCTTCTCCAGTATTTACGTATAAGCTTCCGGCATCAAGTAGGAATAAGTTAGGGAAGATTGATCCACATATACTATTTGAGTATGTGAAAAATCTGTTAACCGACTTTAAGATATTGATGTAGGAAATGCCTTTGCTTATAATAGAGAAAGAAGCAGATGGTTTTTTATAAACGGAGGAAAGAATGAGACAATTAAAGAAAAAAGCAGTATTGTTAGTCATGATCGCAGTTATGATGACATCTATGCTTGCCTGTTCGAAATCAAAGGATACAAGCAGCGAGAGTGCTACCCCTACGGTTTCGGAAGCGGTGGACTTAAAGCAGGTTGTTATGACAGTAGAAGGAAGCGATGTATTATTAGAAGAAGCAATGATCTATCTGCTATCTTCGAAGGAAGAAGTGGAAACACTGTACGGAGCGGAAATCTGGGATTATGTGATTGACTTAGAAGGAACCACATATGCGGATCTATTTAAACAGCAGCTGCTAGAGAAAATCAAATATATCAAGATCGTATGCTCGAAGGCAGAGGAGTTAAATATCAGTCTGTCTGAGGATGAGTTATTAGATGTGGATGAATATACGGCGGACTTTTTATCTCAGGTATCCGAAGCGGATATAAAAAAGTACGGTATCGAGAAAGATGTGGTAAAACAGATTTATTCGGATAATGTTCTGGCGAATAAGATTTTTGAAAGTCTGACTCTGAATATAGATACCGATGTGAGTTTAGAAGAAGCAAGACAGATTGTATTACAGTACGTGTTTTTGTCTAAGACCGGTTATGATGAATCTGGGAATGCGATCGAGTATTCAAAAGAAGAGTTAGAAGCTGTGGAAGAAAAGGCAAAAGAGCTAGGAATACAGGCGAAAGAAGCAGCGGATTTTTATTCTTTTGCACAGGAAAACAGTGATAATAGTGATGAGATTGAAATCATAGTGGGAAAAGGCGAATTAGATGATGCACTTGAGAATGTTGCATTTTCTATGAAAACCGGTGAGATAAGTGACGTGATTGAGACCGATCAGGGATATTTTATTCTTTACTGTGAAAATGAGCTTGATGAGGAAGCAACAGCAGAAGCAAAAGAAACTATTATCGAAGAACGCCAGAAAGAAGCATTTGATTCCCAGTATATTTCATGGGAGACGAAAGCCACCGTAAGCATAAAGGATGCAGTATGGGCATCCGTAAGCGTAAAAGAGCAGGAATAGATTTAAGCGGATAACGGGTAAGGCTGCAAAAGACAGCGGTGTCGGAAGCGGTATGTTTTCTAGAAGTAGAGAATACCGCCTTAGATACCGCTCTTTTTTTGTTCTTATCTTTGCTGTCCTTAGTTTTTTTCTTAACTTTTAGTGCCCTGATCTTCGGCTGGAGGGCTTTTTAATAAATAAGTGGTTAGCAAAAGAAATGGGAATGGCAAGTATTAGATGACTTTAAGTAAAATATTATAAACTAAATGTAAAATATACTTGACACTAATAAATGGAAGTGATAGGATATACATGGAAATTGGAGGAAGGCTGTATGGCGAAAAATTTAAAGCTTAAGTCGGCAAGAGCTGCTTTGGATATGTCACAGAAGGAGCTTGCAGAGCGTGTCGGGGTGAGCAGACAGACAATGAATTCCATCGAGAGCGGTGATTATAATCCAACGATTAATCTATGCCGGGCGATTTGCCGGGTTCTTGGTAAGACGTTAGACGAGATCTTCGGTGAAGATGAATAAGAATGCAGCTAATCAGCTTAAAAAAGAAAGGAAAGGTGGAAGTATGATTGAGATTAGAAACCTGACAAAGATATATAAGCTAAGCAAGAAACAGATGAATCAGATGAAGACCAAGAAAAATATGAAGAGGGCGGCATCGAATATCTCCCTTACTGCAAAGGAAGGTGAGATTTATGGATTATTAGGACCGAATGGTGCAGGAAAGACAACGACACTTCGCTGTGTTGCCACTTTGTTAAAACCAACCGACGGTTCCATTGAAGTATGTGGTTATGATACAGTAAAGGAACCGGAGAAGGTAAGAAGCTGTATCGGATTCTTAACCAATGAAATCAAGTTAGATCCTCATTTCTCACCACGCTATATGTTTGATTTTTATAGTGAGCTTCATGGAATAGATGTTAAGACCATGAAGGAAAGAAGAGAGAAGTTATTTACATACTTTGGAATCACCGAATTCCAGGATAAGAAGATTGAAGAGCTGTCAACTGGTATGAAGCAGAAGGCAGCAATCGCAGTGTGTCTGGCTCATGATCCGAAAGTCGTAATCTTTGATGAGCCGACAAGTGGTCTTGATATTGTAACCGCAAGACATGTAACGGATTATTTAAAGATATTAAAAGAAGAAGGCAAGATTGTAATTATTTCCACGCATATTATGTCAGAAGCAGAAAAGCTGTGTGACCGTATCGGCGTGATCATCAATGGACAGAAAGTGATTGAAGGTACGCTTTCTGATATCCTAAGGGAGACAAAGAGTGCAGACTTAGAAGATGCCTTCTTTAAGCTTTATAAGGAAAATAATAAGGAGGAACAGTAACATGAAGGGGATTGGAACAATTATTCGCAAGGAATTTGCACGTGTTTTTAAAGATCCAAAGATGTGTTTCAGTTTGTTTTTACTTCCGGCGCTGATTGTAGTTGGTATGTTTGCTCTTATGGGATATATGGTGGACAACCTTTCGAATGACGTAGAGACACATGTATCAAGCGTTTACATACAGAATGCACCAGAAGGTCTGGATGATTATATCAACGCTGGATTTAATGAGATAGCAGACATTACCTATCTTTCTGATACAGATGAGACAGAAAGTGTGAAACAGGGAATCCTTGATGGTTCTATTGATCTTTTAGTTACATTCCCAGTGGATTTCTTAGAAGAAATAAGAGCTTATCAAAAAGCAGGGGATGCGATTCCAAGCATTGTGTTGAATTATAACACAACAGGTAACTATTCGGCTGTAGCAAAGAGCAATTTTGAATCTATGGTGCTAGCTGGACTTCAGAACAGCCTCCTTGCAGAACGTTTTGGCAACTTAGATCTTCTTACTGTTTATCAGGTAGAGAATAATGTGATTGTAAATGAAGATAAGGCAAATGGTGAGATGATGGCACAGCTTCTTCCTTACTTCATTACCTTTATGCTTTTTGCTGGTGCAATGAGCTTGGGTGTGGATGCAATCACTGGTGAGAAGGAACGTGGTACGATGGCAAAGCTATTACTGACTCCACTAAAACGTTCTCAGATTGTATGTGGAAAGCTGATCGCTCTTTCCGTATTAAGTGGGATATCAGCTTTGGTATATGCGATAGCAATGGTAGTTTCTATGCCTGTGATGGGGAAGGCATTCGGAGGGGCGGATCTTCCATTTTCATTTAGAGTCTCCATTGTACAGGTATTAGAATTAGTGGCTATTATGCTTGTTATGGTTTATCTGTATGTGGCATTGGTTGCATTGGTATCTGTTCTTGCAAGGACTTCGAAGGAAGCACAGACCTATGTATCTCCACTTTATATTGCTGTAGTGGCAGGCGGTATGATTACCATGTTCCAGGGAGGAATGGAAAAACCATTATATCAGTTCTTTATTCCGGTATATGGTAACTCCATTGCAATTCAGAATCTGATGACGAATGAATTAACGGCTGCCCAATTTGGAGCATCCATTTGTGGAACAGCAGTTCTTGCGATTATTATAACAGCACTGATTGCAAGAGCATTTAATAGTGAGAAAGTAATGTTTAATGCATAAAATTTTAGGATAAAGAAGTATGTTTTACAAATAGCTTCGTTTTATAGAGAGCCTGTAAAAGTCAGATGGGATAGATTGTTTTTATGTCTAAGTTGGCAGAAAAGAATGTGTCCCTTCTGATTTTCACAGGCTTTTTGCATTGAAAGAAAAGAGGGAATTTGCTCTGATTGTATGGGCGTTTGGATCTAGAGAAAAGCGTAAGGAAGAAGAGGCGGACAAAAGAGTACAAAAAGGGGAAAGGGAGCATTTTAGCACAGGTGGGGACAGGAATTCGGGTTGTAATATTAGGGATTGATGGTATAATATTTATAATTGATGAAGGAAAAGATTTAACTTAGAATGAATCTGACCGTCAGAGAAACGAAAAGAGAATGACTCGTATATTTAAATAAAGGATCCACAAGTGGAAACAGATAAGGTGGAGGGCATATGAAAAAAAGTGTTACCATGAAAGATATCGCAAAGGAGCTGGGAGTAAGCATCGTTACGATCTCCAAGGCCCTTTCTGATAAGGACGGGGTTTCCGCGGAACTTCGTGAGAAGATCAAGCAGGTAGCCCAAGAGATGGGCTATCATAGCGGAGGCTTAGCTAAGACAGTAAAAGAGACCAATCAATATAATGTTGGAATATTAGTGGCGGAACGGTTTGTAAGAGATGATGTGTCTTACTATTTAAAGATGTATCAAAAGACGGTAAAAGCACTTTCTGGACATGGATATTATGGGATTTTAGAAATAGTCAGCCATACAAATGAGACATCCTTAATCAAACCGAATATCATTGCGGATGGAAAGGTGAACGGAATCATTGTATTAGGGCAGTTAGAAGGCAGCTATATTGAACTGATTCGGGAAAGCGGCATTCCATTCTTATTCCTGGATTATGTGGATGCAGACAGTGAAATCGATGCGGTAATCAGTGACAGTTTCTATGGAACCTATCTGTTAACGGATTACTTGATTTCGTTAGGGCATAAGAAAATAGGATTTGTAGGAACAGTAAATGCTACAAGCAGCATATTAGATCGATATATGGGATATATGCGTGCATTGATCAAGCATAATTTACCGGTAAATGACCACTGGGTTATCAATGACCGGGATGAGGAAGGCAATTTTATTAATTTCATGCTCCCAAAGACGATGCCGACTGCGTTTGTATGTAACTGCGATGAAGTGGCATATCTGTTTGCCAATCATCTAAAGGAGAAAGGATATCATCTTCCGGACGATATTTCAATCGTTGGATATGATAACTATATTTTTGCAGAACTTTGTTCTCCAAAGCTAACCACACTAAGTATCGATCTGGATGTTATGACGGAAACCGCCGCAAAGGGAATTATCGAGAAGATTGAGAATCCAGACGTATCCCTTGGACGTAAGATGCTTACTGGGAAGTTAATCGTTCGTGATTCCGCGAAGGCATTGTAAGCATAAAAAGATAGCAGGAAGTAAATTGATAATAGGAAGCAGAGAGATAGCAGAAAGTAAAAAGATAGTAGGAATAAAAAAAAGACGAAGTTAAGAATAAAAAGAGGCCTGGCCTTTGAAGATCAGACAGTGCGTAGTCATTCTTCAAAGGACAGGCCTTTTTTAATTTTCTAAG
>CALZIE010000012.1 GCA_945787565.1 uncultured Lachnospiraceae bacterium
TCTTTTGTTAAATTTCCTCATCCACTATGAGTCCGGCGATTTCCCACGCCTTCTCAATCATCTCTAGAGTTTTTTCTGGTGGAACCTCACGAATAACCTCATCCGTATTTTTATCTAAAATTTTAATAGAAATACGGTTGATTTTCTCATTGATTTCATATTCGCAACGTGTCTGTGTATTTTCAAGCTTAGAATTGATTCCGTCTACTGCATCCTTCACCTTCTTAAGGTCTTGTCCATTTACTCCAACCTGCTGTGTCTGGTTTACAGTTACGTTCCCATCATTCTGTACTTTTTCAATTTCTTTTGTAGCTGTACCTGCTGCTGACATCCCTGTTGCATTCTGGTTTAGCACTCCACTTGTGCTGATTGATTCAATTGTCATATGACACCTCCATGTGTTTCTGTTATTCAATTAATCTTCTAGTCATTTTATCGGTAATATTGCCTGATTTATTTAGACTTTTCGAAGATTAATACTATTTTGTTTGAAATTTGATACCTTTTATATGAGAAAAGAGAGTTCTAGATAAAAAGTCAGAAACATTTCCTTTTACACAACAAAGGGAGCACAGCATTTGGTGCTGTGCTCCCTTTCCTAATCTATCTATATCGGATTTGTTCTATTCTTTATTGATTTTATCTTTCGCGTGAATCAGAACTACTTTAACAGTTTATTGAATGTATCAATCGAAGCATTTCCTTCCACTGCTTCTTTATTCGACTCTAATATCTGCAGATAAATCTCTTTACGGTAAACCGGAACCGATTTTGGAGCATTGATACCAAGCTTCACCTGGTCGCCTTTGATGTCTAAAATCGTGATTTCTACATCGTTTCCAATCATGATGGATTCATTTAATTTTCTTGTTAGGGCAAGCATTTACTATTCCCCCTTCGGTTCTTTTTATGCCTGAAACTTCTCATATACGTTGTATTTTACCATATAGTCGGAGTTTTCCGCAACTACCTGGCAGCCTTTTTTTGTTTCGGAGTTAATAATAATTGGCGCTTTGAGATTAGCTGTCATCTTAGTTAAATCGCTTGGTACCGTTAATGTTAACAAGATAACTGCATTATCATCGTTTAGTGTACCAATGCTTTCTATGATTTCACTAGGAACACTCGGATCATAAGAAGGCATAACAAAATTCGGATCGATAACCGGAAGCGCTAATGCTTCTTCATCCAAGCTCTGAAACCAAGAGATAATACGTTTATCACCTTCTCTTTCCACATCATAGAGGAGTGTATATCTCTTATAATCTTCAAATCCGAAAATTCCATTCTCAAATGTTATCACTTTATCTTCTGTAAGCTCAATTTCACCAAAATATTTTGTTTTTACTAGCATTTCTTTTTCTCCTATAACTATTCATAAATTGCTGCAAGAACCATAGCATCTTTCCACTCACGGCTCCGTTTTTCTTATGTAGTAAATGAAAAATTGCTCTGACAACATACAGATAAGAAAGCAGATATAAGCTTCTTTTCATGTATGCATCAGTGCATTTTTCTTTATGTTTTTAGATAAAATCAAGCAAGGAATTCTTCACCACTTTTGATGCTGCATTTAAAGACGCATTGTAAATGGTCTCCTGAGACTGCATGTTGATAATGGTTTCCACTAAATCGGCATCTTCATTCTGAGACAGTAATTCCTCAAACTGTGTCTGTTCGGTAGAGAGACGGCTTTGTGTTAACTCTACACGATTATAGCGGCTACCTAAGTATGCATCAACAAGCAAACCTTCTACAACATTGATTACATCCTGCTGCTTTGCGATACGGGTGATGCTGTTTTCAAATGAAGTCTGCATCTCTTCGGTTTTTAACTTTTGCTCGATCTTAAGCACTTCTAACATCTGATTTAATGTCGTCTTTTGATCGTCTGTTAAGTTACCGTCTTCTAACATTTTTTCTGTATCGCTGATTTTTGTTTCTACTTCAATTACCGCACTGATCGCATTGATCATATCATCGATGGTACGTCCGATTTCGTGCTTGATGGCATCGGATCCCTGTGTGTTTACAGTAATAGACTGATTGAAGTTGATTTCGTATTCAATCTGCTGATCCTGTTTTGTATAGATTATCGGTTCTGCATCGTCTGTGGTGGTATCCGTCACTTCACAGTCAAAGTAGTGTTCCGGTCTTAAATCATTTTTGGAAAAGCTGTTTTTTTGGTAAGTGATGCTGATATCGGAAAGGTCTTTCCAATCGGTATAAACGTCTTCGCCAATAATTAACTCTCCCGTATCCGCTAAGAAGTTGATACTTCCGGAACCTGGCTGATACGCCTCCGCATCTTTGGATGTCGCCATATTTACGATTCCTGTGTACTCATCGTAAGCGATGTTTCCATCTTCATCTCGTTCGTACTCCCCGTTCTCATCTCTAAGTGGGAAACGGATGACTACTTCTCCGTCATTATCTTCAGTCTTTAAGTCTGCATAGGATAACTGAAGACGGTAAGCTGTCACAGCCTGTGGCTGATTTTCAAAACTTGTAGCGGATGGATTTGTTGAATCATAATCAGACATATCAAAGGAATTGATTGTCTTAGATACGATACGGATATCGCTGCCGCTTAAGTTTTCTTTAATTGTATAATCTAAGTTGGTTGTTGCTTCATCAAATACAAGGCTTGTATCGGTTTTATAACCGGTAAATACATATCTTCCGGCATAGTTGGAGCTGCCTTCCTGATAGATCTGTTCCTTGTACTGTTTTAAGTTTGCAAGAATGGCATTACGGTCATCGGTGGTAAGGGTGTCACTGGCACCCTGTACGCATGATGTATGCACTTCTGTCAGGATTTCATTGATGGTGCCTAGAGCACTTTCGGTTACATCCATCCAGGAAAGAGCATCCGGAATATTCTTTTCATAGTACTGGTTTAATTCGTTTAAGTTCGTACGGAGCTTTAAGGCACGCACTGCAACAATCGGATCTTCCGATGGCTTGCTGATCTTAAGACCAGTGGAATACTGCTGCTCTAACTTGGATAAGGAGTTTTTGTTTCCATTGATATTCGTCAGCACGTTATTGGTCATCATTTTATTTGTAATACGCATGTATGTTACCTCGTTTCACTGAATGCCTTATACACCCATATAGTTGATTAATTTATCGTAGATCTGATTCAGTATGGATACTGATTTGGCAGATAAATTATAAGCGTTCTGATACTGAACTAGGTTCATGGCTTCTTCTTCTGTATCAACACCGCTGACAGACAGACGCTGATTCTTTACGGTATTTAAGATATTTTCTTGATTCGCAGATAATACGGCCGCTTTAGAGGAATCGATTCCGACTTCGGCTACCATGGTCTGTAAAAAGGAGGATGGCTTACCCTGACGGAACATGGTCACATCGTTCTTTAAGTCAATAAGCCCCTGTACATTATCGGTGTTTTCAACACCATCTGTGATGCTTGATGCTGCTGCCAGTTTTCTTGGGTCCGAATACACATCTTTCGTTACCTGAATGTTTCCTACTGTTAAGAAATAGTAAGAGCCATAGTTTAAATCTTCATCTTCCACTGCATAGTCGCCAGTCTTGGAACTAAATAAAACACCTGCCTCTTCCATTTCCTCGCTTCTTGCAAATACAAAGTTCTTTCCGCTTACCGCATCCTGTCCATTGAAGAAATCAAGACCAGCATTGCCATCTAAATCTTCGCCAGCTGTGTGGATATCGTTAAATGCTTTCGCATAGGTGCGGACAAACTGGTTAAGCTGGGACATGTAGTAAGGGATACCTTTATAGTCGATATCTTCACCGATTATGATTTTTGCCTCATCGCTTCCTACTATAATTTCTTCTTCTAAAGAGAATTCGTAAACAAAGCCGCCGGTATCTTCGTCTTCTTTTACCTGGAATCCAGTATATTTATACTCACGGTTATTGATGGTGAGCACACCTTGGGTTGGGATATTGAGCTTTTCAATATCGTTGATATTAGTAGCGGATACGGTTACGGTTGTATCACCTGCTGCCACATCAACGCCTGTTCCTTTGAATGCTTCGTTACTGTTACCGTCACGAACCTGGAATAATGCCTGCAGGGTTCCACCAAGTGTCTTGCTTGTGGTATCAAATTTCTGGCCATTTGACCACTGAATATCGTATAACCCGGTTACGTCATTCTGGTTTACTAATTCTTCTCTTGGAACGACCTGTAAGGTGTTGTATTCATAAGTGTCGACTAATGTCTGATTATTGATTTTTACTACGTAGCTGGTGATTCCTACTCCGTCTCCTACTACATTTTCAGAAGTAGATACGTTTGCATACGTAGATAATTCATCGATCAAAAGATCTCTCTGGTCACGCAGATCGTTCGCCGTACCGCCGCCTACTTCTAATACATTGATCTGCTTGGTTACGGATGCAATCTGCTGAGCCAGGGAGTTGATACGCTCTACCTGTGTCTTAATTTCAAAGTTACACTCAGACTGTACTTTTTCTAAGTTGTCAGAAAGTCCTGTGAAATAGTCACATAAGGACTGTGCATAGTTCATAACCTGTGTACGGACAGTCTCACTGGACGGATCCTTTTGAAGTTCCTGAAGGCTGTCGTACATGGCATCAAATGTAGTCGTAAAGCCTTCGGATTCGATTTCATTGAAATAGTTCTCAATCTCAGCCATGTAGTAGCTTTTGCTGGAATACTCTCCGTAAACCGTATTGTTTTTGAGATATTTTGAATCGTAATAGGAGTTTCTCATACGTTCCACACCTGTTACGTCAACACCGCTACCGGCCATACCGTAAGTACGATTAACCCTGATAGCCTTTGATGCACTCTGGTTTGTAACCTGTCTGGAGTAGCCTTCTGTCTCGGTATTGGATATATTATGGGCTGTTGTGTTAAGTGCTGCCTGGGAGGCATACAGCCCGGATTTTGCTATGCTTAAGCCAAAAAATGTAGATGACATCTGCTATCCTCCTATAATTGTGTTACAATCTGCTCGATCATCTGATCGACCACGTTGACATATCTTGCTGCTGCGCTGTATGCATGCTGATATTTAATCAGATCAGTCAGCTCTTCATCGGAAGAAACTCCAGTTAAGGATAATCTCTGACTTTCAATGCTCTCTGCTACATTTGCCTGATTGGATGCAATGGTATTAAAACGTTCTCCAACTGTTGCTACGCTTCCGGTAAAGGAGTTGTAATACTCTTTAAAACTGCTCATAGTCAGTACGTTCGGAGATAGAGTGGCAAAGTCCTGATTCCATGCATCGATTAATTTCTTTGTTGTCTCGATGTCATAATCACCAGTTCCGTCATTGCTTGTCAGTGCGATTAAGGATGGGTTCTCTAAAATCTCACCATTCACTTCAAGCTCTCCTAATGTGTATAAGGAGTAATTATCGTTACTCTTTTCTTCATTATAAATGCGTGCTGTGATGACCGTTCCATCTGTCAGCATGATATCCTGCGGCTCAGTATAACGAGGTGTGCTCTTACGGGAAAATAATTCTGTTCCCCCCGTCGCATTCTCATCCATGCCTACTGGTGCATTTTCCTCATCAAAGATTCGAATCGTTGTCTCTTCCTCATAGGTATAGGAAGATCCATCTGCCAGTTCAATTGTTGTTCCAGCTGGAACGACTACTTCTTTGTTTGGAGAAAGAATATTGTTTAATGTTGTCACGATACCGTGTACAAGCTGATCAAACTGCGCCTGAGATGCCACGCAAATGGAGGAGTCGATTGTATCGTTATATACTCTTACGTTTTCCTCATATTTTGCATATGCTTCTTCATACGCATCTTCATCTAAGATTCCTGTCTCATCGATATAGTCTTCTTCTTTTGGTGCCACTGGGATATCGATGTATTTGCCGACTTTTTCACCTCTTGCTAAGATAAGCCCCTTAAGGGAACCGATATCGGTATCCTTCTCGCTGGTCGGAAGCACGTCAAAGTTGAAAACTTCTGCATTTCCATAGCTTTTCCAGACTGGCACTAACATTCCGGTATTACCGCCTGCCATTACGGACTCTTCATCAAAGTCCTCTCCCTGGTTCATCTTCTCTAACTCTAAAACCGTCATCGTCCCCATGGAAAATGTCATCGTTTCGTTAACAAGGGACATTCCTTCTAAGCTAACCATCACTTTTCCATCAGAATTTTCCCTGTATGTAATGGATGCGAGCTGTCCTAACTCATCTAAGAGCAGGTTTCTTGAATCTCGAAGGTCATTCGCATTCTCTACTCCGCCTGCCTCGTAATAACAGATCTGATCGTTCAAACTCTTAATCTCAGTCGCAATCTCATTGATACGGTTTACTTTTGTTTCAATCTGTGTATTCAGGTTTAACTGATATTCGCTTAACTGGCTGAAAATATTCTGAGAGCGTTCTAAGAATGCTACTGATGTCTGGATTACCGTTGCTCTTGTTACCAGACTGTCCGGCTCTTTACTTAGCTCCTCTAATGATTCCCATAGATTCTCTAGCGTATCCTGGTATGCCACGCCATCAATCTCACCAAATAAACTTTCGATTTCGCTTACAGTTTCAAACTGAGAATCGTAAAATCCCCGTCGTCCAAGTTCCGCACGGTAAGACTTATCAAGGAACTGATCTCTTACCTGTCTTACAATCTGTGTATCCACACCAAGCCCGACCTGTTTTGTGTTGGTGCCGCTAAGACCAACGTTCTGATATCTCGTATCCTTTAAAACGGTCTGCTGTCTTACGTATCCTTTGGTATCTACGTTAGAAAGATTATGGGCTGATGTATTAATGGCATTTTGACTGGCTGCCAGACCAGAAGATCCCACATATAAAGATCCCATTAAGCTCATAACTCATTACCTCGTTACTTTCTCTTATTGCTTCGCATCGAAAGTCCCTGTCTGCCATACAGGCATATCGAACTGGGATGCTCTGCTTGTATAATTATTGCCGCCCGGAGCCATAAAGGTACTCTGCAGCACATTTCGATTAAATTCAATCATCTCAAGGGACTGCTCGATTAACATCCGATTTCTCTCATTGTTTTCTACAATCCGCTTTAACAAAACGCTTAGTGTGTCATGAATCCTCGAAAGTTCCTTCTGCACTTCCGGCTGGTTATGAAATAACCCAATCATGTTCTTTAGCGTCAGTGTCTTCACATCCTTGCTTAGTACAACAGCGATATTGCGGACGATTTCTTCTCTTTTGTGTTCTAATACCTGCAGCCGTTCTACCGCAAGCTGTTCCTGTTCGGTTATGGAAACCAGTTCTTTTAAATCGTTTTTCACGATAATGCGTGTTTTCTTTTCCGAAATCGGAACCATTTCCTCATAAACCTCGATTTCAGACGAAAGCGTTGAAACCAGTTCTTCGATTAAACTTGCCAATCTATTACCTCTCCATGATAAATCAGTCTATCCTTAGATAGACTGATCAAAATAATTCTCTACTAATTTGTCTGCCAGTTCTTCCGCACTTACGTTATAAGTACCGGATGCCATTCTCTGTTTGATTTCATTGACCTTATCCATACGCACGTCCTCAGTTTGTGCGACTGCTGCTTTTGCAACCTGGATATCCTTCCCGATCTGTGAAATCTCGAGTTTATCAGACGCACTTACCTTCCCAGTTTTGCTGATTTTCGCAGCATTGTTTGTCTGATAGATCTGATTAATTTTGTTATATGCTTCTATACGCATATTTCCACCACCTCATTTTTTTAGATTCCAGTATCTCCTGGTTTCTCTTTGTTCCTATACCCTATATCGGCTTCCTCCCCCGAAAAATTAACATACTCCTTGTGAAAAAATTGTGAATATGCCGAGAAAATCCCTCCGGGCGCGTGGGGCGATAGGGTGGCGATGTTCGGACGCGAGAGCGGACAGATGTGGCTTTGGTCTGCCCATGTCAGACAGGAAACCACAGTCTGCCCTGGGCAGACCAAAACCACATCTGTTCGTCTCGAGCCGGACATCCGCCACCCTATCGCCCCACGCACCCGGAGGGATTTTCTCGGCACGACAATGCGTTTCTTCGAAACGCATTGTCGTAAGACGGATGTGTGGTGAGGATGACGAGATTTTCAATCCGTCATCGTGGATGCGATGGGATGGTGTGGGAGGAGGATTTTTTCACCTCCCCATACCAGACCGGTATTCAATGCAGATTGGAAACACACTGGATTTTTTTAAACGGATATTAATAATAGGAACAAACAGACGTTATAGCACCTTTTACTAGTGACTACTCTTCCCGTATATTCTTCCTATCCTGCATTCCATCATAAACCTATTCCATACTGTCCACTTGCTCACTGTTTCCTTCGTAGATTCGCTTCACGTCTCTCACAAGCTCGCTACTTGCACTCACCACTCATCTCCTCCGCCATGGCATTCACCACACCAGTGTGTGTAACCACGGTGCGTTTCAAAGAAACGCATCGTGGTCGTCCGTGGGTTATCCCCCGTGTGAGGCGATATGGTTCCGGATGTCCGGCTCAAGGTGAACGCTGGGATAAAAAAATCTCCCCAGAGCAGACTGTGTTTTCCTGTCTGATCTGGGGAGATTTTTTCATTCCAGTGTCCACCTTGCGTCCGAACATCGGAACCATATCGCCTCGCACGGGGGATAACCCACGGACGAATTCCCTTAGAATCCCTTCATCACATCACAAAAGTCGAATGTCTGAAAGTAGTCTGCTGGTGTTTCGGCGCGGCGAATCATTTGGATAGTGCCGTCGGATTTCTTAAGGAGTTCGGCGGACTTTAGTTTGCCGTTGTAGTTGTAGCCCATCGCGAAACCGTGTGCGCCCGTATCGTGAATAACAAGGTAATCTCCTTTTTCGATTGCTGGAAGTTTACGATCGATTGCAAACTTATCATTATTCTCGCAAAGAGAACCTACCACATCATAAACATGGTCACATGGTGCATCTTCCTTGCCAAGTACCGTGATATGATGATAAGCGCCATACATAGCCGGTCTCATTAAGTTTACAGCACAAGCATCCACACCGATGTATTCTTTATAAATATGCTTCTCATGAATTGCCTGTGTCACAAGATGACCATATGGTGCAAGCATGAAACGACCTAATTCCGTATAAATTGCTACATCACCAAGGCCTGCTGGTACCATGATTTCTTCAAAAGCCTTACGAACGCCTTCTCCGATCACCATAATATCATTGCCTTCCTGATCTGGATAATAAGGGATTCCCACACCGCCAGAAAGGTTGATGAATGTAATATTCGCTCCAGTCTTTTCTTTTAATTCCACTGCAAGTTCAAATAAAGTTCTTGCTAAGACTGGATAGTAATCGTTTGTGATTGTGTTGCTTACTAAGAAAGAATGGATACCGAAGTTTTTTGCCCCAAGGCTCATTAACTTCTTATAACCTTCAATCATCTGCTCTTTTGTAAATCCGTATTTCGCATCTCCCGGGTTATCCATAATTCCATTGCTTACTTCGTATACTCCGCCTGGATTATAACGACAGCAGATTGTTTCCGGAATGCCACATTCCTCTTTTAAAAAGTCAATATGGGTGAAATCATCTAAGTTGATGATGCCGCCTAATTCCTTTGCCTTTGTGAATTCGCCTGCCGGTGTTTCATTGGAGGAGAACATAATGTCATGTCCGTGTAAGCCTACTGCTTCTGACATCATTAACTCCGTTAAGGAGGAACAGTCCGTTCCACAGCCTTCTTCTTTTAAGATCTGAAGAATGAATGGGTTTGGAGTAGCTTTTACTGCAAAGTATTCCTTAAATCCCTTATTCCATGCAAATGCCGCCTTTAGCTTGCGCGCATTCTCACGAATGCCTGTTTCATCATAAATATGAAACGGGGTTTTGTATGTCTTTACGATGTCTTTTACTTCATCTAGTGTCACAAATGGTTTCTTCATGCTAGTTCTCTCCTTACAGTCGTTATTACATTTCCCGTGAAATATTTTGGATTTACTATATCTTACTTTCCTATCTTTGTCAATGTAAAATCTCCAGCTGATAGGATTTCTCATTTTTCAAGCAGTCTTCTTACTCTCTATCCTAGGACTTTTCCTTTTATCAAGTATCCACCTGCATGTTAGAATTTTTCATAATCCCAGCGCGCCTGTCTATTCCAGACTACCAGGCTATCGTTCTTCTGCCACAAGTTTTTCAATCAGCTGTATCACTTTTTCAGAGGCGTGTCCATCATCAAACGGATTATATTTCTGTACGAATTCCTCATATTTCTTCTGACAACTTCTTGGAATGCCTGCTGCCTGATTTACTTCTTCTATGGCCGCAATGACTTCCTCATTGGTTATACATACTGTTCCTGGTGCTTCTTCTATAAAATTAAAATAGAACCCTCTTAAATTATCCTTATACTGCTCCAAATCAAACGCATAGAAAATCATTGGCCGCTTTAATAAACTATAATCAAACATTACAGAGGAATAATCCGTCATTAGGATATCACTTGCCAAATAGAGCTTTGCAATGTCATACCGGTTATCAAACGGAATACAAAATCCATCATATATGCTCCAGTCAATCCTTTCCCGAACCATATAGTGATACTTGATTAAAATCACATATTCGGTGCCGAACCGCTCTTTTAGCTTGTGAAAATCAAGAGGCGTTACGAATTTGTAGCTGCCATTTTCATAATATGCATCATCTCTCCAAGTTGGTGCATACAAAATGACCTTCTTATCAAGCGGAATGTTATATTCCTTCTTAATCTGAATGATATCCGCCTCATTATTCTCCCGAAACAGTACATCATTGCGAGGATATCCTATTTCCAACATCGTCTTGTGAAAATCAAAGCATCGCTTAAATGTCTTTGTGGAAAATGGATTCTGAGAGATTAAGTAATCCCAGGTAGCGGTATTCTCCCTGAAATTCTCTTTATACGCTTCAATACTTTCCTCTGCCATTTTCACATCATCCATATCAAGCGCTAACTTCTTAAGCGGTGTTCCATGCCATGTCTGAATATAACTGCAACCGCTTCTTTTGATCATATAGTTCGGGAATCTGGTATCACATACCCACACGCGTGCCACTGCCATTATATAATAATAGAAAAAACGGCTATTTCGAACCGTCTTAATGCTGCCCGGTAGCAAAATATCCGTCTGATCTAAAATATAATAACACCGATACTTTTTATCCATTCCCTGTCTTACCATTTCTTCGTAAATGCTTCTTGGACTTCCGGTATAGTTTCTTCCTAGATTACTTTCAAAGACGATCACGTTCTTTTTAATTGGAAGAAACGTCATAAGCCGGTAACAAAAAAGCATGCCCGCTTTCAGGCATTTCTTAAGAATGCGTTTCATCGGTATTCCTTTCTTACTTGTGTAAATCTTCTTTAATCTTTGTTGTAGAGATGCCTTCTGTTCTTGGCAGATATACTACTTCACAATATGGCTTTAAGAAGTCAAACTGACCTTTCCAGTCATCGCCCATTACAAATACATCAATATTGTTATCCACAACATCCTTAATTTTCTGATCCCATGTTGTTTCAGGAATTACCTTATCCACATAGCGGATTGCTTCTAAGATCAGTTTTCTGTCTTCATAGCTGTGGTAAGCTGTTTTATGTTTAAGGGCATTGAATTCATCTGTTGATAATGCAACCATCAGATAATCTCCATATTCCTTCGCTCTTCTTAATAAATTAACATGGCCTGCATGCAGCAAGTCATAAGTACCATACGTAATTACTCTCTTCATTGTTCCTTCTTCCTTCCTTCACAATCCTATGAAATCTTTTTCTCTTGTTTCCTATTATTATAGTCAAAAAATTCTATTATACAAGACATTTCCCAATTTATTTCATTTCATCCCTTCGTATTTAGAACCACAACTGAATCAAAACTCATTCCTTTTCTTATTTCGTATCCATTCCATCTTGCTCGGTATCAGTAGCCTTAAATTCTGTCTTCTGGTCCTGATCTTCATCGGAGACATGTACTAAGTAAATTGGACGGTGTTTTACCTCAATATAAGTCTTCCCCAGATACTGGCCTAAAATTCCCATGCAAAACAGCTGAATACCGCTTACCATTAAAATCATGCAGGCAAGAGATGGCCAGCCACTTGTCGGATCACCCCAGATCAGAGTCTTAATCACAATATATACGATTGCCAGAAAAGAAAGCGCGCAGAATATCAGCCCAATAATCGAAGAAATCGCAAGTGGTGCTGTAGAAAAGCCGATAATGCCTTCCATCGAATACATCAAAAGCTTCCAGAACGACCATTTCGTCTGTCCTGCTGCCCGCTCCACATTATGATACGGAATCCATTTCGTCTTAAAGCCAACCCAGGAAAGAATTCCTTTTGTAAAACGGTTACGCTCGCTCATCTGTAGCACTGCATCCACCATCTGTCTTGTCATCAGGCGGAAATCAACCTCACCTTCCACCACTTCAATCTGGCTTAGCTTAGCAAGCACATGATAGAATTTTCTCGAAAAAAACGATCGAATCTTTGGTTCTCCTTCTCTTGAGACACGTCTTGCTGCCACACAGTCGAATCCTTCCTTCACAATCCCGTTATACATCTCAATCAGCATTTCCGGTGGATGCTGCAGATCCGCATCCAAAATCGCCACATAATCCCCAGTTGCATGCTCTAAGCCACAATACATCGCGGCTTCCTTCCCAAAATTTCTGGAAAATGAAAAATAGCGTACTCTCTTATCTTTCTCATGCAGTTCTTTTATTACCTGAAGTGTCCCATCTTTCGACCCATCATTTACAAACAGTACCTCAAATTCCACATCCTTTTCCATGCATTTTGCAACCCGCATAATCTCCTTATAAAAAAGAGGCAGCACCTCTTCCTCATTAAAGCATGGAACAATCGCAGTCAATCTCTTCATACTTTCTCCTTTATCCCATTTTCTATCACATCATACACTTCTCTTGTCTTAACCTGCCTAACAAAATCCCACGTAGAAAAAATTCTTTATTCATTCTGATTCCGCCATGCAGTGAATCCGCATTATGAGCATCGCCTCCACCTACTAATCTATTCCTCTATCGGTGCTCAGCCTCATTTCACTCACTGCATACATTCATAACAACCATTTTTCTCCTATTATACCTCATTAAGAAATAATTTCCTATTCTTTTTTACACTCTTACCACGCTCGGGCAAATGACGCCACAAGACCGGCAGGGCTATCCTATTCCGGCTGTTCGTCTAAAGGCGAACAAAAGCCAGAAAATCTTTGAATATCAGACAGTGTTTTCCTGTCTGATATTCAAAGATTTTCTGGCTTTTGTCCAAGCTTGAAACGAACAGTGGAATAGGATAGCCCTGCGACATCCCCCTAATCGATTCTTAAGGCTTCTCTCAGATACTGATAAGACCCTACTTGAAGGTGCTTAATACGAGCGCGGAGAGCTTCTTTATCCTTGATGATAAACTGATTCATATCGTGGAAATCAGCCACATCATAAAGAAGATGACTTTCCAATCCAACGCTCTTTAATAAATCGCTTGTTCTGCTGCCGGTGCTTGTATGAAGCATCGAAATAAATGGTTTCTCATAAATAAGAGAGAATACTGTCGCATGGAACGAATTCGTCACCACATATTCTGCATTCTCGATCTCACTTAAGAATTCGCCCGGAGTATCGGTATAATAAGAACCTAACTCATTACGGAAGATACCCGCCGGCTTTCTCTGGATAATTGGAAGACCCGTTGCCACAGAAAGCATATTAGCGAACTTAATTAACTGCTTGTTATTTTCCATCATATATACGCAGATATAACGTCCGGAAAACTTACCTGGTTGTTTTAATTCCTCGTAATCCTCACGGTTTAATAATAAAGTCGGATCAAGCACCACGTTAACCGGTGTATCGGTTAACTCCTGAATACCGCCCTGTGCACTTGCTTCACGAACCGCGATTGATGTATAGCTCTTTAAGCTGTTACGGAATTTCTCACGATACTGTGGAAGGATATGCTCTCTTCCGACACTTGCTGCATAAGAGAACTTAAGTGCTCCCTCTTCTGCGAAATCAAGCATATACGCAGGATCGAATCCCTTTGTATGATCGGAGTTCCATACCTGGTCACTACCGGTAACATACGCATCCAGTCCAAGATTTGCGTTCTCTAACTGATCATAAGTAGCGAAATCCCCGATCAAGTTAAAGTTCTCCTCAATGAACTTTGTATACTTCTCGTATTTATATACCTGGTCCTTCACACGGTTACGGTATTTCTTCTGAAGGGCATACTTCATCTTCTTCTTCATGGTATTCTGCTTTGGTGGCAGATAAAGTCGGTCAATGGAGTCCGGGTGGTAATGAATAACCCCCGGTTCCATGCCAAGATTCTTTAGTACCCTCTGAAGCGCCCAGGTCTGTAAGCTTGCACCATAGTTATGTGCATTATGAAATGTTACAACTCCTACTTTCATTAACGGTCTACCTCCTTAAGCACTTCCTCAAACTGTAATTTTGGCTGGTCATCTGTCATCACCTTCACGGTATGATTTCTAAATGCCTCGCAGTCTAAATTCTTCAGGTCTTCATTTCCAACGATTAAATCGAAGAAATCAAAACGTTTTGCGATATAATCCACGCGTTTCTTGTATTCTGGATTGCTTTCGTATTTTTCTAAATTAAAGGACTTAAAGTTATATACTTTCTTGCCTTCAAAGGACTTGAACATATGATTGATGATCTTATCAGAGCTTGATAAGTTGATCACGATATCAAAATGAATGCTGTTAAAGTATTTATCCTTTTCACGTGCTGCAAGATGATTGATTAACTCTTCTGTCTTCGCACTTTCTTTTCCATATTTAAATACAAATGCACACGCAAGACGATCCTTGATTGTATAGTTTACGTCAAACATCATTGGGATATAGTTAATCTCTCTCTTAAGGCCAGATAAAACAGATGTTGCCTTCTTAACGGTAGATGCCTTAAAGCACAGATAATAGTTGTACTTGCTTGTATCAAGCGCATTCATACGTGCCACTAATTCTTCTGCTGCCGCATTCTTCTTTAAACCGTTGATGAAGATTAACACGTTCTTCTTGCCATTGTGCTTGATTGTCTCCATCTTGAACTTTGGTTCTTCATTAAAGAATAAAACGTCGCATACATCTTTTGCACAAGTCTTGCTGTCGTATTTGCAGTATTCCTCGAAGAACTTTGGATAAGAAGATTCTCGGTTGATTTCGCGGATTAATTCATCCACCGTATCCGCTTTCGGGAATTCCATCTCATTTAAGTCAAGGTACATGCCTCGGTCTGCAAGATACTGTTCTCTATCGTAAGTGAATAATACGATTTTCTTCTTGGAAACCGCATAGTCAAACATAATACTAGAGTAATCGGAGATCAGCATATCCGTCGCATTTAAGAAGTCGTATGTCTCATACTGTTCTGGGAATGGCTTGATATGGTCGAAATCATTGTAATTCACACCAGACTTAACGAATGGATGGAGTTTTACGTACATCACCTGATTATCATTTAACTGCATATCGATATCGTAGAAGTAGTTATACAGTTCCTGTACCTGCTTCTTGTTTTCCTTCTTATCAAGAAGACCTCTCCATGTTGGCATGTAGCCAATAACCTGCATACCATCAAGACCGAGTTCCTCACGGATCGCATCATAACGCTCTGTATTAAAGAATGCAGAGTTACGAGGATAACCGGATAACATGATTTTGCCATTGTAAATGCCTTCTAACATATAGTCACCTACGAAGCAATCTCTTGAGAATTCATTCTGATATAACAGATAATCTGCCATGAAATAGTTTCTCTGTACGTTACCAAGCGCATACTCACGGTTTGGTACGATTCTTCCCATCGCTTTTAACGGTGTTCCATGCCATGTATTTAAGTAAACCTGTTCTGGCTTCTTAATGAAGTATGGAGGGAAGGAAGTATCGGTGATCAGATATTTGGTTGTCGCTAATGTCTTTAAATATTCGTTGCTGTCGGTTGGGATGATATCCACATAGTCGATGCCATAACGCTTTAACATCTCTTCATAATATGCTCTCTTGCTGGATTTTAAAGTCAGCATGATATGGAACTTGCGATATTTCTCTTCCTTCATCGCAAGAATCATCTGAAAGATATTGCCGGCAACGTCTTCACCATGTTTGGATTCAAATAACACGTCATTTTCATTTACCGGGAACTTCTCGTAAAATCTTGTGTAACGAACATCACGAGGAAGCTTGAATAACTTTAAGAATGGAAGCTTCTGTTTGATATACTTCTTCTTATTCTTAATCTTTATAAATGCTTTCGCTTTGTCACGGCATTTTTTAACGATCCTCATACCCTTGCGGCCTATTTTCACGCAGATAACTGGAAGGTATTCACGTGTCACAGCTACACGTAACATCTTTTCACGGCTTGTGTATTTCTTCATCTTCGCCTTGGATGCACGGGATGCGGTATATTTTAAATAACGGTTTTCTCTCCAGTTCGGGAATTCCGCTTCTAAGAAGTCAAGGGATTCATTGATCATCTGCTTCTTGATTGCAAGCTTTCCTTTTGTCTTCACGTCAAATAACGCATTGTAGCGGATTAAGAAGTGGCGGATGCAGATATATTCAATTTCTTCATAAAACATCTCAAACTGTCCCTGCTTCTTTACCGATTCCACTACCATTTTAAGCGCTTTTACGATATCTAATGTTCCTTCGGAGAAAGAGCTTAAGAAAGAGCCGGCACTTCCTCTGCGGTAATTATACAGACGATCTTCAATTACACCGATGCTGTTTGTAGTACATACAATTGGGAAAATAACGGCTAGATCTTCAAATCGCATATTTTCCGGGAATTTATAATGATCAAATAAGGTTCTTCGATATAACTTGTCCCATGGGAATGGGGAAATATGAGTCAATTCAAATTTAGTGTCATGGATATCGAAGTTTCTTCCAATCGCAATGTTATACGCTTTGCTTCGTTTCTTTGTGATTTTTCCGGTCTCTTCATTTACATACGCATCGAAATATTTGCAGATAACGATATCGTTGTTATCTCTGCTTGCTTTTTCATAAAGCTTTTCGCACATATCCGGCTCTAAAAAGTCATCACTATCTACAAAAAGCAGGTACTCGCCTTTTGCCCTTTCAATACCATAGTTTCTGGCATGGCTTACCCCTTTATTTTCGGTTGTGTATACCTGAATGAGATCTTTATAGTTTTGTTCATACTCCTTTAAAATGGAAAGACTGCCATCTGTACTTCCATCATTTACAATGATGATCTCAAAGTCTTTGAATGTCTGGTTCAAAATACTGTCTAAGCACATACGCAGGTATCTTTCTACGTTATACACCGGCATGACAATACTAATTTTACACTTTGTCACTTTATTATCCTCCTAAACAAGACTCCGTTTTATCGAAACCTCTCGCATTTCCTATTTTACAGTTCATGTATCTTTATTATTTGTTTTCTCAATTCTATGCATTCTGCATATCCTGTAACCATTACTCGTCTGAAATGCAGGCATATGTATTTTTAGAATGCGTAATTTTCGACAGATAACCAAATTATCTATCATAAATTTACACATCGTTTCTTATTATATATCGTAAGCACGTCTGAATCAATAGGAAATGTAGGAACCACCGTTACAAACCTCCACTTATTCCTAGTTTTCTCTCCATTTCGCCTATCTATGTATGCCTGTTTTTAACTCTTATGTACCACCTCTTTTTAGTTTCCGGTTGCTGACAAAATCCAAAATATGCTATAATACTAAAAAGGTAGGGAAGAAATACGAACAAATGTTTGTATTTTTTTTTAACATCTGCTATAATGACTAGGAAAGAACGGACTTATGCATGTCCGTTCGTGTGTTTTTATCAGGCTTTCAAGCCTAAAAAACAGATTTCGTATTTTGCAAGAAAAGCTAGGTATAATATAAACTATCAAATGAATCGATATTATTATGAGTAAAAACCACTCATAATACCCTGCGAGGCATGCACATGCCCATTCATGGGTAGCACAAGTAAACATCCACGCGTTACTCATCTCACATGGTGCGTTTGCGCATAGATGCTTACAATGTACAACCTATGCAGTCTTAAATACGATAAGACATTTTCGTGAAGAAGATTCACATAAGAGTAATGCAGGTATTTTGGATACGGTCAGACACACGGCTTTTGAAACTTTTGCTTTAAGGTGTCTAACTCTGCATGTGCTCATTTTCATAAGTTGGAGGAGAGAGATATGGAGCAATACAACGGCAGCCAGATTGTCGTGCTTGAGGGGTTAGAAGCAGTTCGTAAACGTCCCGGCATGTACATCGGAAGTACCGGAACCAGGGGTCTTCACCACCTGATCTGGGAGATTCTTGATAATGGCATTGATGAACATCTGGCGGGTTTCTGTAACCAGATCAATATTACATTATTAAAGGATGGCGGCATCACAATCACAGACAACGGACGAGGCGTTCCGGTTGATATTCATCCGACAAAAGGCATTCCGACCGCACGTGTCGTTTATACGATCTTACATGCCGGCGGCAAGTTCGGCAATTCTGCCTATAAGGTTTCCGGCGGTCTTCACGGTGTTGGTGCATCGGTCGTAAACGCCCTTTCTACTAAGATGGTGGTAGAAATCAGACGTGATGGCAAGGTTTACCGTGATGAATATGCAAATGGCGGTCATCCGGTTACGGAACTAGAAAACGGCCTTCTTCCTGTCGTAGGAAAATGCAATAAGTCCGATACCGGAACAAAGGTTACTTTCTATCCGGACCCGACTATCTTCGAAACCGTAGAATTCAAAGCGGATATGATCTGTAAGAAATTAAAGGAAGTTGCTTATCTAAATAAAGGTCTGACCGTTATGTTCACCGATCAGGCAACCGGATTTAAGCAGAAATATTATGAAGAATACGGTATTAAGAGCTTCGTGAAATATATCAATCGAGAAGCACCGCTTCTTCATGACGAACCAATCTATATCGAAGGAAAGAGCGGCGATATCGAAGTAGAAATTGCTTTCCAGTATACAAGCAACTTTTCCGAAACAATCAATGCTTATTGTAACCGTATCAATGTTGTAGACGGTGGTACTTTAGTGACCGGCTTTAAGACTGCTCTTACTCGTGTTATGAATCAGTACGCAAGAGAGCTTGGGGTTTTAAAAGAAAAAGACGAGAACTTTGACGGTAAGGATATCCGTAACGGTCTTGTTGCGATCATCTCCATCAAGCATCCAGACCCACAGTTCGAAGGTCAGACAAAGACAAAGCTTGGTAATACCGATGCCAAAAGTGCGGTGGATGACGTATTTGCCACAGAAGCCACTCGTTTCTTTGATAAAAACGTTGAAATCTTAAAAGCAATCTTAGATAATTCCATGCGCTCTTATACTGCAAGACGTGCTGGCGATAAGGCAAGAAGCGCTGTGTTAAAACAGTTAAATGATGTAGATACCAAGTCAAAGCTTGCTTCCTGTTCTTCTAAGAAACCGGAAGAATGTGAAGTATACATCGTCGAAGGTGATTCCGCGGGCGGTACCGTAAAGACTGCCAGAAACCGAAGAACTCAGGCCGTGCTTCCGCTTCGAGGAAAAATCTTAAATGTTGAGAAAGCTACATTAGAAAAAATCTTAGTGAATAACGAAATCAAGTCCATGATTGCTTCATTCGGATGCGGAATCGGCGATGACTTCGATATCACAAAACTTCGCTATGACAAGATCATCATCCTAACCGATGCCGACGTCGATGGCGCTCATATCAGTACCTTACTGCTTACCTTCTTCTACCGCTTTATGCCGGAACTGATTATGGAAGGCAAAGTATACCGTGGTCTTCCACCACTTTACCGTGTGGAATACGAAGTAATGGAACGTGGCAAGAAGAGAAAGAAATCCGAGTATCTTTTCAATGATTTCGAATTAGACAAGTTCCGTAAGACCTCTCCACATAAGATCACCGGCTTACAGCGTTACAAAGGTCTTGGTGAAATGGATGCGGAGCAGCTTTGGGAGACAACCTTAAATCCTGAAACAAGAATCTTAGCACAGGTATCCATCCAGGATACCGTGGAAGCCGATGAAATCACTTCCATGCTGATGAGTTCTAATGTTCCACCTCGCCGTGCCTTTATTATGGACGAAGCGAAATACGCAAAAATTGATATTTAATAAGAAAGGTACGTGCCATGAGTAGGAAAAGTGATACTATCATTCAGTTAGACTTTTCGGAAGAAATGAAAAACTCTTACCGTGACTACGCGATGAGCGTTATCATTGCAAGAGCCCTTCCGGATGTACGAGACGGATTAAAGCCGGTTCAGCGAAGAATTCTTTATTCCATGAGCGAGTTAGGACTTGATCCAAAGAAACCACATAGAAAGAGCGCCCGTATCGTCGGCGATACGATGGGTAAATACCATCCTCACGGTGACTCTTCCATTTATGATGCCTTAGTGCATATGACCGAAGACTATTCCCTTCAGATTCCGCTTGTTGACGGACACGGAAACTTCGGTTCCATCGATGGGGATGGCGCTGCTGCGATGCGTTATACCGAAGCCAGATTATCAGAAGGGGCAATGACACTTCTTGACAACCTAGAAAAAGACTTAGTTGATTTCGGTCCGAACTTCGATGAAAGCGAGAAAGAACCTCTTGTTCTTCCGGCTATGATCCCGAATTTATTAATCAACGGTACAACCGGTATTGCAGTCGGCATGGCTACCAACATCCCGCCTCATAATCCGACGGAAGTAATCGATGGCGTTATTGCCTATATCGATAATCCAGCCATTTCGGTAGAACAGCTGATGCACTATATTCCGGGTCCGGACTTTCCGACCGGCGGAACTATCACAAACAGTGAAGTGATTCCATCCATTTACGAAACCGGTGAAGGACGCATCAAGATCCGTGCAAAGCATGAGATTGAGCCAAGTGATAATGGCAGAAAGAATATTGTCATCACAGAAATTCCTTATACCGTTGCCGGCAACAAGACTAAGTTAGTGGAAAGCTTAGTTGCCTTAATGAAGGACAAAGTATTTGATGAAATCTTCGATGTACGTGATGAATCTTCCAAGGAAGGTATCCGTATTGTTATTGAAGTGAAGAAAGACCGCGATATCAATAACTTATTAAACGGTCTTTATAAGAAGACTGCCCTTGAAGATACGTATGGTGTGAATCTCCTTGCCGTAAAGGAACAGCAGCCAATCGTCTTCAACTTAAAGTCCATGATCCGTGAGTTCGTAAACTTCCAGGGCGAGCTTTACACAAAAGAGTTTGAACATTTATTAGAAAAAGCGCAGAAACGCTTAGAAATCGTAAATGGTTTAATCCGTGCAACCGATTTAATCGACTTAATCATTGAGATTCTTCGCGGTTCCTCTTCTGTCAAACAGGCAAAGAATTGTTTAATCGAAGGAAATATAACCGATATCAAGTTTAAGTCGGAAGCTAGTAAAAAGAAAGCAAGCAAGCTTGACTTCACAGAACGTCAGGCCGATGCGATCCTTGCTATGCCTCTTAGCAAACTGATCGGTCTTGAAATCTTAAAGTTACACGAAGAAAACGATGAACTGGAAGCTTCGATTGCAAACTATCGAAATATTCTCTCCAATGAGAAGGAGCTGTTCAAGGTAATCAAAGGACGCTTAAAGGATTTCCGCAAGAAATTCGCAAAAGACCGTGCTACTGTGCTTGCCAATATGCAGGCAGCTGAGTATGTGGAAGAAGTGAAGATTGAAGATATCTATGTATTAATCGATAAGTTCGGCTATACCAAATCGGTTGATGTGGCAACCGTTTCCCGTGTATCGGAAGAAAGCCTGAAAGATTATGTCCATATCGTCCGCATGAAGAATAATGACCGTCTCTGCCTGTTTACTGCACAGGGTAATATGTACCAGGTGAAAGCAGAAAAGATTCCAAAGTGCAAGATGAAGGATAAGGGTACCTTAATCCATAATCTTTGTAAGGTGGATAAGGAAGATATCTTAGTATATGTATCTTTTGAAGAGTTATTCGAATCTCAGCTTCTCTTTACCACAAAGAGCGGCTATATTAAGAGAGTGTCCGGTATTGAGTTTGAGACAAACCGTGCATGTATCTCAACAACGAAGTTAGAGGAAGGCGATACAATCGCCGGAATCTCTAAGCTGTCCGGACATGAAGTGACAGCTGGAAACTTGAAGGTGATTTTACTTACCGGAAATGGTTCTTCTCTTGGATTCTCGATTTTAGAGGTGTCTGAGTTTAAGAAGTCCAGCCGTGGTGTGAAGGCGATTGAACTAGATAAGAATGATTTCGTTGCCTACGCTACTGTTGTGAAGGAATCTGATGAGACATTCCACTACAATGGCAAAGATTTATCCGCCAAAAAAGTCCGCATGCGCAAACGCGGCTCCAAAGGACAGAAGGCGAATCTTTCATAGGATTGGGAGGATGTCCCGCTAGCCCCCAGAGGTGACACAGGGCAATATGGTTCGAATGTTCGGACGCAAGCTCGGACAAAAAGCGGGGGGAGTCGCTGACTATCAGACAGAAAAACATTGTCTGCTATTCAGCGACTCCCCCCGCTTTTTGTTCGCCTTGAGCCGGACATTCCGAACCATATTGCCCTGCGCCACCTCTGGGGGCTAGCGGGACATCACGATGCGTTTCTTTGAAACGCATCGTGAATGTTCACTAGTGTGGATAGACGTGAAGTACGAAGGAATGTGATGCCATAGATAGGATTTTTCTTATAATATGAAAGAACTCAAAATTGGAAGCATTTCGGTAGTTTAATTGATGGGTATGATCACATAATGGAGTGGTATATTCATAAATAAGTATACGATTCCTTTCATGTCCGTTTTTTAGATGACGTTCGATAAGCAGGTGTTTTTTCTACTCTGGGATGGACTGAGTGGATGCTAAGGAGACTAAGCTCAGGAATTCCTGTTTGTATTCGTCTGCATAGTTTTTATCTAGCTGGCTTAGGATGTCACGGTAGGTGATATTGCCACAATACTCGGAGTTTCTAAGAAGCATTCCAAATTCGGCTACTGCTGCTGCAAAACGAAAGTCTTTTGAAGGGGTATCGGTCTCATCGGATCTCTTGATCTCATAGGAAAGCAGGTTTGAGGTGTGTTCTCCTGGCTTTTTATAGCGAATGCTTAGGGTTGCGTATTCGTTCAGCATTGTTGTTTGTCTGGAATCTTCGATTGTGGTTGTTTCTTTACTGATTTCTGCTTCGATTTCTACTTTCTCTTCGCTCTGATACTTAAGGGTTGGTTCGTATACTTCTTTGTCGGAATCGACTGGTATGATTTCATACAGAACGGTTACGGTATGACCGGCACCGATTTCTCCGGCATCTTTTGTGTCATCCTCAAAGTCCTGATTTTCTAATACCCGGTTTTCATAACCAATCAAACGATATCCTTTTACATTCTGCGGATTGAATTCTACCTGGAATTTTACATCCTCCGCTACGGTTACTAGATTGGCTCCCATCTCTTCTACTAATACTTTTTTTGCTTCTTTGATGGAATCGATGTACGAATAGTTGCCGTTTCCGTTATCAGCGAGTGCTTCCATCTTATCATCTTTTATATTGCCGGTACCAAATCCAAGTACGGATAAATAGACTCCGCTTTCTCTCTTTTGCTGAACCAGTTCGGTCAGTTCGCTGGTGCTTGTGATGCCTACATTTAAGTCTCCATCGGTGGCTAAAATAATCCGGTTATTGCCCCCTTTGATGAAATATTTCTCAGCAATCTGGTAAGCGGTCTGGATGCCAGCACTTCCTGCTGTGCTTCCGGATGCTTCTAATGAATTTACTGCATCCATGATTTTTTCTTTCTGATCACCAGATACCCCTTCCAATACTACCTGATCAGATCCGGCATAGGTTACAATTGAGATACGGTCATTTTCCGAAAGGTTATCCGTTAAGAGCTGGAATGCTTTTTGTACAAGCGGCAGCTTATCCTCATCATACATAGAGCCGGATACATCTAGCAAAAAGACCAGATTGGAATGGGGTGCCATCGATCGGTCTAAATCCTCTGTCTTTAATCCAAGCATCAAAAGCTTGGTATCTTCATCCCATGGACAATCGCTCATTTCCATAGTGACACCGAATGGTTCTCCTGCTTCCGGTTCTTTATAATCGTAGGAGAAGTAGTTGATCATCTCTTCGATCCGGACTGCTCCTGGATCTACATTGCTTCCTGCCATTAAAAGACGGCGCACATTACTGTAAGATGCCGTATCTACATCAGCCGAGAAGGTGGACAGCGGATTCTTAGCTACTGACTGAAACCCATTCTCCGTGATTGCATTGTATTCTTCGGTATTCCAGTCTGGATTTTCTTCCGGCAAAACCCATTCTGCTGCAGCTCCATCCGACATGATTCCAGCTGTTGTAGATTTTTCTGATGCTTCCATTGTCATATCATAAACCGTATCTGCCTTTGTACTGCTATATCCACTGTCAGCGGCACTAGAGCTAGTACTGTTTTGAATATCTTCGGATAACATGCTATTACTGCTTTTTGCACATCCTGTCATCTGTATCAACAATAGCATACTAAGCAACATGGCCGTGCCCTTTCGTAACTGTCCTTTTAACCCTCTCTTAGCTTTCATAATTGCCCCTCCTTTTACTCTTTATTACTCACTCTTTGTTTTTCTTTATTTCATAATGCTTAGACGACAGCCCGCTTCTGAGGTTCCCTGTTTTTCAATTTTTTACATATCTTAAATAAAACAAAAGCCAGAGCTCCCTGTATCTCAAACATTTCATCTGATACGCAGAGAGACTCTGGCTTTCACTACTTATTACTACTTTATTATTTCCTATCACTATCTTATCGCTGCTTCTACTCTTTACTCCTTACTCTCTACTCCTTACTTTTTAGCCTTTATTCTCCCTACCTGTCTTACGATGCTAAATCCTTCTTTTCATAGATAACGAAAGCGCCTATTGTGGTGATTGCAAGAACCGCCACACCAATGATGGTCATTGGGCCATCGACTTTTTCATTGCAAAAGATGTCTGCTGCATTCGCATAAGAAAATGGGGTAATATATTTTAAATTCTTGATTGCCGGAATGATTCGTGCCATCATATCGACAACATATAATAAGATCACGATACCAAGCCCTGCTCCAATCTTATTCTTCCTTGTGCAGGCAGAAATCAGGAAACAGATACTGCCGATTTCCATATTCATCAGCGTCTGCATCAAATGAAACAAGAGAATGCATTTGATGTCAACGCTCTCTTCCATAAATAGAAAACCTGCCAGATAACTAAGTGTGCAGATCACATTGAAGATCAGAATATTAACCATAAGTGCTGCCCATTTTACAAAGACTGCTTTTCTTCTGCTGACTGGAAGGCTGTATAGGAATTCACTTGTATGTCCGTCTTCTTCCTTCGATAACAGGATAGTACCAATAATGGCAGCAAACATCGCACTTCCAAGTGTGTGTATGGTTCCAATTTCGGTTGCATAGTATCCTTCCAATGTAGCGATGCTTAAGCGATCCAGTCCAAATGCCTGTGAAAATGCTCCCATGGATGAATAGGCTTCTTCCATTCCTTTCATGGATTCTTTTAAACTGCTGAATAGCAGAATACAGGAGAAGCCAATGCCTGCTACACATAATACCCAGATTAAAAGGCTCTTCCAGTTCATCCTCATCTCATGACCAAATAATGTTCTCATTATTCTTTCCCCCTTTCCTGACTCTTCTCATAATAATGCATGAAGATTTCATCCAATGATGGCTCCTCAATCGTAATATCCGAAATATTATGCTTGGAAAGATCCTCAAATAATGGATTCAAGTCTCCTTTCCACACAAACTCTTCTTCTACACCGTCTTTCACCACCCGCACATGCTTTGCATTCGTATTGGTCAGATTCTCCACGCTGTCGACGCACTGTAAGCGTCCTTCCTTCATTATGGCTACATTCTTGCAGTATTTCTTCACTTCCGAAAGCACATGGGTAGAAAGAAGACAGGTCGCTCCTTTTTGCACATACTCCTCAATCAGTTCAAAAAACTGTGCCTGCATCAGAGGATCCAAGCCACTTGTCGGCTCATCGAACACGAACAGCTTCGGCTGATGCTGCATCGCACATACAATGCTGACTTTCTTCCGATTACCAAGGGAAAGCTCTTCAATCTTTTTCTCGGTATCGACCTGCAGACGTTCGCAGAGCTTCTTTGCTTCCTCCGTGCAATCTTTTTTACGGATATTCGCTGCCAGACGGATTACATCCGCTACTTTCATCGATGGATAGAACATCGCTTCCGATGGCATATAACCAATCTCACTTAGGATTTTCTCCCGCTCTTTTCTCGCATCCATCCCCAAAATCCGAATCTGTCCCGCCTCATAATGAATCATCCCCAGCATGCTTCGGATCGTAGTGGACTTGCCGGCTCCATTTGGCCCAAGAAATCCAAAGATATCGCCCTCTTCCACTGCAAAGCTTAAATCAATGACACCTCTGTGCTTTCCATAATTCTTCGTCAGTCTGTCAATCTCAATCACATGACTCATGTTTCCTTCCCCTTTCCTTAAATGCCTCCAGGTCCTCATTTAACTTTCTTGTATCAATATCCCGCTTCACCTTGTAGACCCAGAATGCACAGATATAACAAAACACCATATAGAAAAAATAATAACCACTCACCAGTGCATCCCGCTCAAACCATTTTCCAAGAATGCTGATCGCCGTATAAATGACAGAACATACGATGGAATAACCAATCTCTCTTTTCCCTAAATGCTCCGCTTCATCAAAGTTTGAAAATAAGTACACCTGCAGATATCCCATTGCATACGTAGTAAAGATCATTTCTGCCATATGAAGGATACTTGCATCCCATGTTCCTCCGATAATCCGATAAATCGAATAAAAAAACAGAATACAGTAAAAGTAAAGACATGCCTTAAACTCAATTCCGATCTCCTTTGTAAGATACTTATGCCACCCGGACAGCGGCCCTGTTTTCTTCTTACTCATCCAGCTTTCCTCCTTTCAGTATTCTGCGAAACTCTGCGGCATAAGTTCTCGATATAATCACGTGCTCTCCATTCTCCATCCTGGCATCAATCCGGTTGCAGGACATGCTTTTTAAGCTTGCCACTTTCCATATATTCAGTACCATCGACTTGCTACACCGAAAGAATCCTTCCGCGGCAAACACAGCCTCTGCTTCCGCCAATGTATACTCAATCCGGTAAACCCCGTTTTCTGTATAAGCAAATGTCCATTGATCCACACTCTCCAAATATAAAACCTTTTTCGGATCTAATATAACCTGCTCTTTCTCCTGTCGTCCGATCAGCTTTTTTTCATCTGCCCTCAGTGCTCTTAAGATTCGTTCCACTTCATTTGTCATCTCACGATATCTTAAAATCACTTCATCTTCCCCTTCTAAAATCCGGTTTATTGTAAGCTTCATGCGCACCCCGCTCTCCCTTTTTTTGTTAAACATATTTTACTAAATATTCCATCTCTTCACAATATCTTAACCGCTACCCTGCACTTTTTTCCCGTCAAGCTGCACTTAAAATAGAAGCAGACAAAAGGCCCTGTTTGAGTTATCTGACAGACAGTATCTTCTCTGTCTGACAGACACACCAAACAAGGCCTTATCTTCATTCTTGGAGTGCCGTACACAGTCCTATTTTTAAAGTCCTCTGTACGGCATTCCTTTGGTATTTATCTTTTTTCTATTTATTCTTTTGTTATTTACTCTGTCTTTTTGTAGAATTCCAAGATTGCGGAGGCAATATATTCCGCTGCTCCCTCACCATACTGCTCATCTATTGCTTTTCCCAATCTTTCATCGGTTTGGTATCCATCCGCCATCTCCATCATCATTTCCGTCACATCCGGCATCTGAAACAGCTGTTTTGCAACAAAATCATATTCTCCAATTAGCGATTTCACTTCAAAAGAACTCACAGCTGTTCCCTTTTTTCCTGCGAGTTTCCGACAGATCTCATCCATTCGATTCTGATACGCTTTCATAATTTCTTCTTTTGGTGGATTCATCCCTGCATTCATCGCAGACTTCTTATCTCCGTACCATTCGACTACTTTCTGAAAATTCTTCTGTACCTCTTCACTTCCTGCATTTTCGGTAAAATGTTTCCGAAAATGTTCCAAATCACCATATTTATCTGTCAGTATCTGTAACTGTTTCTGATCCATATTCTGAATCATCGATTCATATAAAGAATCAATCTCCTCTTTGCTAAACACTGCAAAATCCATATCCGGCTTCATTTACAATTGTCGGCTTTAAAAGACCTATCTCATCATAATAATGAAGTGTGCGCACACTAATTCCCGTAACATCCGAAATCTCTTTTACCGCTCTCATGTTATCCCTCCTGCTTTTGATAACATCAATTTACGCTATGACGTCGCGTAATGGTCAATAGTAAATTTACAGAAATAAAAAAGAAAATGGAATCTTATTTTTCATCCCAGCCGTCTTCTGCTTCTGTCGGCACATAATCACCGGTTACCTCAATCACATTTCCATCGGGATCTGTCAATTGGAAATAATAATATGGAGCTACATTGCAGACATATTTTATTTGAGTCAGATTATCTGAAATCGCTAATTCCTTTACTCTCTTATATTCCTTTCTCAAATCCTCATCCCAAAAGTTTAAGACAACCTTTCGGGAATTTGGCAGCGCCGCAATTTCCGGTAAATCATCAAAATATTCATTAAATTCCCCTTTATGTACTACTTGATCAGGATGGTCACTATCAAAATATGCATTCATGATTGCTATGCAGTTTCCCTCAAAATTGAACATCGCGAATCGATCCATATTCTTCTTAGACACTGGCCTCTCTAATAATGCCTCATAAAACTTTACTGACTTTTCAAAATCTTTGGCTATTAAATAGATACTTCCTAAATGCATGATGTCCTCCATTTTCTAATCATCTTTCATTAAAAAAACTGTTCTTAATTAATTACTGTCTTCCAGCATTCTGATCGGTATGCATCAAAACACATACGAATCTGCTCTTCATTATTCTTTTCTTCCGCTAGCACCGG
>CALZIE010000013.1 GCA_945787565.1 uncultured Lachnospiraceae bacterium
CTGCGAACAAATCGGGCGGAATCTTTGAATAGCGGACAGACGAATTACCTGTCCGATAGTCGAAGATTCCGCCCGATTTGTACGTAGTGCGTCCGAACATCCGGATACGCTATGCGCCGGAATACACCCCCGTCATCCCAGTCGCAGATGCGGTAGGGGCGGGGCGTGCGATACCCTCTAAAGACTGTCCCTATACTGCTTAGGCGACATCCCTATCTGTTTTTTGAAAAGTTTGTTGTAGTAGGAAGTGTCGGTGATGCCGACCATATCGCCGATTACCTGAATTGGCAGCGTTGTCGTATTTAACAGCTTAATGGAAGCCTCAATCCTCTTCTTATTAATAAATGTAATCACCGACTCCCCGACCTCCTTCTTAAACAGTCTAGTCAGATAATCCGGACACACATTCACTTCCTTTGCTACCTCAGACACGGACAATGATGTCCCCAAATTCAGTAAAATATACATAATCGCCTTCTTCACAATCGGCGAATACTGTGCCAAAGAATGGTTTCTTACCAACAAACAATAAGCACGCAACAACTGTGGCTTCATTGTCAACAATGCTTCCTCGCTGTTAGCCTGTTCAATCTTCATTGACCATTTTGCGGAAATCTCATCTAAATACACAGGGTGAACCCCTCCTGCCTGAGCCGCCTTCCGATACAGTGTATTCGCAACAATCAGAAGATTCTTTATATTACGGATTGGATCCTTGCACCGGACCATTCCTTTCACATATCCCTCAAACTCCTGATATGCCTGCTGTGCCTTTTGAAGATTTCCCTCTTCAACAGCCTCCAGGATTTTTCCTTCAATCTCATATCGCTTCTCTATACTCTGATACGCAATGCTTTTCTCCATCTCCATCCTAAAAGCAATACCATCTTCCGTTTCGACTGAACCTCTTCGATAATCCAAAAGAGTATTTTCCGGATACTCCTCTTTCTTTACAATCTCATCTCGAATGACCTCGCAAATGCCGCTAATATGAGAGATATCATAAATCGGAATGGAATTAAAACATTTCTTTAATTTAACTGCATATTCAATCGTAAGCCCATGATTATTAATAACGTCGTTAAGCAATGAATCTGATACCGCACAATCTAAAAACGGCCCTATCACTAGATATTCCTGTTTCTCCTTTGATAGGCAGATGGAACAGAAATTCGTGCCATATGATGTCACGATTGTAGTTATACCGTATTCTTCCCCCACTGCCTTATATTTCTCAAAACATTCCGCAAAGTCATCCATAAGATAATCACTTTGGAAAAATACATTATGATACTGTATCACTCCAGGATGTTTTCCTAAGAAGTACATGAAGTTTGTAGTAATACATCTTGTAACAAGCTGTTTCATAAGGTTGAGTTGTTTCATCTTCATTTCGTCCATTCCTTTATCACTTTTTTATATTTCATCTGTACGTAAGGCCCAAATATATGGTATTTTGCCTAATTTTGATAGCACCTTCTAATAATATATGTCGGTTTTATACTAATTATGTACTGTTTTGTTCTATCTGCAAAGCACTTTTCACAGTATAATATAGATAACACTTACGGAACAGCAAACATCATATCCGTATTTACTGGCCAGACAAAATTGTATCAATCAAAAAACAAAAGAAATATGAAAATTCAGGATTCTGGTGCCGCACCAACTGCTTCTCACAAGCAGCACGTGACTTCGGTAAACATATCCGCGACTACGGGAGGAAATAGTTTATGAACACAACTACGCAGCCAAAATATAATAGTGCCAAGCTATGGCAAATCATGTGTTTTCCATTGAATAACACTGCAACCAATATGTTTATGTTTCTTATGATGTATGTCACTTACTTAGCAGTAGGGGGATATGGCATCGCTGTTGTAGTAGCATCTTCCATTATTACAGCAACCCGTTTTTTTGATGCTATAACCGATCCTGTCATTGGTTTCATCATTGATAAAACCCATTCCAAATTCGGAAAATTCCGTCCAATGATTATTCTTGGCTATGTAATTATGACAATCTCTATTCTACTGATGTACTTTGTCGGCATTGGCAGCGGAGCATTTACTTTTGTTGTAATTTACCTGCTTTATATTATCGGATATACATTCCAGACAGCATGTACAAAATCCGGACAGACTTGTATTACAAATGATCCAAAACAGAGACCACTTTTCACAAGATGCGATGCAATCTACATGTTATTACAGATGACTCTCGTTTCCATGTATGTGTCCAACTACTTACAGCCTAAATACGGCGAGCTGAATGTTGCCGCTATGCAGGAATTTGCAATAACTTCTATTATCATTGCTGGTATCTGTACTGTATTCGCAATTGCAGCCCTTTGGAAAAAAGACATTCCTGAAAACTGGGGTATTGGCGATAAAGGTGCCAAAGTTTCTGTAAAAGATTATGTTTCCGTATTAAAAGGAAACCGTGCCATTCAGATGCTTGTTGTAGCAGCTTCTACAGATAAACTTGCCATGACAGCAGCCGGAAACTCTTCCATCGTAATCTTAGTATTTGGTATTATTATCGGTAACTATTCCTTCTATGGGAAATTAAGTATGATTACACTGATTCCAAGCATCCTTATTATTTTACTTGGAACCAAACTTGCTCAGAAACAAGGTAGTAAAAAAGCACTTGTACAGTATACATGGTTATCCATCCTGTTCGCAGTATTATACGTTGCTGTATTTGTAGTCTTTGATCCAACTAAGATTGGAAGTGCTGCACTTCCTACTATCGTATTCTTAATCATCCACTGCATCTTTACTGGTGTTAAATCTATTTCTTCTAACATCGTAATTCCAATGATCGCAGACTGTGCTGATTATGAAACTTACCGTACTGGACGCTATATTCCTGGTATGCTTGGAACTCTATTCTCTTTTGTTGATAAGATTATTTCCGCTTTTGCTACTACTATTGTTGGTTTCTTACTTGCTATGGTTGGATACAAAACAACTCTTCCACAGGTTGGAGATCCATCTTCTAACACTATTTTCTGGCTGACTATGTTCGTATATTTAGGCCTTCCAATCATCGGCTGGGTTGCTTCTATTATCGCAATGAAGTTCTACCCACTCGACGACAAGAAAATGGCCGAAATCCAAACTACCCTTGCCGAAATAAGAGAGAAATAAAGGGCACGAAAAGGATAGAGGGGGAAGAAGAGGCAGGAATCTTTGCCTGTCAGACAGTAAAATCATCTGTCTGCTATTCAAAGATTCCTGCCTCTTTTTGTTCGTCATGAGCCGGACATTCCGGAACTCATATCACATCACACGTCACCGCCTCTTCTTCCCCCTCTATCCTTTTTCCCACTAATTTACCTGGACAGTTGGCGGCACTGTCGTGCTCCGCTGTAAGGGTGACGGAATCGAGGGATGACTGAGATTTTGTATCTAATAAATTTTCCGCCTAATTTCTTACTATATTGCACTATATTTTCTTTTACACTATTTTACTCTAGCAGTGCCACTCACTAAATACAGTATGGTGTGAGGGGTCCTCTCCTCTTACCCACCGCTATCAGTTTCCCTTCTTACTTTTACAAGAGTTTCCCCGGCGCCACCTTGTTATGTGCGGCTGGGAATCTGCGGGAGAGCATGATGGGCTAAGATTCGGGGGAGACTTAAGGGGCTTGGTTCCGGGATGTCCGGCTCATGACGAACAGAAAAGGTCCGGCGTCTTTGAATAGCAGACAGACGATTTTCCTGTCTGATAGGCAAAGACGCCGGACCTTTTCTGTCCGCTCATGCGTCCGAACATCCGGAACCAAGCCCCTTAAGTCTCCCCCGAATCTTACCCGTCATGCTCGACTCTGCGATTCCATTACAAATCGTCGGTCAAAATCTTCAAAAGAAGTGGTACGGTGGGTAACCATAAGAACGATCTTGGAGGACATGAGGTGGCGGATAGCCTGATTGATTTTTTGTTCGCTTTCTACGTCAAGTGCAGAAGACGGTTCATCTAAAAGAAGGATCGGTGAATCTTTTAAGAAGGCTCTTGCAATGGCTACTCGCTGGCGCTGTCCGCCTGAAAGATTCTTTCCTCCTGCTGTTAAGATCGTATCATAGCCATCTGGCATCTGGCGGATGAATTCATCGGCATATGCGAGCTTTGCTGCTTTTTGAATGGATTCTTCGTCGGCTCCTTCGAAGCCATATGCGATATTCTCGCGTACAGTTCCATGAAACAGGTAGCTTTCCTGAGGTACATAGGTGATTAGCTTGCGAAGTTCTTCTAAGCTGTAGTCTCTTATGTTTCTTCCGAAGAGCTCTATGGTACCTTCTTTATGATCGTAGAAACGAAGCAGCATCTTTAATAAGGAACTCTTGCCACATCCGGATTCCCCTGTCAGCATGACACGTTCCCCTGGTTTGACATGAAGGTTTAAGTTCTGAATGACTGGTTCACCGCCAGGATACGCAAAGGATACGCTTTTAAAATCAATGCCTTTGCTACCATCTAAAGCTGATACTCCTGCCTTTTGCTCGTTTTCTTCCATCTCATTTAGCTCAAGGAAATCGAATACTCGCTGTGCCTCGGCTATGGATGAGGTGAAACTTGTAAGAGCACTTCCTAAGTACTGAAACATGTTGGATACGCTCATCTGAAGAGTGACGACACCCATAACTGTACCGTAATCTAACTTATTTTTTGTAACTAAGAATACACCGATTAGAATCGTTCCGAAGTTGCCGACCATGCCGATTAAGAAAGATAACATCTCTAATAAGGACATGACCTGCGTACGTTTTCGCATTCCCATTCTTACATCATCATTGGCTTCTTCATAACGCTCTTTGATTATGCTGGCCCCTTCGTACATCTTAAGAATGAGAAATCCGGAGAATATGTCTACAAGGCGTTCGGTCAGCTTGGCTACGTTTTTCTGAATCTCTTTGCTCATTCGTTTGATGACTTTATTGATCCACACGGACATGACTACGGAAGTCAAAGAGAACAGGATGGATATGCATGCAAGAAGCGGGCTGTAAATAATCATAGCGATTATGGCGGCGGCTCCTCGACAAATTAAAACAAAGAGCTGATAGACTCTGCTGAAATACGTTTCTTTTAATTCATTGGCATCCTGATTCAGACGCTTTAAGGTATCTCCACTATGATGCTCTTCGAAGTAATGCATGGTAAGTCCCGTCAGCTTGTCAAACATTTGCAACTTAATGGAAAATACAATCATTCGAACCTGCTTCATTTCAAAATAACGAAGGTAAGGCTGGACCAGGCGAAACATAAGGACGGTGACACACAAAATCACGGCGCGCCGAAACAGTGCCTCATCCTGGTATTCAATCGAGTTGAATACCATCTTATACATATAGGAATATACCAATTCCATAATCATGGCAACAGCAAGTGTCACGATAAGAATGGCAAAATACTTTCCTTTTCGATCCTTCATATAGCGGATCAGTCGTTTGATATCATCCATCTTATGCTACCCCTTCCTTTGTATACTCTCGATACAGCTGTGCATAGATTCCGTTCTGCTCCATCAGTTCATTGTGTCTGCCCTGTTCTGCAATACGCCCTGCATCTACTACAAGAATCTGATCGGAGTTTACGATCGTCGACATACGGTGTGCCACCACTACGACCGTCTTTCCTTTTGTAATCCGGTCAATGGCTTCATTTACAAGGTGCTCAGACTCTGGATCTAACGCAGACGTCGGTTCATCTAATAAGATCACATCGCTGTTCTTTAAAATTGCTCTTGCAATGGAGATTCGCTGTCTCTGCCCGCCGGACAGGGTACTTCCTTTCTCGCCTGCAAGTGTCTGATAGCCATCCGACAGTTTCCGGATAAATTCATCGCAATTCGCAAGTTTGGCAGCTTCCACAACTTCTTCCTCGGTAGCATCCGGCTTTCCGATTCGGATATTATCCGCAATGCTGATTGGAAACAGATATACATCCTGTGAAATAAGGGCAATCTGATGTCTTAATGCGTTCGGATTCATTTTTTTATAATTAATTCCTTTAAAGAAAATGTCGCCTTCTGAGATCTCATAATGCTTATACAATAACTTAAGAAGGGTGCTTTTTCCGCCTCCGCTTCTTCCAACAAATGCGGTTTTCTCGCCTTTTCTAATTACGGCACTGATATCTTCCAGCGCATTTTTCTTTTCTAGCATTCCATGATAGGCAAAACTTACATGAGAAAGCTTGAAGATTTCCTGTTCTTCTTCTCCTGCCTTTGACATTTCAATCTCCGCTTTTGAGGCAGTCTTTTCATTGGTTAATGCGACTTCGGCTTGTGGAGCAGATTTTTCTTCTTCCTTTTCATTCCACTCCGGTTTCGTATCTAATATGTAGAACACACGCTTTACGGATACAAAAGCAAGCTTGCTTCTGACCACTAGCTGATAAGCGCTTGTCATCGGATCAATTAAGTTCTTCATAACACTGATAAATGCTACAAGCACACCTAATGTTATTTTCCCCTGAAAAACAAACGTACCGCCCACGCATAGCGCTGCTGCTACCGGAAGTTCTGCAATAAGAATGGATACCGGTGCTGCATTATACTGTCTTAAATCATTTACTTTGGAAATGACAAGTGTCTTATGCAGATCTTCAAAGTATTTCTTGCTTAACACTTTCTGCAGTCCGTAAGATTTCACAACTGCAATCCCATCACATACTTCCTGTATATTATTATTGGTTTCGCCTAGTTTTTGTACATATTCCATCTGACTGCGCTTGATCGGTTCCAGCAATTTGATGCTGAGTGGAACAAGAATGCAAAGTGGAACAAGGCACACCAGTGCCAGAGTCACATTGACGGAAAATAAATAAACACAATAAATGATGACCATGATTGGCATATACAGACAGTCTTTAAAATAAGTACTTAAGTATGCTGCAATTCCTTCCACATCCGAGGACATTCTGGCAATCATATCTCCATAATTGTTCTTTTCCATAAAATCTGGTGATAGCTTTACCACATGTTCCATCGTAGCTTTCCTGATATCTCGAAGCACACCGGCACTGAAATATCCGGTCATCTGAATAACGAGATAACTTGCTGCCATGCCTAACACAATCACAACAGCTCCCTTTCCAATCTGAGCTGCCATCCCATCCATTTTCCCGGTCAGACTCTGATTGATCAGGTTTTTTAAAATATCGATTACCCATACACCTGCGGATGCACTTATAACACTGCATATGGCAGCTGTTATCACATGTAATACGTATGGTTTGGAAAACTCCCACAAACGTTTCAATTGTATCCCCCCTGTCTTTTGCTTTCCTGACTATGCCAAAAATACGGCATCATGTAAATTATACCATACTGCATTATATTTTCTACTTTTTTCCTCTAAAATACGAAAACTCGCTCTCTATAATATTTCTCTTTATCTTTATCTTCGTCTTTTCCGAATCCGGGGATACACTCTTTTTTTTGAAACCGGATAGAATAATGCCACCCCTCTTGCCCCCGGTGTCAGAATATCTAACACGATGTGACTTAAGACTCCCACTCCGACGGAAAGTCCCAGGTTATAATCCAGCATTCCAAACAACATCGTCATTGCAGCGAGAAACAGCAGACTATGCGTAAGTGTCCTGTGTCCGAATCTTTTATGAATCCTTTTTGAGAGCCATTTCACACGACTTCCGATAAAGGACCTGGGGATATCGATATCCGGCAGCAATCCGCCTAGGATTGAGCCTGCCGCAACAATAATCGGATTCCACGCTATTCCTGCCCTCTCTTCCAAATAACATAAGCCCGCTCCAAATACCAGTGCTCCTGCAATGTGTGCTCGATATGTCATGTTTTTTCTCCACTTCTGATCTTTTTCGTAAAATAATAGTATGACAGGAAGAGAATTTTTTATTCGGATGTAATGGCTGCTGTCTGGGCTGTTTCACAAAATAATCCACCTCAGATTGTAATAGAACGTAATTCATAACATATGAAAAGGATGCTGCACATGATTCCTCCCGGAAATTCGTGCAGCATCCTTTTTTACTTCATTTATAATTCTTTATTTTCTTAAGCAAACCTTGGTTTCGCTGATTCGTTAACCATTTTATTCATTATTCAGAATTGCCTCAACAGTCTTTTGAATCTGCTCTTCTTTCGTAATGGTAGCAGTCCCGTCACCATCCTGCTCTCCATAATATCCGAAATAAGCATGACAGCCCCCTTGGATGATTACGGTCTTTGCATCAGCCGGAAGGTTATTCTCATACTTCTCTAACTTCTCCCGATTTAATACACCATCTTCACTTCCGTAAATCGTGATTACATTTAGTCCGCTCTCTGCTAAATCCGCAGTTGAATAAGCAGCTAACAATACTAATCCCTCATACTCATCCACATGCTTTGATACATAGGATGCTGCCATCGCACCGCCTAAAGAGTGCCCTCCGATATACCAGTTCTCAATCCCCGGATACAGTTCCTGTATTCCATCTGCAGCATTGGAATCAAATACTGCTAAGTTTGCCGGCATCTTCACCAGCACACATAAAAAACCCTGCTTTGCAAGTTCCTCCATTAATGGTGCATATGCCGTATACTCCACCTTTCCGCCCGGATAGAAGATAAAGCCTTCCTTCGGATTTTCTGGTGCAAATACAATATTCTTATTCTCAAGTGTCGTCACTGTGACTGTATCCGTTCCGGCCATACATGTAACTGCCATATCCTCTGCATGATAATAATCATTTATGTATGCCGTGCAGCCGATTACCGATCCAATCAGGACAATCCCAATAATCGCAAGAGCAATCCACAATTTTTTATATCTTTTTTGCATTTTTGTACCTCATATCTGTTCTTTTCTTTTTTCATAGAATCCCTATCATATGAAATTGCTCTCCCATTGTAACATTTTTTAACTGATTTTACGACTAAGACTTTTCTAATTCACAAAATATCTTTTACGCTTCCTGATAGATTTCCGTCACCCTGCCATTTTCAAATTTAAACAGGTAATTTCCATACAATGTTCTCGGCTCATCATCCTGATACATAAGAAAATGTTGCGTGTAAATATATCCGTCCAAATAAGTAGGATTCCATTTGTCGTATTCGCTTGCTACTGTGTTGAACGTCCATTCTAAGCCTTTTATAACTGACATCATACCACTCCTTCTTTTAATCGGTACTCCACATTTTAATATTATTTTTTCCAATTAATGTAACCAATCAATATATTACTCTCCCGGGATAAAACCGTCAACTAAATATACTCGATCCATCTGATATTATACCTATGGTATCTACTTGCAAAAAAACTACCGCCTCACACCGAGTGCTTAGCGGAAACGGCTTAACTCGGATTCTACTGCTGTCTCATCGGGAAATATCACATTACAAACAGCCCAAAATACTGCATTACAAACGAACGGAAATGAGGCGTGATTATGGGTGCTTAATTAATCTTTTGAAATGCAAAAAAAGAGGAAATCCAGATCAATCTAGATTTCCTCTTCTTATTAGCAAGCACGAGACGGGATTCGAACCCGCGACCCTCGCCTTGGCAAGGCGATACTCCACCACTGAGCCACTCGTGCATATTTATTTGTTTCACATCGGTGATGCGAGAATTATTATATAATATAAAAAAGCGTTTGTCAACCACTTTTTTATATTTTTTTGTTTGTTTCTATAATTAATACATTTTCTCTCTTTGAAACAAAAAGGGGCTGTCGCATTAACCATTGAAATACAGTTAATTCGGCAGCCCCTCTTTGTTTCGGCTCAAAGCCTCTTTTGTTTATCTTCCTGCCCGTTTACAAGCAGCGTGACACCAATTTATTGATTCTCTACTATCTTTAAGAACTCTTCCACTGCCATTTCCTTGGATTCGCTCTGATCTCGTTCTCTGACAGCTACCGTATGGCTTTCTTCCTCTTTTGCACCGACTACGAACATATAAGGAACCTTCTGCATCTGCGCTCCTCTTATCTTATAGCCGATCTTCTCATCCCGACTATCCACTTCTGCACGAACTCCGCTGCTCTTTAGCTGTGCTTCCACTTCTTTTGCATATCCTACGAACTTATCGGAGATTGGAAGGATTTTTACCTGTACCGGAGCTAACCAGTATGGGAACTTGCCGGCATAGTGCTCGATTAAGATTCCAATAAAACGTTCCATGGAACCCAAAACAACACGATGGATCATAATCGGACGATGTGCTTTTCCGTCTGCTCCGATATATTCTGCTTCAAAGCGAAGCGGAAGCTGGAAGTCTAACTGAATCGTTCCGCACTGCCATGTTCTGCCGAGGGAATCTTTAAGATGGAAATCGATCTTTGGTCCGTAGAAGGCGCCATCCCCTTCATTTACTACATAATCCAGATTCATCTCTTTTAATGCTTTCTCTAATGCATTCGTAGCTGCTTCCCAGTCCTCATCACTGCCGATGGAATCTTCCGGACGTGTGGACAGCTCTACATGATACGTAAAACCGAATTTCTTGTATACTTCATCAATCAGTCTTACAACCCCTTTGATCTCATCCGCCATCTGGGATTCCATCATAAAGATATGAGCATCATCCTGTGTGAAGCATCTTACTCTCATCAGACCGTGCAGAGTGCCGGATTTTTCACAACGGTGTACCAGACCAAGCTCTCCAATACGAAGCGGCAATTCCTTGTAAGAATGCATCTGGGATTTATATACTAACATGCCGCCTGGGCAGTTCATTGGCTTAATCGCGAAGTCCTCTTCCTCAATAGATGTCGTATACATATTCTGACGGTAATGATCCCAGTGCCCACTTGTTTCCCACAGCTTTCTTGTTAAAATCATTGGCGTAGAGATTTCTAGGTAATTCTCTCTCTGATGGATTTTTCTCCAGTAATCAATTAGCAGATTCTTTAATACCACTCCATTTGGCAGGAAGAATGGAAATCCCGGTCCCTCATCCAATATAATGAACAGGCCTAACTCTTTGCCAAGCTTTCTGTGGTCTCTTGCCTCGGCCTCTTTTAACATGGCAAGATGATCCTTGAGGGCTTCCTCTGTCTCAAAAGCGGTACCGTAGATTCTGGTTAACATCTTATTCTTCTCATCCCCATGCCAGTAAGCACCAGCCAAAGACATCAGCTTCACTGCCTTGATTTTCCCTGTGCTTTCTACATGCGGTCCGGCACAAAGATCCACATATTCGCCCTGATCATAGAAGGAGATTTCTTCGCCTTCCGGCAGATTTTCAATCAGTTCCACCTTATATGGTTCGTTACGTTCCTGCATTTTCTTTAAAGCTTCTTGCTTTGGAAGTGTATAACGTATCAGTTTCTCATCTTCTTTTATGATGCGCTTCATTTCCTTTTCTACCGCGCCTAGATCGCTTTGTGTAAATGGCTTCGCGAACTCAAAGTCATAGTAGAATCCATCTTTAATGGATGGTCCGATTGCAAGCTTTGTATCCGGATACAGCCGTTTGATGGCCTGAGCTAATATATGGGATGCAGTATGACGGTAAGCCGCTCTTCCTTCCTCATCCTCGAAGGTCAGAATCTCTAATTTACAATCCTTTGAAATGATAGTACGAATATCACATACTTCATGGTCTACCTTGCAGGCATAAGCCTTTTTGGCAAGATTTTTACTGATATCCTTTGCGATTTCCAATACAGACTGTTCTTTGTCATACTCTCTTACTGAGCCATCTTTTAACTCGACTTTCATAATATGTCTCTCCTTTTCCTATTGATTTGCCCACATTCGGGTAAAACTCTGTCATCCGGCTAAAACCAGATGCTTTATCGTTCGGAATGATCATTCTTACACAAATATAAGAAATCTTCTGAGAACACATATCTTCCCCAATACTCCGGATACTGTCTATTCTTTTTTCGGAGTTTTCATCGATAAGAAGAAACCTTATTCTTGCTTTCTGCCAACTAAAAAACACCCCGATACATGGCATACGCCATATATAAGGGTGCAGTACGTGCACGGTTCCACCTTATTCTTTCACTTCAGATTCTGACAAATCCTAGTCTTTAACGCAGACATACGGCAATGCTTACTACTACGTTCAGCACCACGGCTCCAGAATGGTTTTCCAACCTGCTTTCCATAAAGGACTTCCACCAATTGTCCTTCTCTCTGTATGTTCCGCAGACTGTACTTCTTTCTTTCCTTGCATTTCTTATATTATCTTCACTCTACCACTTTGTCAGAAATCCGTCAAGGGGTTTATTTCCAAATCCCACATAATCTTTTGTGCCAGCTGTTTTTCTTCCTGTTGTTTCGCTCTCGCATTCGGATTATATTTTGTCGGACATTTTATGGTGTATACAAGCGCTTCTGCCTGATCCTTCGTAAGTTCTGCCGGCGTGCAGTCATAGTAATGAAGGGCAGCACTCTGAATGCCATAGCAGTTCTCTCCAAAATAGATTACGTTGCAATATAATTCTAGGATATCATCCTTGGTGTACATACACTCTAACTCCACAGCCACAAATAATTCCGCTACTTTTCTCTCCATCCGCTTCTCAAAGCTAAAATAAAGATTCTTCGCTAACTGCTGCGTGATGGTACTTGCTCCCTGTACATAGGCACCTGCTTTTAAATTATAGTAAACTGCCCTTGTAATTGCGATTGGATCGAATCCCGGATGATAATAAAACCGATGGTCTTCATTATCAATCACCAGCTCTATAAAATCATCGGATATCTGCTCTAGTGGAATATAAGAATCACTCTGTTTTAATGTCTCTACCACTTCTTGTACTGGCTTTTCATCAACCGCTTCTTTATACATATGATATCCGGTAGCAATCACAGGAAGTGCTACCGCTCCAATCACAACTCCTGCTGCAAACAGAATACCAAGTAATGCTCTTCGTATCACACGATATTTCATAATAGTCACTCTCTTCTATCAATAGGTCAAAATTATTCTTTCTGGGCCTTTCTTTCATTCACTATTATAAAATAAGCTAACATGACGCACCATTGATACACCTTACACCAATCGTACATTTTTGTAAGGTTTATGACCGCATCCTTTCGCCTCTGTTACAGTGCCAGTCTATCCAGTGTATCAGACAGATTCTACCGTTTTTTTGCAGACAGTCATTTTAAAGAAGCTAGGTGGTTTCTTATCTCGTTTCTTATTTCGTTTCATATTTCGTGTCTTGTTTGATCTGTATCTTAAACTGCTTCTTGATTTCTTCCATGCTATTCTGATTTAAGATCAGATTTTCTCCTAGAGGATTGATTACAACTCCATCATTTTTTGCAAGCGTGATTGCATCCATAATGGAAATAATCATACCGTTCCATTCTTTTTTATCATACGCTTTCTGAAATTCCATCCAGTCTGTAAAAAGCGGAACAAAGGATGCCTGCTCGGTATTCACTAGCTTTGCAAACATAATTGTGCCTCTTTCTTTCATGACTACCTTATTCTCGCCAATCTTCTCGGCTTTCCCATCCTGCTTCATTGGAACTAAGTATCTTCCCTTGCAGATTTCCTCAATCATCCTGCTTTCCTTTTGTTCTACTCGTTCCTTTCTCTGTGGATAGTTAACACGCCACTTCACTTCCTCAAAGAAATTGATGATTGTATAGCGTAACTTAGGATTGATTACCGGGACTGAGATTTTAGGTACTCCTGTATAATCTGGAGGCGGAAGGATTTCTTCCCGTTTAATCTCCATCTTATATTTGCCATTATCAATCATTATCTTTTCTAAGCCCAGATAATAAAGCCATGCGAATATCTGCATGCCTTGTGGCTGATTACTTTTATCTGCCTGTACTTCCTTTACTTCGAGTGGACGATAATTCTTCTTCTCATAATACTCTGCTGCTTCCTTGGCATACTCCTCCTTCGAGTAAATATCCACATATCCGGCATTGATAAATGGAAAATGCGTTGCTTTATCAAAAGTCATGTATAATGTATCTGCATTCTTGATTTTCTCAAGCAGCCCGTCATATAAGACTTTCTCATTCTTCTCAAAATCCGCCTGCGGAAAACGTTCTCTAAAATGTCTTAAACTAATAAGCAGAAAGATCTCTTCCTGGATAGAAAGACCTTCAAGCATCTCCTTCGTGATTTCCTTTTGGAAAATAATCGAGCCAATTTCATTCTTTCTCTCTAATGTAATTGGAACAGATGCTTGCTTTTGTGGTTCTGAACCCTTCTGTGATTCTGCTCGTTGCGATTCTATCTGTTGTGTTTCTGTTTGTTGTGCTTCTACCTGTTGTGTTTCTACCTGCTGTGACTCTACTTCTTCTGACTCTTTATGTACTGCTTCGGTTGTTATACTTGCCTCTGAAATTCCCTCTTCCCCTGAATTACCCAGTGCTGCCTCTTTCGGCTCCTCTTTACTTGCACCTTCTACGATATGATTAGACTCTATTGTAGAATCTTCCCCTTTACTTCTTACTATCTCTTTATGCTCTTCTACCTTCTTTCCTTTCTTAAAGCGATCAAACAGCCCCATTGTATTCTCCTCCTGTCATATGTCTTTTTATTATTTCTTTTCCCTATTGTAACATCTTTTGTATGTTTTTACCATAATTATCTATAATCTGACTTTAAATAAAAACCGGGAATTTCCGAATCATCTTCCCTCCTAAGGTCTGATAATCCGAAAATTCCCGGCTTAATATTGTTATTATCTTAAACTTCACATATGACTTTTGTTTTATCTACTAAGCGTATCTCGTAAATATATCAAAAATCCTATAAGAAATATCCGTTATTATTCTTAATCAATGACACGAATAGTCGTAATGACTGGCTGATCTTCTTTATAAACGGTTCCGTTATTGTCCTGAACAATAGCATTTTCACAGATCTGATCCACAATGTCCATTCCTTCAGTCACGTAACCAAACACCGCATACTTCCCATCCCAGGAAGTATAATCCTGCTGAACGATAAAGAACTGGGAGCTTGCACTATTCGGTATATTGGTTCTTGCCATAGAGATAGCGCCTCTTGTATGGGACAGAGGATTGTCTACTCCGTTGCTTGAGAACTCCCCTTTAATCTTCTGGTCCGATCCTCCAGTTCCATCTCCCATTGGATCACCGCCCTGCATCATAACCCCGTTTATAATACGGTGGAAGGTAAGTCCGTCATAAAATCCGCTTTCTGCAAGATTGATAAAGTTCGTAACTGTAATTGGCGCATGATCCGCATCTAATTCTACAGAAATAGTTCCATAATCCTGTACCTCAATCTCCACATGATGAAGACCGGTTAGCAGTTCTTCTTCGGGAATTGGGGTAAGGCTTTCATCACTGCCTGATTCCGTCTTTCCACATCCCATTAATAGCATTCCTGCCATAAATAAAGTGAAACAAAGATAAATATACTTTTTCATTGTTTTCGTCCTTTCGTCTATTTTCTTATTGTACCTCGCGCATCCGTTCAAGACGCTTAAGAAGTGCTGTTATCTGAGCAATTCTTTCCTCATCCACGATTTTCTCTCCGGAGGAATAAAATTCTACCGTAGGGGCCTGCATTTCTAAACCGTCGATTTCCTCTAGCTTTCGGATCAGCTGCTGAATAGTTCCTTCATTTCCATCCACGAAATGAACATTCTCCGGAAGAACCTTACGAAAACTATCTTTAAAATAATTAAAATGTGTACATCCTAACACTAATGAAGCGTATTCCTCTACATCAAACTCTTTAAAAACCTCTCTTAGATAGTCTGTCACTTCATCTGTATCAAATATTCCCTGCTCTGCAAATCGAACCAGTTTTGGAAGAGGGAGCAAATCCACTAAATGTTCCTTATCTACCTTCTCAATCAGACACTTCATCTTGTCGCCTTTTACCGTAACTGGTGTCGCTGTAACAAATACTCTCTTGTCTCCATATAGGTCGATTGCTTTCTTTACCGCTGGCTCCATTCCGATAATCGGAATCGTGTACTTTTTCCGGATTTCATTAATTGCTACACTAGTAGCTGTATTGCAGGCTACCACAATGGCCTTTACGCCCTGCTTTAGCATAAACGAAACGACCTCATCCACATATCCCATAATCTGTTCTTTTGTCTTTTCCCCATATGGAACATGCTTCTGATCCGCATAATATATAAACTGTTCATTCGGAAGTACCTTCAGTGCATATTCTAATACCGAAAGGCCCCCAATCCCAGAATCAAAAACTCCTATCTTCATCTGTCCAGCTCCTGTGATTTATTCATCTTATTTGCTTGTATTCCTTCCAAGCCAGACTTCATTATAACATAGAAAGCATATTTCTTCCATCCTTTCCATTCCTACTTTTCTACGCAAAAAAGAGAGCAGATAATAACGACTATTTTCTGCTCTCTTTTTGCTGCTCTATTCTATCTTGTTAAATGGTAAATTTCGCAACCTGCTGTGTGAACTCATCTGATACCTGTTTTAGGCTCTGTGCTGCCACTTCCACGCCTCTTACGGTTTCATTCATGCTTTCTGCCGATCCTGCGATTTCTTGCGTAGAAGCTGTGATTTCTTTGATGTTGTCACTTAACTCGTTAATCTTTTTCGTGAATCCAATAAAGGACTGATTCACAGATTCTACCGATGCACGTAATTCCTTTGCATTCTGGTTGCCATGATCCACTTCTTTATTCACTGACTGCGTATTCATCTCTACTGTTTCAAGCTGTTCAATTACATTTTCAAGTTTTAAGCCAAACTCATTAATAACTTCTAGTATATTCACTAAATCATTGGACTGTTCCTGAACACCAATGGCCATCTGATTTGTGGAAGCAGCAATTCCTTCTGTTACCTGTTGTACGTTTCCTGATACCTCCTGTAAATCATTGGCTCTGTAATCCATTACGGCCACGCTGTCTTTCAATACTATCAAGACCGCTCCTACAGACTGCTGCATCTTTGCCATGGAATGTCCGGCAGCTCCAAGTTCATCCTTTAATTTCAGTAATTTTTCAGGCACTGGTTTAGAGAAATCTCCTGTCTCTAAAATATTTAAATGCTCTGTGATTGTTCTGATTCGACTACTTAATTCTCTTGCTATCATCCAGATCGCTACGGTTCCTATTAAGAAAATCGGGAGAATTTTTCCTGCATTCTTAGTTCTCTGCGCATTAATAACTCCAGCCAAAATGCTCTGTTCTTCCATAATAGCAACGGACCACTCTGTAGAAGGGATCGGTGCATAGGCAATAAACTGCGCAGTCCCATCCGCCTCATAAATCCATTCCCCAAATCCAGATTCTAAAGAAATCATCTTCTGCTTTATCTGTTCATTTGCTTTACCTGCTTCACTATCAGGCTGTACAGCAAGCTGCTTTGCATCTTCTACATTCAGTAATTCTGGATTTGTGTGCACTAACACTTCCCCTTCATCCGAGAGAAGGAAACCTTCCAAAATAGAACATATATTTATTTCCATTGATATATATCGGCTAAAATTCAGGAGTTCTTTATGAAATAACCATTTATTACCTTATTATTTCCTTTTTTCCATTTTTATCTATCGTATTTCACTAATACCAATAAATTTTCCTGCTTCTACATCATAAATACCTCTTGCTGTAATTCGAAGGCTTGGGATAACCGGAAGAGATAAGAACGACAGTGTGATAAATGGATCAATTCCTTCTGGAACCCCCATTTCATGAGCGAGGGATAACATCTTAGCTGACTTCTTATTCACTGTCTGATAATCCTCTCTACTGATTAATCCCATGATTTCAAGTGGAAGGGTTTCCGGTCCCTTTCCATGCTGCACAATCGTATAACCGCCACCTGTGCGTTCTAACTCTTTGATTGCCCGGAACATGTCTTCATCATCATCACCAATCACAATAATATTATGAGAGTCATGTCCGACGCTTGATGCAATCGCTCCTCCGCATACATGGAATCCTTTCACGATACCGATTCCCATCTTTCCGGTCTTCTTATGGCGCTCTAATACGGCTATCTTCTGGAAGCTTTCATCTGCTTTAAAGTACCCATTTTCTACAGTAACGGCTTCGTATCTTTTTCTTGTCAGAATTTCTCCTGGAATTACTTCCATTACATTTGCAAACTCTTCTGTCATTGCTAATGCAAGCTCTTCTTTCTTATCAATCTTTACATGCACCGTATTTAAAAGCTCTGCTGGAATCTCGCGTTCCTCTTTGATCAGCTTTTCTTCAATCTTACTGCCTTTAAAATAGACATCCTCTACTACGACTTTTTCAAGATCGGATAATACAACTAAGTTTGCTTCATATCCCGGTGCAATCGCTCCCTGATTGCGTAATCCATAGCACTGTGCTGCATTATAAGTAGCAATCTTAATTGCCTCGATTGGAGCAAGGCCAAGTTCAATGGCTTTGCGCACATTATTACTGATATGTCCGTTTGCATTGATTTCTTCAATATGCTTGTCATCGGTACAGAATGCTAAACGTTCCACGGAATTATGATTTTTGATGACACCAGATAGAATACCTTCTAAGTTCTTAGCTGCTGTGCCTTCTCTTACCAGTACCCAGAGGCCTGCACGCATCTCACGAAGTGCATCTTCATAGGAACGACACTCATGATCCGTCTGAATTCCGGAAAGTACATAACAGTTCGTCTCATGTATTCCTAAGAAGCCCGCATGCCCATCAATGATCTTTCCATTCTTCTGGAACATGCGAAGCTTCTCAATCATAATCTCATCTGCATTTAGCACTGCCTTGCAATCCATTACTTCCCCTAAGCCTAAGACACGTTCATTTTTCAGATAAGGCTCCATTTCTTTCGCTGTTAAGGCAAATCCATTATCTTCGAATTCTGCTGCCGGAACGCAGGATGGAACCATGACATACACATTGGCTTTGGAATCTTTTGTTTCATTTAAGATAAAATCAATTCCCTTCAGTCCGCTTACATTGGCGGCTTCGTGAGGATCTACCACAAAGGCAGTGGTTCCCTGTCTGCTTGCACAGTGAATCAGCTCGGCCGGATTCACTAAGGTTGATTCTAGATGAAGATGCGAATCGATAAATCCAGGGCTCACATATTTTCCCGTCATATCAACTTCCGCAACACCTGAATATACCCCAACACCTGCAATCACTCCATCCTCGATGGCGATATCCGCTGTTATAATCTCATTTGTCAATACCTGAATCACATTGGCATTCTTTAATACCAGCTCTGCTTTTTCTTTTCCTAGTGCAACATCGGCTAATTTTTTCTGATACAAACTACTTCTTCCTTTCTGCTTCTGTTTTCTGACAAGCTCTCATCCACTCTGCAAAATATTCATACAGTGAACGGGCACAGAATGATTTTTCTGACTAATCTAACATACCCTACACTTTTTTGCAATACTTAAATTAAAATATATTTTAAAATAAATAAAACCGCCAAAACATACATCAAAACGCTTATCTTCTTCTGTTTAGCTTTACCTGTTACTAAATTAATTATCACATAAGAGATAACCCCCATTGCAATGCCTTCTGAAATACTATACATAAATGCCATTGCCATAATGGTGATAAATGCCGGAATTGCTTCCGAATAATCATTAAAATCAATATGTACTACCGAACACAGCATGAAGAAACCAACTAGTACCAATGCTGGTGCTGTAGCAAAAGAAGGAATTGCTAAGAAAATCGGGGATAAGAATAAGGATACTAAAAATAGCAAAGCGGTCGTGATACCAGTAAGTCCTGTTCTTCCGCCTTCGGATACACCAGATGCACTTTCCACATAAGTCGTTGTGGTAGAAGTACCAAGTACAGCACCGGCTGAAGTTGCAACTGCATCTGCAAGTAACGCGCCTTTGATTCGTTTCAGTTTCCCTTCCGAATCAAGCATTCCTGCCTTCGAGGAAACTCCAATTAAGGTTCCTAATGTATCAAACATATCAACAAACAAGAAAGCAAATACCACAATCAAAAATTTTCCGGTAAACATTTCGGAAAAGTCCATTTTTCCAAAGGTAGATGCAATAGAAGGAATCGAAATCCCATTTGAAAAATCCGGGAACAGACTATAAAATCCGGCTGCTGCATCAGGCCTGTACAAATGTGTAGCCTGACAGATCATTCCCAGTATCCAAGTGATTAAGATGCCCCATAAGATATTGCCTTTTACTTTCTTAATTACTAGTACTGCCGTAATTAAAATACCAATCAGTGCTAGAAGCACCGTAATGCCTTCCGTATGGAATGTACCGGCTTCTCTGGAATTCTTAAAGGAAAATACGGTTACTAATGTAGAACTATCTACTACAATATGCGCGTTCTGCAATCCAATGAATGTAATAAATAAACCGATGCCTACGGCAACCGCATGCTTAAGTGTCCTCGGGATCGCATTAAAGACCGCTTCCCGTACTTTTGTTAAAGACAGCAGGATAAAGATAATACCTTCCACAAATACTGCCGCCAGTGCTATCTGCCACGAATATCCCATTGAGCCTACTACGGTATACGCAAAGTAAGCATTTAACCCCATTCCAGGTGCCAGTGCAAATGGATAATTCGAAAACAGTGCCATACATAGGGTACCGATGCAAGCTGCTAATGCAGTAGCCGTAAAGATTGCTCCGGAGTCCATCCCCGCCGCACTTAAAATGGTCGGATTGACTGCCAGAATGTAAGCCATCGTCATAAATGTCGTAATACCAGCAATCACTTCCGTCTTTACATCTGTGTGATTCTCTTTTAGGTGAAATAATCTGTCTGCCTTCATAACAAATCCTCCCTTTTTGGTAATCTTGTAAATCGAAATACTGCTAATACTTAAAAATACATCTCTATTGTATGCAATGGCATGGCCACTAAAGACCTGAAAGCAAAGAAAACTACCTGTCTCATACCAAGTATCGCCGTCTTTAGCGATACTACGATTTGATTCTGGTAGTTTTTATGTCTTCTATATTTCATGCCGTCTTTATATTACTCTTATTTCCTTTTTATTACAATATCGTTTTCTTTATTTCTTAATTTTTTCTTACATTATTTTTTAAAGACTCGTTCGTTTTGCATGCTTGCTGGCAATCTGAATCATCTCTTTTTTTGAATGATGGATTAAAATGCTTCCCTGCATACATCCATCCGCGCACTTGCTGCAATGGGTACAGTCCTCATCTTTTATAACCACTGCCTTACCATCCTTTATAGTAAGCACATTCATTGGGCAGCTGCAAACACACGTCCCACATCCTATACAGGACTTTGCATCCACATAGACATGCTTTCCCTTCTCCAATGGGATATCCGGTACCTTTACTTCCTTTGGCAAAATCCTTCTTATGAATTTTCTAGCTCGAAGCTCATCGCTCTCATTCGGCTTTCCCTTATTTCCACCATTGACCAGATTATATGGTCCGGTGCAGTCATATCCTCTGCAGGAAAACTCTCCCATTAAAGTAACTTGTTTTTCTGTTAGCACCTGCTTTAAAGCCGTATGATACTTGCCCACTACCGGACATCCTCTTGTGGAAAAAATAAATGCCTGCTGTCCCTTTCCTAACCGTTTCGCCTGCTCCATCAGCTTTGGATGATGAGAGGTAAAATAAATACCGGATCCAAGCCCTATAACCGGATAAGAAGATAAGTCCAACTTTTCTGCCTGTTCTGCGCTCACAATCCTGTCACAATAACACTTACCGCCCTTGTATCCCATACCGGTATCGTCACAACAAGATGAATAAGAATCGCTCCAATTAAAACAATGCCAAGCGGCTTATGAATCTTTCGAAAGAATTGATTCATTTTCTGGTTTCCTGACTTCCTTGCTACTACCTTAAGTAGCAGAAATACTCCGATCACTGCGCTGATATATCCTAATATCATGCTTACCATCTCCTTTTTTAATGTTTCCACCCTATGGCTGAATCCCTTTCAACAGTAATGAAAATGCATACTCCATATATTCCTGTTTCTCCATTCCAAGCCGTATCTTAAAATACTGCTGTTTCTTTCTTGCAAACCGTATTGTTTCACTGATGCCAGACCACAGATAGAATACCGTTTCCACAATCTTGATATCCTTTCTTACCTGTCCGCTTTCCATTCCTCTTACAAGTACCTGCTCAATGACATCGTTGATCTGCTCTCCCACTACATAGATCTGTCCACACACTGTATTTTCTAAAATATCCTGATCCGTTATCTGAATTTCTCCTAACAACAGATCATAATACGCCGGATACTGTTCCTGATATGCCACTAATTTCTGACATATTCTTTGATAGCATTTTAGAAAGTCCATTTCCTCCCTGATACAGTCTGTAAGCAACGTCTTTAGCTTCGTCATCTCTTCCAGAATGATATAATTGAGAATCTCATCCTTGCTCTTAAAGTAAACATACAATGTTGACTTACTGCAATCCGCCTCTTTTGCAATATCATCCACCGTAGCAGCCTGTATCCCTTTTTTCTCAAACATCACCTTCGCCGCATTCATAATATTGTCCTTGTTAAATTGAATCAAAGCATCCTTTTTCTTCTGTCCCATGTGATTCCCTTCTTTCTACTCCATTCTTTTCAGATCATCTCTTCCATATTATTCTGTACTTATGTTTTGATTATCATACTACCAGTTCGATTTTCCGTCAACCATATTTTGTAAACAAAAATCCACTAAAAAAGAGCGATTCATCAATAAAGCGATTTTATTCTACTTTATCAATGAATTGCTCTTCTTTTTAATTCTTTTTTTCTGCTTCGATTTTCTGGCTCTATTTTTTTATTTCTACCTTCTTCCGTTCTTTATTTCTGCTTTTTATTTCTGTTTTGGTTTTCTATCTTCGATTTCAGCACATTGTATTTCTCTACTTCACTGCTATCCTCTTTCGTACCAGCTCCGCTAACATCTCCGCAGTTCCTTCCACTCCGAATCTGCTGCTATCAATCAATAGATCATAGCCGTCTAACAGCGAATCCTGCTGCCCGCCATACCGTTTCCGGTAATTTTCTCTTGCCCGATCAACTTCCTTTATATATCGTCTTGCAGTCTTTAGATCCATCCGAAGAGTATCGATACAGTTCTGAATCCGTTTTTCATATGGTGCATAAATATAAATATGCAGTGAATTCGGATGATCCTTTAAAATATAATTTCCGCATCTTCCTACGATAATGCAGGATTCCTTAGCGGTAAGGTCTTTGATGATATTCTCCTGTACCTGAAAGATTTCTTGCTGCATGCTAAGTAATCCCATGCCAAGCGGGTATTGTCTTGGGAAGAAGAGTCCCCCTGCATTCTCCTCTTCCCTACTGATTACGGAAACCGGCTGACCTAATCGATTTGCCGTTGCCTCCACAATATCCCGGTCATAAAATTCAATCTCTAACAGTTCTGACAGCTTTGCTGCAATGGATCGTCCAAGACTTCCAAATTGTCTTGAAATCGTGACAACATAGTTCTCCATCTGCTTTTTCCTTCCTGCTAATTCTCTTATAAAGCAACGGAAGGAACCTCCTCTCTTCTCGGCTCTGCCACCTTCTTCTTTTTCTTCTGCATCCTTCTTACCACACAGGAAAGCGTGAAATTAATACAAAAATAAACCAGACATGCTGCCCCGAACAGCACGAATACATCTGATACATTCACAGTTCCTGTTCCATTGTAATTATAAGAAGACGCTAAGATTGTCTTTACTCTTGACATCAGCTCAATGGTCGCTACATTGGCCAAATAAGAAGAATCCTTAATTGTGGTGATTACCTGGCTTAATAAAGTCGGTATTACATTTCGGTAAGCCTGTGGCAGAATAATATAAATCATTGTCTGCACCGTATTAAACCCTTGGGAATGCCCTGCCTCAAACTGCCCCTGAGCAATGGAGTTTAAGCCTCCTCGAATGATTTCCGCAATAACGGAAGAAGTAAATAAAATCAGGGCAACCGCTGCCTTAAATAAAAGCTTTGTTTCTACCGATGTCAGCCCAAACATTTTTCTGGAAAAGAGGGCTGGGCAAGGGCAGAATACAAGGCAGATAAAAATCCATAAAAGAAGCGGCGTATTTCGAAATACCTCTATGTAAATACAGGCAAGCCATTTAAAGATTCTTGTCCCTTTCTTCGTACAGTAATTTCTGATCAGTGCTAACACGGAACCGAATAAGACTCCGATTAAGACCGCCAAAAAGGAGAGAATGATGGTAAATAAAATCCCTTTGAAAAAATATGCTAAAATCGCCTCATTCTTCAGCATAGAAAGGCTTCCTTCTAACTCTTTCATGCTTCTTCCACCATCCTTTCCGTATCATCTTTTGGTACTGCTGCACGCTCTCTCTTCTTCAACGCTGTCTCCCATACGGTTGCCAGTGTGGAAAGCGGGAAGCAAATGATAAAGAACAAAAGCCCGCTGACTAAATATGCCGGTGCATAGGCACCTCCGGTAGTCGCCCCGGTCACGAAGCTGTACGTTAAGGAGATTAAGTCTGCACCTCCGATGATATACAGGCAGGATGTATTCTTAATCAGATTCACAACCTGGTTTACCATCGGCGGCAAAATGATCTTAATGCTCTGTGGCAGGATGATTTCAGACATCGTGCTCACATATCCGAACCCCTGTGAATGAGCCGCCTCAAACTGTCCTTTCGGAATCGCTTCAATTCCGGCACGGATTACCTCAGCCATATAGGCGCCATGATACACACCAAGTGCCAGAACGCCTGTGAAAATAATGCTAAGGCTGTGCCCGGAAAATGCAAATGCATAATAGACGAAGCACATCTGCAGAAGCAGCGGCGTATTCTGTATAAGTTCTACATAAACCCGGCTGATTCTCTTTAAACTCTTTTTCCCGCTAGTAGCCATCAGACCGAATATCACACCTAAAGCCACTGATAACAGCAGTCCTAAAAATGCAGTCCGTACCGTATTCCATAATCCCAGCAGGAAAGTTAAACGGTACGTCCACACTTTTCTCCATGCGGCAGCTGAAAACATCTCAGTCATAAAGTTCCTCCTATACTTGTTACTTTATTTCCTTACTATTTTCCTAATTCCAGTCATTTTTCTCGTCTAACTTACTTCTCTGATTCAACCTTTTTTCTGTGGTTTCATCTTTTTCTTTCTAATTCAACCTTTTTCTAGTTCAGTCCATTCTCACTGATCAGGCCATCAATTGTGCCATCAGAAAGCCATCCAGTAATAAGTTCTTCCACAACTGCGGAAATACCAGAACCTTTTTTGGTTGCAACACCATAATTCTGTGGTGCGAACTGATCTTCAATGTAAGAACGGCTGTCTGTCTTATATACAGCAAGGATTGATTTATCTACACAGAATGCATCCACAGCGCCTGCACTAAGAGCAGTTGAAATGGTTGGGTAATCATCATACTGCTGGAAAGATACACCTTCTGTCCAAGTAGCAGGATCAAATGTTTCTTCATCAAAATTATCTGCACTGATTAATCCAGCTTCAATCATAGCCTTAACTAAAGCCTTGCCGGAAGTAGAGCCGGAAGATACGCCGACTTTCTTACCAGAAAGATCTGCAATCTTTGAAATACCGGATTCATTTTCCACTAACACGGTAACATAGTCGGTATAATAAGGTGTTGTAAAGTCCCAGCTTTCCTTTCTTTCATCGGTAATTGTAAAAGTAGCAAGCACACAGTCTAAATCGCCGGAATCTAAAAGTTCTGTACGAGTTGCTGCTGTAACTGCTGTAAATTCCACATCCACGCCAAGATAATCTGCAATCTTCTCTGCCAGAGAAATCTCCATGCCGGAATATTCATTTGTCAGCGGATCCTGATAACCAAATCCGACTACCGCATTCTTAACACCAACCTTTAACACGCCTCTGTCCACGATTTCCTGTACATCCGCTGCCCATGCAGTATCCCCCGATTCTGCTGGTGCTGTAGTCGCTGCTTTTGTTGGTGTTGCTGCCCCCTCAGACGATGCGGCATCACTCTTGCTGCATCCGGTTAACATAGAAGCTCCAATCATTAAAACTGTTAACATAAAAGCAATCATTTTTTTCATAATACATTCCTCCCATAATAAATTTATATCAACATAAGATATCGCATCATGCCATATCCCATACTGACTGTCTTATCATCATGCCTTACCAGATTTACCGAATAATCTTTCCTAAAAACTGTTTCACTCTCTCATTTTCCGGATTCTGAAAGAAATGTTCCGGTTCCCCCTCCTCAATAATCTGGCCATCTGCCATAAACACAATTCGATCTGCCACCTGTCTGGCAAATCCCATCTCATGTGTCACCACAACCATCGTAATATTCTCCTTCGCCAACCGGATCATAACATCCAGTACCTCCTGAATTGTTTCCGGGTCCAGTGCAGAAGTCGGTTCATCAAACAAAATAATCTTAGTCTGTGCACAAAGTGCTCTGGCAATGGCAATTCTCTGCTGCTGTCCACCGGACAGCGTAGTCGGATACACATGAGCCTTATCTCTTAAACCAACCACATCCAGATAATGATATGCCAGTTCCTCAGCCTCCGCCTTCGTCTTATGATGAAGTTTCATTGGGGCCAGCGTCAGATTCCGAAGAACCGTCATATGCGGATACAAATTAAACTGCTGAAACACCATTGACATATTCTCACGAATCATCTTCGTCTTATTCTTTGCTGTCAACTCACGGCCATCAATAAACACATGCCCGCTGCTCGGCTCCTCCAGAAAATTCATGCACCGCACCGTCGTCGACTTTCCCGATCCAGAAGGTCCGATAATAACTAACTTCTCGCCTTCCCCCACTTCCAGGTTCACATCCTTTAACACATGCAGATCGCCAAAATACTTATTCACATTCTCAAGTCTAATCATACACAATCCTCACTTTAAAATAGATTTCGTATCCCATTCTGTCTCCCCTTGCAGCTCCTTAAAACCACACATCTGCCTTCAGAAACACTCCAATCTTCCATACCTTCCAACAACCTGCCCGAAAGGAACAAAGTGGTTTCGCCACTCTAGGCTCCGCACATCTTTCTTTCTCAGAGCGATGCCACTTTGTCGCGCCGTAGCCGCAGGCGGAGTGCGCATCCCTCGGAGAGTTTTTCATTCATAGACAATTGCAGAGCAATTCCCTATGAATGAAAAAAAGACGCAGAACCATTCATTCCGCGCCTTTGCTTTTTTGTAAGTATAGTAAAATATATCCAATCCGTCAAGCACTTTTTTCATTAATTTCCACTTGTCACTCGTATTTTTTCAGAATTCTCTCATCTTATCCACTTGCATACAGCGAATTTTCATTTCGTAAATAAGTTTATAAACTATTCACCTCATTGCATAATCATACATTTTTTTCTATCTTTTATCCCCTTGCCTTTCCATTCATCCACTCATCCATCCATTGATTCATCAGCCTATACCTTCACCAGCATCTTAATTCATCTATCTTCTTCATTTATCTTTTTTCTTCATCCCCAGTTTTTTCATTCATTCATCTAGCATTTCACATTAAGTTAGCGTTCCGTAAGCCTTCCGCCAAACAACTTCACCAGAAAACCGTCTGTCTACGATGCGTTTTGGAACCAAACGCATCGTAAGGTCGAGAAAGGCCCCTGGCATCCCTGCCGAGGCGTGACTAGATTTTTTCGGATGTACGGCATCAAGGCGAACAGATGGGGGCAGAGTCCTTGAATAGCAGACAGCGTATTCCTGTCTGATAGTCAAGGACTCTGCCCCCATCTGTCCGAGCTTGTGACGAACATCGAAAAAATCTAGCCGCGCCTCGGCAGGGATGCCAGGGGCCTTTCTCGACCTTCTCCCAATCTCAAGTGCCTCCTAACAATGCCCTTTTCCGTCGAGGGAGCAGGCTATAACTGGAGGCTCGGCAGGCGTCAAATCAACGTCAACGAACTTTTCGATTTCGAAAGTCTTCGTGCCATCTTCCAGAATAAAGAATGGAATACCGATTCGTCCTCCATCCTTCACTTCCTGAAACATATCTTCATGATCACGGTATGCTAAAAATTCCTTTAACACAGCCGTAGTCTCCGTAATATTACGATAATCCAACTCCACATCATTGCGTTTCATCAGTTCTTCCTTTGCAATCACACAATCAGGGCAGATTGGTGCACCATACATAGTAATCTTCATTATAACTTCATCCTTTCCATCTGATACCGTTACACTACCAAAAATCTTATAAAAATGCAACCGTTTCCTATCGCCTTTTGCATTCCCAATAATGAATACCTTTTACATATAAGGTTGCATCATTCCCTTCTTAGCTAAATCTGAAACCTAAGGAATTAAAACTATCTTTCTACATGCAATCGCTTGTTTGATCTAACACTTTTCATAATCTGCTAAAAGTAAATGAAGAAGCACGTGGATTATATACTGCTGGAATGTCTTTGGAGAAAATACGAGAAATCATTGGACAGGAAGATGATAAAACCACTCTTGGTTCCATCTATCATCTAAATACAGAAAAAAAATTGAGAAATGACAAAGAACAAAGTGGCTTCGCCACTCTAGGCTCCG
>CALZIE010000014.1 GCA_945787565.1 uncultured Lachnospiraceae bacterium
GTCAGTGTTGGTACAGGTGCAACGCACCTCGCACCCCAACACTTGACAAAGAGCCATAAAAATAGCCAGAAACCGCTATTTTGCTAGGTTTCTGGCTAATATGAAATTACTCAAACTCAATCGTAGCAGGTGGTTTCCCTGTACAATCATAAAGCACACGGTTAACTCCCTTAACTTCATTTACAATTCTGCTTGATACTTTACCAAGTACTTCCCAAGGAAGTTCTGCAAATTCTGCTGTCATAAAGTCGGATGTGGTCACGGCGCGAAGAGCGATTGCATAATCATAAGTTCTTTCGTCACCCATACATCCTACGGACTGCATATTTGTTAATGCTGCAAAGTACTGTCCGATGGAACGGTCAAGACCAGCATTTGCGATTTCTTCACGGTAAATGTAGTCTGCATCCTGAACGATCTTTACTTTCTCTTCGGTTACTTCACCGATGATACGGATACCAAGTCCTGGACCTGGGAAAGGCTGACGGAATACTAATTTTTCAGGAATTCCAAGCTCTAAGCCCGCCTTACGTACTTCATCTTTGAATAATAAACGAAGTGGTTCTACGATTTCCTTGAAATCTACGTGATCAGGAAGTCCGCCTACGTTGTGGTGAGACTTGATCACTGCCGATTTGCCAAGACCAGATTCGATTACGTCTGGATAAATAGTTCCCTGTGCTAAGAAATCAACGGTACCGATTTTCTTTGCTTCTTCTTCAAATACACGAATGAATTCTTCACCGATGATTTTTCTCTTTGCTTCTGGTTCGGTAACACCCTTTAACTTATCGTAGAATCTCTGCTGCGCATTGACACGTACGAAGTTTACATCAAACTGGGTTGTGAAGATTTCTTCTACTTCATCGCCTTCGTTCTTACGAAGCAAGCCGTGATCAACGAAGATACAAGTTAACTGCTTTCCTACTGCCTTAGAAATCATAACTGCTGCTACGGAAGAGTCAACACCGCCAGATAATGCACAAAGTACCTTCTTGTCACCGATCTTCTCACGAAGTGCTTTAATGGATTCTTCGGTAAAGGAAGCCATCTTCCAGTCACCAGTACATTCACATACTTCATATAAGAAGTTGCGAAGCATCTTAGCACCCTCTACGGTATGCATTACTTCTGGATGGAACTGTACTGCATATAATCTCTTTTCTGCATTCTCAAGTGCTGCAACTGGACAAGATTCAGAATAAGAAGTAATCACAAAGTCTTCTGCTGGTCTTGTAATACGGTCTGTATGGCTCATCCAGCAAATGGTTTCTTCGGATACATCCTTGAATAACTTGGATGATGTATTTACCTTGATTTCTGTCTTTCCGTATTCACGGATATCTGCTGTTGTTACTTCGCCGCCTAATACGTGGGTCATCAGCTGTGCACCGTAGCAGATGCCGAGTACCGGAATGCCAAGTTCAAAGATTTCCTTATCTACATGTGGCGCACCTTCTGCATAAACGCTTGCAGGGCCACCAGTAAAGATAATACCCTTTGGATTTAATTCTTTGATTTTTTCGATGCTTGTATTGTATGCCATTACTTCGCAATACACGCTGCATTCTCTTACACGTCTGGCAATCAGCTGGTTATACTGTCCGCCAAAATCAAGCACAATGATCATTTCCTTGTTCACGATTTGTATCCTCCTAAATATCATCTATCAATCAGCAGTAACAGTTTAAAAACTGCTTTCCGCTATTAACCATCATTTTGTATTCATTTTTTCTTAGCATCCCCAAAACACACGGAAACAAACACGTTTCCTCTCTGCATGGACAGAAAAATATCGTCTTAATCCTTACATCAAGAATGAAAAAAGCTAATTTTATAAATACTAAAGCTTGGAATCTATGTTTAGTTAAGTATAACGAATTTTGATAAAATAGCAAGATACTGGGCTCATATTAATTTTTAATGACCCTTATAAGCAAAACTAATGACACATTTTCAAGTAATCATAAGGTATTGTGTTTTAAAAGTTCTATGATATAATCAATTCATATACTTATCAATCAGGAGGAATACATTTATGAACACTGTAGAATTAAAACCTGGCATCTACGCTGTCGGTGCAGTTGACTGGAACGTACGAAGCTTTCATGGCTATACAACAAATCGCGGGGCTACTTATAATGCGTATCTTATTATTGACGAGAAAATCACCTTAATCGATACCGTAAAGGCTCCATTTGCCGAAGAAATGATTCGCCGAATCGCTGCAATCGTTGATCCTTCGAAAATCGACTACGTAATTTCCAATCACGTTGAAATGGATCATTCCGGTGGTATCCCTGCTATTATGAAAGTAGCCACAAATGCAACGATTGTCACTTCTGCTACAAGCGGTCTTACCGGACTACAAGCACACTATGGCTCTCACTATAATTACTTACCAGTAAAAAGCGGCGAAAGCCTTTCTCTCGGAAAACGTACTCTTCAATTCGTAGCAACTCCGATGCTTCACTGGCCGGATAATATGGTTACGTACTGCCCGGAAGAAAAAATTCTCTTCTCAAATGATGCCTTTGGCCAACATTATGCTACAAGCAAACGATTTGATGATGAAATCGATTTAGACATCGCTATGGCAGAAGCATTAAAATATTATGCGAATATCTTAATGCCATACAGCACGCAATGCGGCAAAACCATTCCGATTGTAAAATCTTTAGACATTGACATGATTGCACCTAGTCACGGCGTAATCTGGAGAAGTCATATCGCTGATATCATAAAGAAATACGAATATTTCTCCAACGAGGAATGCGAACCAAAAGCATGTATTGTTTACGACAGCATGTGGCATTCTACCGAGAAAATGGCGCTTGCTATTTTAGAAGGTTTTGCCCGTAACGGCATTACAGCTAAACTATTTGACTTAAAAGAAAACCACATCTCAGATATTATGTCAGATATCCTAAAAACAGAATATATTGCAGTTGGCTCTCCAACCCTTAATAACAACATGCTTCCAACAGTAGCCTCATTCCTATGCTACTTAAAAGGACTTGCTCCTAAGAATAAGAAAGCGTTTGCTTTTGGTTCCTATGGATGGGGCGGACACGGTGTTCGTAATGTAAATGAGGCCTTGATCTCCTGTAAATTTAATATGATTGCAGAACCATTCACACAAGTTTACATTCCAACTACCGAAGAACTAGACGCGCTAGAAAACGCCATCGCTAACTTAACAAAATAAATCTTTAGAGGCCATCACCATCTTTAACGGTCAGACAGTATTTTTCTATCTGACAGCTAAAGATGGTGATGGCCTCTTTTTATCTTAATCCGTATGCGTACGTTCGAAAAGCAGGTCTATTGGAGTTCATCCAGTGTCTTAAAATAAGATGGAAGAAATTCGTCCATAAATACGTTTACCTCTGGCAAGTTCATCTCCTGAATAGACTTTTCAATCGTTGCCTTAGCACTTTCAAACTCATAGTTTCCAGCTTTCTTTTCTTCAATACATTTGATAAGTGCTGAGATTCGGTCTGCTGCTTTGACTAATTTCCAGAGATATTCTTCTCCTGCTGCCGGAAAGAAGATCCCCTGGTATTCTTCCCTTAAATCTTCTGGCAACATATGAATCAGCTTGTTTGCTGCATTTTCTTCAATCTGCTTGAATGCACCTTCGATGTCTCTGTTATAGTATTTGATTGGAGTCGGCATATCCCCGGTAATGATTTCGGTTGCATCATGATACAAAGCAATTAAAGCCGCTTTGCTTGCATCCAGATTGCCTCCGTACCTTTTGTTGCTGATAATTGCAAGTGCATGGGCAATCATCGATACTTCAAGAGAATGCTCACTGATGTTCTCCGAATAAGCATTGCGCATCAACGCCCATCTCTCAATATATCGCATCCTTGACATCATCGCAAAAAAGTGACTTCCCATAATTTCTTCCTCCTGCTTATTCCTTCTGATTCTTATCACTAGTACAGGGACTGATTTTTCAGTCCCTGTAATTGTATTCCTATTAAATACGGACAGACCCCTCTAATCCGCTGTTCGTATTTCGCCTTGTACTTTATTTGTACCCATCTTTAATCTATTACTTTTCAAGATAACGTTTTATATACTGTCCAGTATAAGATTTTTCTACTTTAGCAACCTGCTCTGGTGTTCCCTTTGCTACTACCGTACCACCTTTGTCGCCGCCTTCCGGACCGATATCGATAATATAATCTGCTGTCTTGATTACGTCTAAGTTATGCTCGATGACAACGACTGTATTGCCGCCTTCTGTCAGACGCTGCATAATCTCAATCAGCTTATGAACATCCGCAAAATGAAGACCCGTTGTCGGCTCATCTAAGATATAGATTGTCTTTCCGGTGCTTCTCTTGCTAAGTTCTGTTGCTAACTTAATACGCTGTGCTTCGCCACCTGATAAAGATGTGGATGGATGTCCTAACTTTAAGTAAGACAGACCAACATCGTTTAGTGTCTCAATCTTTCTTCGGATCGATGGCACGTTCTCAAAGAATTTCACTGCTTCTTCTACGGTCATATCAAGCACATCGTAGATACTCTTTCCTTTATACTTTACTTCTAATGTATCACGGTTATAACGCTTTCCTTCACATACTTCACATGGTACATAGATATCCGGAAGGAAGTTCATCTCAATCTTGATGATACCATCACCACTACAAGCTTCACAGCGTCCACCTTTTACATTGAAACTGAAGCGGCCTTTACTATATCCATGCATCTTCGCATCTGATGTGGAAGCGAACAGATCACGAATCTGGTCGAATACACCGGTATACGTAGCCGGATTGGATCTTGGTGTCCTTCCGATTGGAGACTGGTCAATATTGATGACTTTATCTAGATTCTCAATTCCAATCATGTCATCATGCTTTCCTGGAATACAGCGGGCACGGTTTAAATCCCTTGCTAAACGCTTATAGAGAATCTCAGTTACTAAGGAACTCTTACCGGAACCAGATACACCCGTTACACAGGTAAACACGCCAAGAGGAATATCCACTTTGATATTCTTTAAGTTATTCTCTTTCGCCCCTTTGATTGTTAAAAATCCGGTTGGCTTTCTTCTTGTCTGTGGCACCGGAATCTTGATACGTCCGCTTAGGTATGCGCCAGTAATAGAGTTTGGATTCGCCATAATCTCCTGTGCGTTTCCGGCTGCCACCACTTGGCCACCGTGACTTCCTGCACCCGGACCGATATCCACAATATAATCCGCAGCAAACATCGTATCTTCATCATGCTCTACGACAATCAGTGTATTTCCAAGATCTTTTAAATGCTTTAATGTCTTAAGGAGCTTGTCATTATCCCTCTGATGAAGACCGATACTCGGCTCATCTAAGATATAAGCAACACCTACAAGACCCGATCCAATCTGTGTAGCCAGACGAATACGTTGCGCCTCTCCACCGGATAAAGTTCCAGTCGCACGGTCTAACGACAGGTAATCCAGACCTACATCCATAAGAAATCCTACTCTTGCACGAATCTCTTTTAATACAAGTTCACCGATTTTCATCTGCATGGAAGTTAACTGTAAGTCATTCATAAAGGCATATAAATCACGAATGGAAAATGCGGTCACTTCTGCAATATTCTTATCACCTACCGTAACAGCCAGTGCTTCCTTGCGAAGACGCTTTCCACCACAGCATTTACAAGGAGTCGTATTCATGAATGTCTCATATTCTGCCTTTGTGGATTCGCTTCCTGTCTCACGGTATCTTCTCTCCACATTCTTAATAAGACCTTCCCATGCTACATCATAAACACCTTCTCCACGCTGTCCTTTATAATATACTTTCACACTCTTTCCACCAGTTCCGTGCATAATCATATGACGGATTTTTTCCGGAAGTTCGCAGTATGGAGTATTTAAATCAAAATCATATTCTTTCGCAAGCGCTTCCATCGTGCATCTTGTGTAGCTTGACTTATCCGTCACAGACTGCCATCCAAGTACTGCAATTGCACCTCCTGCAATGCTTAGGGAAGTATCCGGAATTAATAACTCTTCCGCGAATTCCATTCGAAAACCAATACCATGACAATCTGGACACGCACCGAATGGGTTGTTGAATGAGAATGTTCTCGGTTCTAATTCATCCAGACTGATTCCGCAGTCTGGACAGGAAAAACTCTGAGAAAATGTTAACTTCTCTCCTCCTATTACATCAACAAATAATAATCCATCACTAAGCTTTAATACACTTTCAATGGAGTCAGAAAGACGTTTCTCAATTCCTTCTTTCACTACAAGGCGGTCAATAATAATCTCAATATTATGCTTAACATTCTTTTCTAACTTAATCTCTTCGGTCAGCTCATAAAGGTTTCCATCTACCATAACACGGACATAACCGCTCTTCTTGGCCTGTTCAAAAACCTTTACATGCTCCCCTTTTCGTCCTCTTACAACGGGAGCTAATAACTGAATCTTGGTTCCTTGTGGCAGTTTCATAATCTCATCTACCATCTGATCCACGCTCTGCTTCTTAATCTCCTTGCCACACTTTGGGCAGTGTGGGATACCGATTCTCGCATAAAGAAGTCGGAAATAATCATAAATCTCAGTTACAGTACCAACTGTAGAACGCGGATTGCGGTTTGTGGACTTCTGGTCAATGGAAATGGCAGGTGAAAGCCCTTCTATACTTTCTACATTCGGCTTCTCCATCTGTCCAAGGAACTGTCTGGCATAAGAAGATAAGGACTCCATATATCTTCTCTGCCCTTCCGCATAAATGGTATCGAATGCAAGAGATGACTTTCCAGAACCACTAAGTCCGGTCAGTACAACAAACTCATCTCTTGGGATATCAATATCAATATTCTTTAAATTATGTTCCTTCGCACCACGTATCTTAATATAATGTTTCTTATCAGCCATCTTATTTATCCTCTATTCTATCAGGAAGACTGTCTGTACCTTATTCCTGTACTGACAGTCTTCCCACACTCTCTTTTCTAAAACAAAGAATCGATGTCATCAAGTCGATTCCTTTCACACCGGATTCTTTCCATTACGGATTCACGCCATCAAGAATCTATTCCACCTCTGCAAGGTGTTTCTTCAATTCGATCAGCTTATCACGAAGCTCTGCTGCAAGCTCGAAGTTTAACTCTGCTGCCGCGGTATGCATCTCTTTTGTCAGTTTCTTTAAGACCGCCTCTAATTCCTTCTTGTTCATGGACTCTAAATCCTTATTGCCCATGTTATACATCTCTTTATCCACTTTCTTAGAAATGCTGATCAGTTCGCGTACTTTCTTCTTAATGGTCTGAGGTGTGATTCCATGCTCCTCATTGTACGCATTCTGGATCGTTCTTCTTCGATTCGTCTCGTCGATTGCCTTTTGCATCGAATCCGTGATCTTGTCCGCATACATAATAACATGTCCCTCTGAATTACGGGCAGCTCGTCCAATCGTCTGAATTAACGATGTTTCCGAACGAAGGAATCCTTCCTTATCCGCATCTAAAATCGCTACTAGACTGATCTCTGGAATATCTAAACCTTCTCGCAATAAATTGATGCCGACTAATACATCGAATACATCCATACGCATATCACGAATAATCTCGGAACGCTCTAATGTATCGATATCCGAATGCAGGTATTTCACACGAATGCCTAACTCTCTCATGTAATCAGTTAAGTCTTCCGCCATCTTCTTGGTCAGCGTAGTCACTAAGACTTTGTTCTTTGCCATGACTTCCTTATTCACTTCTCCGACTAAATCATCAATCTGGCCAGTTACTGGACGCACATCGATTAACGGATCTAAAAGACCGGTCGGACGAATGATCTGTTCTACACGTAATAATTCATGCTCTTTTTCATACACATTCGGAGTAGCAGAAACAAACATCATCTGATTGATCTTGCTTTCAAATTCCTCGAAGTTAAGCGGACGGTTATCCTTTGCTGAAGGCAGACGGAAACCGTAATTCACAAGTGTTGACTTTCTAGCCTGGTCACCTGCGTACATACCGCGTACCTGCGGAATCGTAATATGCGACTCATCCACGATGATTAAGAAATCATCCGGGAAGTAATCCATTAACGTATGCGGTGTGCTTCCCGGTGTCAGTCCCGCCAAATGCATGGAGTAGTTCTCAACGCCGGAGCAGAATCCTGTCTCACGAAGCATCTCAATATCAAAATGCGTTCTTTCCGAGATTCGCTGCGCTTCTAACAGCTTATCCTCACTCTTAAAGTATCGGATCCTTTCCTCTAATTCAATCTCGATATTCTTAATTGCTTCCTCTAATTTTTCCTTATCAACCACATAATGGGATGCCGGGAATACAATCATATGCTCTAAATTACACTGTACCTCACCAGTCAGCACATCAATCTCCGAGATTCGATCGATCTCATCGCCAAAGAACTCCACGCGATATGCTGTATCGGAAGACGAAATCGGGAAGATCTCCACCACATCCCCACGAACACGGAAGGTACCACGCTTAAAGTCCATATCATTTCTTGTATACTGGATATCAACTAACTTACGAAGCACTTCATCCCTGTCCTTTTCCATTCCTGGACGAAGGGAAAGTGTCATATTCTGATAGTCGATCGGGCTGCCTAAACCATAGATACAGGATACACTGGCTACAATAATCACGTCCCGTCGTTCAGTTAATGCCGCAGTTGCCGAGTGGCGCAGCTTATCAATCTCTTCGTTGATGGCGGAGTCCTTCTCTATATAAGTATCAGTGGAAGGCACATAGGCTTCCGGCTGATAGTAATCATAGTAAGATACGAAATATTCTACTGCATTCTCCGGAAAAAACTCTTTGAATTCCCCATATAACTGGGCTGCTAATGTTTTATTGTGGGCGATTACTAATGTTGGTCTGTTCAACCGCTGTATCACGTTTGCCATGGTGAACGTCTTACCTGATCCTGTCACGCCTAGAAGTGTTTCAAATTGATTGCCTTCTTCAAATCCTTTTACCAACGCTTCTATCGCTTCAGGCTGATCTCCCATCGGTTCATATTCTGAAACCAGCTTAAAATGATCCAAATCATTCCCTCCATTCCGTTCCTTTTGTCTTAAGACCTGTCTTTCTTTCCAGGGTTATTTTCTTTATAAAACCGCACTTTTTCCAAGCTTTCTCAATTGGTTACATTGCTGTCATTATAGCATACCCATTTTTCATATGCAACATTTTTTCGAATGTCTGTTCTGTTTTTGTGCACATAATTCGACATACTTTTTTATTGTGATTCGGTGGTATCCTGAACGAATTCCCTCTATCTTTTTTTCTAAAATGCATCCTTCCTGCCATCAGAAGTCTGGCATACTTATCTCAGTCATAATCCTGCATCCAAAACAATCCGATTTGACTTTGCTTTGGCATTAAAGTGACCGCACAAAGAGCCGGTGATGTCTGAACAAACAACTTCCTGCTCTTTCAGAACACCACCGGCTCTTTCTACTGACTGCTTTTAGCGGTTTTTAATTAACGCCTGTGCATCAGACTGCTCTTTGCTATTTAAGATGCCATCATGATCTAATAAAATAATCATGTGTCCATCTTTATTGGCAACGCATTTTGCATATGTAGTTTTTTCGTTTTTTACAATCTGTGGCATTGGACTTAACTCTTGTGCTTCGATTCCGATGATTTCTTTTACGGCATCAACCTTAAATGCTACCATAATATCATTCGACTTTGTAACAATCAGCTGAGAAGTTGCCAAATCTGCTTCTGGCATACCAAACTTCTTTCTAAGACTGAATACTGGGATAACATCCCCTCTTAAGTTAATGATACCCAGAATATGTTCCGATGCATTAGGAACTGGAACAATTCCGTTATATGTTTCAATTGCGTTTACGAGCATAATATCAAACCCGTATTCCTCTTCTCCAAGTTTAAAAATAACCTGCTGTGTAGCTTCCATGCTTCCTCCTTATAGGACTCCAATCCCTTGTATATTTCAAAATGCGCCTTTTAATCAAACGCATCTTTTTGTCTTATTTCCTATATTTCATATCTCCTGCTCCTGTGAAATGGAACAGGAGATATCTTTTTATTTTTCTTCAGACGGTGTTGTGTTAATCCATTTCAAATAAGCGTTGATAAACGGATCGATATTGCCATCCAATACGCCTAATGCATTGGCCACTTCCGCATTTGTTCTATGATCCTTTACCATGGAATATGGCTGTAAGACATAAGAACGAATCTGATTACCGAAGTTAATATCTTTCACTTCTCCACGGATTCCAGATTCCTTCGCCTGATTTTCTTCCTGCTTTAACAGATATAACTTTGCTTTTAACATCTGCATTGCTTTATCCTTGTTCTGGAACTGAGAACGTTCATTCTGGCACTGTACCACGATTCCTGTCGGAAGATGAGTGATACGAATGGCTGAAGATGTCTTATTGACATGCTGTCCGCCGGCACCGGAAGAACGGTACGTATCGATTCGAAGATCCTCTTCATTAATCTCTACATCCAAATCCTCTTCAATATCTGGCATAACATCGCAGGATACAAAAGAAGTCTGTCTTTTGCCTGCTGCATTAAACGGAGACATACGCACAAGACGATGGACGCCTCGCTCACTCTTTAAATGTCCAAATGCATTCATTCCGCTGATTTCTAATGTGATGGACTTATAACCAGCTTCCTCACCTTCTAAGAAATCTAAGATCTGTGTGGAATATCCTTTTTTATCAGCCCATCTCTGGTACATTCTTGCCAACATGTTCGCCCAGTCGCAGCTTTCTGTTCCGCCGGCACCCGCATGAAGCGTTAAGATGGCATTATCCTTATCGTATTCGCCGGATAATAATGTATTTAATCGAAGTTCCTCGAACTCTGTGATAAATGCATTTAATTCTTCTTCAACCTCCGGAATTAAGGCAGGATCATTCTCTTCGTATCCTATCTCAAGAAGTGTCTGAATATCATCAAAACGTCCTTTGATATCATTATACTGAGCAACGGTGTCTTTCAGATTCTTTAACTCCTTCATGTAAGCCTGTGATTTCTCGGTAGAATCCCAGAAACCTGGTTCTTCCATAACTCCTTCAATCTCTTCAATCCTTAACTGTTTGCCAGTCAAGTCAAAGTGAATCCCTCACTTCAAGCAAAGGCAGCTCATAGCCATTTAACGTATACTTAAACTGATCTAATTCAACCACCTAAACTCACCTCATTTCATTTTTATAATAGGATAGTACACTAGGAAGGTTTTCACCTTCCTAGCTTATTGTTTTATTCAATTCTTATACATGCAAACTTTTATGCATAACACATTTATGCATGCATGCCACAGCAATATTTATACTTCTTGCCAGAACCACATGGACATAAATCATTTGGCTGTATCTTCTTTTCAGAACGTTTTACCGGAGTCTTTGCAGTGGATTCGTCACGGTTTGTACCAGTTACTTTCGCCACTTCTTCTCTTTCAACGTGCTGTTCTACTTTAACGTTCATTAACGCACGAACGGTATCTTCAGAAATCGCATTTGTCATTGCTTCGAACATATCGAATGCCATGAACTTGAACTCTGTTAATGGATCTCTCTGACCATAAGCCTGTAAGCCGATTCCCTGACGAAGCTGATCCATATCATCGATATGATCCATCCACTTCTTATCAATAACACGAAGAAGGATAACACGTTCTACTTCTCTTAACTGTTCTTTTTCTGGGAATTCTGCTTCTTTTGCTTCGTAAAGCTTCACAGCTTCTTCCTTCAGCATCTGCATTAATTCGTTCTTTCTCATATGCTTGATCTGTTCATCGTCTAATACAACTGGTTCCATTGGGATAATGGATAATAATAAGTTGTTTAATTCTGCTAAATCCCATTCTTCTGGAACCTGATCATCACTGATGCATGTGTTCACAGCACCTTCAACCGTGTCAGTGATCATCTTGAAGATTGCTTCTCTCATGCTTTCGCCGTTAAGAACCTTTCTTCTTTCATCATAAATGATTTCTCTCTGTTCATTGTTAACCTGATCGTATTCAAGAAGATTCTTACGAATACCAAAGTTGTTATTCTCGATCTTCTTCTGTGCACGTTCGATTGCAGAGCTTAACATCTTATGCTGGATTTCTTCGCCTTCTGGCATACCAAGTGTTTTAAACATCGTCATTAATTTCTCAGAACCGAATAAACGTAATAAGTCATCTTCTAAGGAAATGTAGAAACGAGATTCACCTGGATCACCCTGACGTCCGGCACGACCACGTAACTGGTTATCGATACGTCTGGATTCATGACGTTCTGTACCGATGATCTTTAAGCCGCCAAGTTCCACAACACCTTCGCCAAGCTTAATATCGGTACCACGGCCTGCCATGTTAGTCGCGATTGTAACCGCACCCTTCTGGCCTGCATCTGCAACGATTTCCGCTTCTAACTCATGGAATTTCGCATTTAATACTTTATGAGGAATGTGTCTCTTCTTTAATATTTCAGAGATTTCTTCAGATCCTTCGATTGTGATAGTACCAACTAATACTGGCTGTCCTTTTTCATGAGCCTGCTGAATTTCATTTGCAACCGCATTTAATTTTTCTTTCTTTGTACGGTATACAGCATCTTCACGGTCAACACGAGCGATTGGACGGTTTGTTGGAACTTCTACAACGTCCATGCCGTAGATTTCACGGAATTCGTTTTCTTCTGTAAGAGCAGTACCAGTCATACCACATTTCTTCGCATATTTGTTAAAGAAGTTCTGGAATGTGATCGTTGCAAGTGTCTTGCTTTCACGGTTAACTTTTACATGTTCTTTTGCTTCAATTGCCTGATGAAGACCATCGGAATATCTTCTACCTGGCATGATACGTCCTGTGAAGTCATCTACGATTAATACTTCGTTATCTTTTACAACATAATCCTTATCTTTTGCCATTAAGTTGTGAGCACGAAGTGCAAGGATTACATTATGCTGAAGCTCTAAGTTTTCTGGATCTGCAAGGTTATCGATCTTGAAGTACTCTTCTACCTTCTTTACACCAGCTTCTGTTAGAGTAACGTTCTTGTCCTTTTCATTTACAATGAAATCGCCTGTTTCTTCTACATCTTCCTGCATGATCGCAGCCATCTTAGTAAGTTCGGTAGCAGTACCTCTTTCTAACTTTCTTGCAAGCATATCACATGCATTGTAAAGCATAGTTGATTTGCCACTCTGACCAGAAATGATTAATGGAGTTCTTGCTTCATCAATTAAGATGGAATCCACTTCATCGATGATGGCAAAATGAAGGTCTCTCATAACAAGCTGTTCTTTGTAGATTACCATGTTATCTCTTAAGTAATCAAATCCTAATTCATTGTTTGTAGCATACGTGATATCGCAGTTATATGCCGCTCTTCTTTCATCGTTATCCATTTCATTTAAGATGCATCCTACGGTTAAACCTAAGAAACGATGTACCTGACCCATAAGTTCCGCATCACGCTTTGCTAAGTAATCATTAACGGTAACAATATGAACACCTTTTCCTTCTAACGCATTTAAATAAGCTGGGAATGTAGATACTAACGTCTTACCTTCACCTGTCTTCATTTCAGAGATTCTTCCCTGATGAAGGATAATACCACCGATGATCTGTGTACGATATGCTTTTAACTTTAATGTTCTTCTTGCTGCTTCTCTTACAACTGCATATGCTTCCACTAAGAGATCATCTAATGTTTCTCCTTTTGCAAGACGTTCCTTAAATTCGATTGTCTTCCCTCTTAGTTCTTCATCGCTTAGAGCCTGCATTGCATCGTCTAACCCCTCGATTTTATCAACTAGAGGATATATTAATTTAAGCTCTCTTTCACTATGAGTTCCGAACAATTTTGTCAATATTCCCATTTTATTAATCACTCCAATCATTTAGGTATGTATTCTATTTATCTTTTATAAATGTAAGTCAGTCCCAATATAACACTAACCTATTGTATCATTTACACAATTACTAATCAACTAATTTTTATTGACAATGCCTTATTATCAGCTTTTTTCGATAAATTTCAGCACCCATTCTCATACCCCATTCCGGATATTTATAATTCTGCCCAAAAAAAGGATATCTCATAATCACTTTATGAGATATCCTCGCATCCTATTCTATACTATAATACGTGTTTCTGCATTCTGCAGATATGTGCTAAAATTCTGGCTCGATTAAGCCGTACGTATTACCTTTTCTCTTATAGACAACATTTACCTCATCCGTCTCTGCATTGCGGAATGCATAGAAATTATGACCTAAGAGTTCCATCTGAAAACATGCTTCTTCTGCATCCATCGGCTTCATTGCGAACCTCTTCACCCTCTTAATGCGGATGGACTCCTCCTCATCGTCATCCTCTTCCTCATCCATAAAAGACTGATTGAAATTAAATGCCGCCTGTTTCTGTTCTATTAATTTATTCTTATACTTTCTTAATTGTCTTTCTATCACTTCTTCTACCATATCGATAGAACTGTACATATCGCTGCTAACCTGCTCAGCACGAACGATCGATCCCTTTACCGGAATGGTAATCTCGATCTTCTGTCTGTCTTTTTCAACACTTAGTGTAATATGGAGTTCCGTCTCTGGAGTAAAATACCTCTCAAGCTTACCCATCTTTTCATAAATCGCATTCTTGAGACCTTCTGTCACTTCAATATTTTTACCGCTAATAATATAACGCATATTGCTCAACTCCTTCTCGTCTGAAATTTTGTGTTAGCAAGATTTCTGCTGTCTTTATTATACCACATGTCCTATTCAGAAACAACCTTCCTAACTGATTTCTTCCTGTTTTTTACTGTATTTTCATAACTGAATTATACTTTTTTTATATTTTAAAAATGAATAAACAAAAGGAACATTTTTGACGACTTTTTAGCGGCACCAAGTAAATTCGTAATTAAGTGACTTTTTTTTCATATCTCACCCATATATTGTGACAATATGACTGTCAAGTGGCTCTATTCAAAAAAAATGTCATTTTACGCTTTTTATCACAAATGCCAAAACAAACATTCGAACTTGACAGTACGGTTCTTCCACAGCCTGTGTGTAAATGCCTGTGGATAATGTGGATAACTCCGTGTATAACTTTTATTTATTAGAAAAACAAGCCTTTTTGCTGTGGATAATTATCCTCTCATAATATGGAAAACTTTTTATGTATGTTAATATTTACCATGTATAGGTTTTTTTTGTGCACTTTGCATAATAGAACCGATTCGTCCAAACTTCACAAATAATTTTAACACTTCTTGTTTTCTTATAACTTCTACAGTTATCTGATTTTTCCTCCATGTTTCCACTTTATTCTTATATACAAATGTCACAAAAGCAAGTTCTCACCGATTACTCCTGTCGATTTTCTTCCCCTAGGTACACCCCCTACTTATAGATTCTCCTATCCACTACTATATATACGCTAGGTTTTCTGGTAATATTCTTCTTTTTTACCTTTTATTTATATTGTTACTCTTTTCTGATAACAGTCTGCCTATTCCTAACCTTACATTCTGCCGATATATGCTGTAAGGCATTGCCTTAGCATATAAACCTAGCAAAAGGAGAATTACGATGGATATTGCAGCACTATCTATAGCTAGCAGCCAGATGAACATTTCCACACAAGTTTCAACCGCTGTCCTCTCTATGAGCTTAGATACAGTAGAACAATCCGGAGATAACATGATCAAAATGATGGAACAATCCGTAGCCCCATCCCTTGGTCAAAACATCGACATCCAGCTTTAAAAAGAAAAGCCATTCCTTTCCTTGATCGCAGACAGACTCAAGATACTGCCTGCCATCCAAAGAAAGGAATGGCTTTTCTTCATTTTCTCTTATATCATTTCTGCTAATATCATATTTACAACCAGATATAAAATCGCACAGGCAAGAGGAACCGTGATAAGGGATGGACGTTTCTTCCTTCCTTCTTCCACATGAAATTCCTGCTCGCCATCTGGTCTGTTGTGGAGAAAGATGTTCTTCACATAATCCCAGCGGTTGGTGTTCTTAGCAATCGTACGGTATACAAGGAATGCCAGTATGCCGCCTACTAATGCTGCCATACCGTAAGTAACAAGCACGCTTCCTAATGTAGCACTTACCGCTGTTGTAGCTTCTTCCATTAGCTCATTCATATCAAATGTTGTAGTACCTAACATGCTTTCAATCTGCGCCGCCAGATTCACATCTCCAGATGAAACTGCATTATCATAGACCGTCTGAAAATACGATAACAGTTTTGGATAGACATATAAAATCACAACAGATGTTCCATTTGTAATAAAATGAAGAATCATTGTAGATAAAATGGAATCGGTCGCTTCAATCATCAGTGCAAATATAATTCCCATAAAGAATGCGTAAGTGAACTGATTTAAGTTGCCATGCAGGATACCGAATAAGAAAGCACTTAAAAAAATGGCTCCAATCGGATTCACCTTACGGTATTCATTATAAAACACACCACGATACATGGACTCTTCCACAACTGCCGGTAAAACTGCAATTGCAAGCAGTGATACAAGAAGTGGCACAGAGCTTGTAATGTTCGTCATTGTGGATGTGGTAACATTGGTAGAATACAGCATGGATAAGGCATTTACAAATGTCATGACCGGGCTGATCAATATGGCAAATAAAATCACAAGCACAATATTCGACAGGCCCATCTTCTTTAGGCGAACTGCCTCCGTATAACGCTGTCTGCTGATAATCAGATATATAATGCCTGGTATTGCGATCATGCTCTGAGATAGAAGCACATTCTGCAGGCTATTCTTAATGATATTCTGAAGTGGCAGAAAACTTGGAAGAATCATCATGCCAAGTGTCAGTAAAAATATCCAGTTAACTCTTTTTATTCTTTGTCTCTCCATCACGAACCTCCTCATAATGCCTAATTATATCATGTCAAGCCATAAAATGCCATCCCTCACCTCTCCAATCAGCGAAATATCAATATTTTCCTATGTTAATAGTGAAAATCATGCTATAATAGGAAAGTGTTTCTGAACAGCAATACAGACAGATACGATCAGAGGAGGAGATATATGTACAGTTTTGAAAGCCGAGTAAGATATAGCGAGGTGGACCATAATAAATACATGGATTTATCTTCAATTATTAATTATTTTCAAGATTGCAGCATGTTCCAGTCAGAAGATCTTTCCATCGGACTTGATTATCTGGAATCCAAAAACCGAATCTGGATGTTAAGCTCCTGGCAGATTATCGTAAACCGAAGACCACACCTTGGAGAATCCATCCTTGTAGGCACATGGGCTTATGGTTTTAAAGGAATATATGGCTACCGCAATTTTATTATAAAAGATCAGCACCAAGAAGTAGCAGCGGTGGCTAACTCTGTGTGGGTCTATATGGATACCAGCAGCTTACGGCCAGCAAAAGTCTTTCCAGAAGATGTAGCTGCCTATGGCACAGAACCACGTTATGAGATGGAATATGCGGATCGAAAAATCCTGCTTCCGGCAGATTTAAAAGAGAATGCTCCATTTATTGTTGTAAAATCAAATATTGACACGAATCAGCATGTAAACAATGGGCAATATGTGAAAATGGCGGAAGAATATCTTCCGGAATCGTTTCAGATTAGACAGATGCGGGCAGATTATAAAAAATCCGCAGTTCTAGGCGATACTATTATTCCACATGTCAGCTTATCCGATACCAAATGTACCATCGTTTTATCGGATACGGCAAATATGCCTTATGCCATTATAGAATTCACGGCGTAAAAGCCTTTACTATGTAAAAAAGAAGGGAACAAGATATGATCAAGTTAGGAACAACACAGCGTTTAAGCGTTGTGAAAACAACCGATTTCGGTGTTTATCTTTCGGATGAAGGAAAGCAGCCAAAGTCTTACGAAGTAACAAAAGCAGATATCACAGCGGATAAGATCCTGCTTCCAAAAAACCAGGTACCGGCTCACACTAAGGTTGGAGATAAATTCGAAGTATTCGTATACAAAGATTCCGAAGACCGTCCAATCGCAACTACCACCGTGCCAAAGCTTCAATTAGGAGAAGTTGCCTTATTAACCGTAAAAGAAACTTCTGCAATCGGAGCTTTCCTTGACTGGGGACTTGTAAAAGACTTAATGCTTCCATTTAAAGAACAGACTTATAAGGTACAGACAGGAGATCAGGTATTAGTTGCTCTTTACATCGACAAATCCCGTCGTCTCTGTGCTACCATGAAAGTATACAGCTACCTTTCCACTGACTCTGAATATGAAAAGGATCAGAAAGTAACTGGTCTTGTATATGAAGTAATCGACGCTTTCGGTGCTTTTGTCGCTGTAGACAATAAGTACTCTGCCCTGATTCCGAACAAGGAATTATTCCGTGTGGTAAAACCAGGCGAAATCATTGAAGGACGTATCACTATGATTCACGAAGATGGTAAGATAGATCTTTCCATTCGTGAAAAAGGACATATCCAGATGGATGCGGATGCGGAATTAATCTTCAAACGTTTAGAAGAAGCCAATGGCTTCCTTCCTTACCATGATAAATCCGATCCAGAGATGATCAAGCTTAACTTCAACCTAAGCAAGAACGCATTCAAACGTGCGATCGGAAGACTTATGAAAGAAGGCCGCATCACCATATCCGATAAAGGAATCACTAAAAAGTAAGAAAAAGCCGTTTTGTTTTTACTCGGCAGACATAAACTTTTGTCTGCCAGATAAAGAACAAAACGGCTTTTTTTGCTATTCGCACGCTTTTTATGGATACTTCTATGTTTGCATCCTTCTATATTTCTAGTTTTCTAAGAAACGCATCTTAGGGCTGGCTTTTGTTGCAGAAGGCTCAGCAACAGGAGCTGTTTTATAGGCTCCGCCAAGATCAGAAGCAAGCTTGTCTTTGCAAAGACCACAGTAACGGCCTGTACGGATGATCTTTCCACAGGATTCACACGCTAAGCCTACCGCAGATTCTTGAGAGAATTCCAGACGTTCTTCTCTCACCCATTTTTTCAACTGCTGTATACTCACTTCATTGTCTTCCGCCACCTGATTGATGCCTGCTCCCGGATTATCGTAAATATACTGTTTCACCTGGTGAAATTTATCTTCCAGCGCTCTCACACATGATGTGCATAACGGGGTTCCCAGGGAATAATTAAATAATTTTCCACACCCTTTGCAATTTCTAACTTCCATGCCTTCATCCTCCTTAATAACCACGCCCAATGCTGACTGTCACAAAATATACATCTGTAATGCCCTGCCTATTCAACACATTGGTGCATGCTTCAATTGTACTTCCTGTGGTGTAAATATCATCCACCAGCATTATCTTTATGTTTTTCCTATTCCCTTTTTGGAAGGTATCGCTTCCTCCAAAGGAAAATGCACGACTTAAATTCTTAAGACGTTCTTTGTCATCCAACGTCTTTTGGGGTGCCGTATTGCGGTTCCGTTTTAACAAATTCGGAATGACCGGAATCTTAAGTGCTTCTCCAATCTTTCGTGCAAGGATCTCCGCCTGATTATATCCACGCGCCATCAACTTTGCCGGATGCAGCGGGACCGGAACCAAATAATCTGGTTTGATTGCCAAGATCTCTTCCCCATAACGGGTCACAATTTCTTTTGCAAAAAAATCAGCATATTCCCTCTTGCCCCGAAACTTAAAATCTCCCAGTGACTGCCTCATTACATCATCATAAACATAGACCGCAAAGCCTCTTTTATAATGATGGCTATGCCTTACACAGTCATAGCAGTATTCCTGCTCCATAATAGCTAATGGCTTCCCGCACTTCATACAGCTTGGCTGCTTCACAAGCGTAACCTTCTGTGTACATCCCTCACAGATATAAGTACCCTTTGGAAGCACAATCTCTCTGCATATGGGACAGCGTCTTGGATATACCAGATCTATTAAGACTTTTCCTGGCTGCATCCCTTGGCATCCCCTTTTTTGAAGATAATTTTCCTGCGTCTTCTAAATGCATTTAGTTGATACCTTATTATACCTCTTACTGCATATCTATGCACGCTTTTTTTATCTCCTGAATTCTTTCATCCAGCCCAGAATAGCGTTTCATTTCACTTTCATTATTAATCATCTGCTGTACCATGTCACCACTTCCGACAATCGTTACACAGCTCTTCGCTCTTGTTACTGCGGTATACAAGAGATTTCGGTTAAACAGCATTCTTGGACCGCTTAAGATTGGAAGGACTACCGCTGGATACTCACTTCCCTGAGACTTATGGATTGTGATTGCGTAAGCTAGCTCTAATTCGTCTGCCTGAGCAAATGGATATTCCACAATCCTGCCTTCATCAAACTCTACAGTTATTATTTCGGAGAATAAGTTGATTTCCTTAACGATTCCTGCATCCCCATTAAATACTCCCGTACCAGAATCAATGGTGATCCCATATCTGCTCTTCGTCTCCCAGGCAAGCTGATAGTTATTTTTTATCTGCATGATCTTATCGCCTTCACGAAAGATTCCCTGACTAAACTCCTTTTCCTTCTTATCTGCAGAAGGCGGATTCAGATACTGCTGCAATACCTGGTTCAATCGTTCTACCCCTAGTTCGCCTTTTCGCATCGGCGTCAGCACTTGGATATCGTAAATGGATGCATTCACATATTTCGGCATCTTATCTCGTACCAGTGCGATAATCACTCCAGTGATGACATTGACATCATCTCTTTTTAATAAGAAGAAATCCTTACTCTTATTATCTAAGCGAATGGCTTCCCCAGCATTGATCTTATGGGCATTTACAATAATATCGCTTTCGCTTGCCTGACGGAAAATCTTTTTCAACATGACTACTGGGAATGCATGACTATCAATCATATCATGTAATACATTTCCTGCCCCGACACTTGGAAGCTGGTTTACGTCCCCTACAAAGATAACGCGAGTTCCGACCATAATTGCCTTTAAAAGCGCATGCAAAAGACTAATATCTACCATAGACATCTCGTCGATAATCAGGACATCGGTCTCTAGCGGATTGCTTTCATTTCGTTCAAACACCATACGTCCTTCTTTGTCATCAATGCCTTTGCTTAACTCTAACATACGGTGAATGGTTCTCGCTTCATAGCCAGTTGTCTCAGACATTCTCTTTGCCGCACGTCCCGTTGGTGCTGCTAATAGAATATCCATTCCTTCCGCCTCAAAGAACTTGATAATTGTGTTGATCGTTGTTGTCTTACCAGTACCTGGACCACCAGTCAGGATGAACAGACCGTTTCTTGCCGCTTCAACCACTGCAAGACGCTGCATCTCATCTAACTCGATTTTAGACTCTCTCTCAATCTGAGCCAAGCGCGTCTCAATCTGTGACTGCATGATATCATAGCGCACGGAAAGATCACATAACATTCTTGCTGCGTTTAGTTCCAGATAGTAAAAGGTAGTGGAATAAATCCGTTTCTCCTGATCCGTTTCTTTGATCATCAGCTTCTTCTCAAGGGCAAGACTTGTGATATGTCGCTCCACTGCTTCCGGAGAAACATTTAGAATCTCGCAGGTTCTCCCTAACAGAATGTGTTCCGGCAGATATACGTGACCATTATTCGACGCTTGCACCAGAGCATATAAAATACCCGCTTTGATTCGGTAATCAGAATCCGTGCCAATACCTACTTTGGCTGCAATCTCATCTGCAATCTTAAAGCCGACACCACTGATATCTTCTGCCATACGGTATGGATTCTCTTTGATAACGGCATACATGCCCTCTCCATACTTCTGATAGATCTTAACAGCCAGATTAACTGTAATCCCGTATTTCTGAAGAAAGAGCATGGCATTTCTCATCTCTCTCTTATCCGCGAACTGACGGTAGATTTCCTGAGCCATCTTTGTGCTAATGCCTTTTACCTCTGAAAGTCGTTCTGGTTCATCTTCGATAATCTGAAATGTCTTCTCTTTGAACTTTCTTACGATCCTTGCCGCCAATGCGGTACCGATTCCCTTAATGGCTCCTGATCCTAAGTATCGTTCAATGGACAACAAATCCTCTGGTTCTTTCACCTCATATTTCTGTACGGAAAACTGTTCTCCATAAATCTGATGTGCGGTAAAGGTACCAGTGGCTTCAATGAATTCACCCTCATTGATAAAGGAAAAAGTCCCAACACATGTGATTTCATCGGTATCATTCACCAGATTTAAAACAGTATATCCATTATCCGGATTTCGGAATACAATGCGTTCTACATATCCTTTCACGATTTCTGCTGCCATACTCACTCCCCTTTTCATCCTGCTTTTTCTGTTTTGGAAAGGCCTTTTTAATTCATAGGGAGAAGTTTCTTATGAATTAAAAAAGGCTGTCGCCAAAGCAACAGCCCAAAAGAATCATTTAGCCTCTCTTCATTGATTCATATAATTGTTGCGCTATTCCTAACTGACCACTATCAGAAATGTCCTCGGCATATTTCTGATATAGCATATCGCCGAATGCAGAGGTATATTCATTCTCTTCTTCTTCGCTATCTGTTAGAGCGTCTTTCACCTTCGTAAATACCTGTTCAACCAGGTATGCTTCAAAACTCTTGCACGCATCCATTAATTCTTCATCAGTTGCATTCGTAAGCCCGGAAGCTAATGTGCTCTCTAATTTGGATGCAGTTATAGAACTTGTCTGACTGCTTAACGCAGAATTATAATATGACTGATCAATACCAATGCTCATCTTCTGCCTCCTTATACTCTCAGGTTATTCGCCTGCTGAAGCATCTCGTCAGCTGCCTGAATTGACTTGGAGCTCATTTCATAAGCTCTCTGTGTAACAATCATATTAACAAGCTCTTCTGCAGTCTCTACGTTTGAAGCTTCTAAGTATCCTGCATGAATCTTGCTTGCCTTCAATGCAGTATCTTCCCCTTCAATTCGAGGTGTACCGGAATTAGCAGTCTCTGTTAAAAGGCCACCAGACTGTTTTAATAAGCCGGCTGCATTATTGAACTGCGCAAGACCAATCTTCTTTCCAGTCAGTACTGCATTTCCATCTGCATCCTGATATACAAGTTCGCCATCATTTGAAATAGAGAGGTTCGCTGCATTCCAAGAAGAATCTACTACGATTTCTTCGCCATTTGCATCTAATACTGGATAGCCTGCAGAATTTGCAAGTGTAAGCCCATTTGTACCAATGGAAAGACCGAAAGAACCATCTCTTGTATAAGCAGTTGTTCCATCATCCATACGTACCATAAAGAAACCATTTCCTTCGATTGCAAGATCAAATGTATTGCCTGTTTCCTGTAATGTTCCCTGTGTGAACTGAGATACGATGCCGGATGTTCTTACACCAAGACCAACCTGAGCAATTCCTGGCTTTGCATTTCCTTCTGAATCTGTTGTGTCTGTCTGAAGCTTCTGATAAAGAAGAGAAGAAAACTGGACGGTTTCTTTCTTATAACCTGTTGTTGCAATGTTTGCCAAGTTATTTGATATTGTATCAAGACTTGTCTGCTGTGTTGTCATACCGGATGCACCGGTCCATAATGCTTTTATCATCTGTATTCCCTCCTGTTAGATCTTACCTACTGAAGATACTGCTAATTCTAATGTCGAATCCACTGACTTAATTACTTTCTGATTTGCTTCATATGCTCTTGTGATTGCAATCATATTCACCATCTCTGATACAACATTTACATTGGACTGTTCGGTGAATCCCTGACGTACGAATCCGGATACTTCTTTTTCTATTGCTCCGTTCATTGTCTCGTACATCGTACCTGCACCTTTTTTCAGATAATTATAATCCACAAAATCTTTTACCGTTACCTTGTCTACCAATTCGCCATCTGCATAAACAGACCCGTCTACATCAATTAGCACTTCTCCTGCTGATGTATCAACCTGAAGTCTTCCGCTTTCCCCCATCAGGTAATTCCCCTGGCTGTCTACAATATAACCTTCCTGGTTCATTGTAAACTGTCCGGCTCTTGTATAACGGGTACTTGTATTTCCTTCACTGTCTGCTACTTCTACTACAAAAAATCCATTTCCTTCAATAGCTAAATCATAGGTATTGCCTGTTTCACGTAAGGAACCCTGGCTATAATCTGTATAAACTTCACCGATCTTCACACCAAGACTCATTGTCCCGATTGCGCTGTCTGTCTGCATGGCTGATTCATCACGTACTTTCAGTGCGAGTACATCATCAAATGACTGACTTGTCACACCTTCCTTCTTATATCCAACGGTTGTGGCATTGGCCAAATTATTGGATATTACATCTAGTCGCTTCTGTTCTGTTTCCATGCCGGTACTACCGGTATATAAAGCTCTTAACATCTTATCACCATTCCTTATCGCTTTTTATCTTTAGTCTTTCTTACCGCTTAAGAATTCCACGAACTTACCAGTACCGATTGCTACTGCTGTCATTGGATCTTCTGCTGTCATTGTTGTAATACCTGTCTTTTCTTCAATCAGTTCTTCTAATCCGTATAACAGACATCCGCCGCCTGTTAAAACGATTCCTCTGTCTGCGATATCCGCTGCAAGTTCTGGAGGAGTCTTTTCTAATACGCTGTGAACTGCTTCAACAATCTGAGAAGTTGTTTCTTTTAATGCTTCTTCTGTTTCTTCGGAAGTAACGGAGATTGTCTTTGGAAGACCTGTTACTAAGTTACGTCCTCTTACATCCATGGAAACCACTTCTGGTCTGCGGTAAGCAGAACCAATCTTTATTTTAATATCTTCTGCTGTTCTTTCACCAATTAATAAATTGTGTTTCTTTCTCATATAACGAACGATTGCTTCATCAAAATCATCGCCCGCGATCTTAATCGATGTACTTACTACAGTACCGCCAAGAGAGATTACTGCGATATCAGAAGTACCACCACCGATATCTACAATCATGTTTCCGCATGGTCTTGAGATATCAATCCCAGCACCGATTGCTGCCGCGATTGGCTCTTCAATAATTGCTACATCTCTTGCGCCTGCCTGATAAGTCGCATCTTCTACTGCCTTCTTCTCAACTTCTGTCACACCACTTGGTACACATACGCTGATGATTGGCTTTCTAAAACGCTGTTTTCCACCAACTGCCTTCTGAATGAAATACTTTAACATCTTTTCCGTTACTGTATAATCAGAAATAACGCCCTGTCGTAACGGACGTACTGCAACAATATTACCCGGTGTTCTTCCGAGCATTAATCTTGCTTCTTCACCGATTGCTTTAATCTTATTTGTATCACGGTCAAATGCAACTACAGATGGCTCCTTTAATACAACGCCTTTTCCCTTTATATATACTAAGACACTAGCTGTGCCTAAATCAATTCCAATATCGCTTCCTAACATCAGTAAATCTCCTTTCAATTCCCGTTCCTGAATTTACCTGCGGCTTCGTCCCTGCCTGTTCTATCTTCATTTTTTGCCATTAATCTCAAGTTTAAACATACTCTTTTCTATTATAGACGACATATAGGATTTTTTCAAAGGAAATTTTCAAAACTTTTCCTAGCAGGACTTGTTTCAACGGCTTTCGCATCATCCTCTGACTATCAGCTTTTTAGCGAAGGGAACAGTCACATCATTTACTTATATTATTTCCTGATATTTGGTGTAGTAACATAAGATATATCGGCAAAATCATATATTTTCTTATGCACATTTTGAAATATTATAAAATTCGCTCTAATATTTTTTTTTTAGACATGATGTGATATGATGGATTCAAGATAGCAAAAAAGGAGTACCCATAAATGAACCAAACCGATCATCAAACAAACTCTGCAGAATCCTTGGATTTTTTCTTTGATTTCTGCGACCTTACCCTTAATCCAGCAGATCGCCAGCAACAGCAGGCTCTTAACAAAGAACTTTCCTTCCTAAGCCAGTGCTTCTCTCAGGATCAAATCCGTCACTTCCAAAGCATAGCGCTTATCCTCTACATTACATATGCGATGATTCACGGCCTGAACAGCCTCCCGGCTTTTTACATTTTAGCCGTCGTAAATCTCCTTCCCTACATCCTCTTTTCCATGACAAAAGAACGCCATCTTCCACATAAAATTACTTTCTTCCCTCAATTAAAAAAGAAACTTCGCATCCGTCCAGAACGCTACCAAGTAAACCGTTACGTTTCCGTATTTGTTACTTTCCTGCTTCTCCTCTGGCAAATCGTACAAGCAAGAACCCTTTTCACCTCCCCATGGCTTACCTGGTACCCAGCCGCCATTGCCATCCTTAGCGTTACTATTTCTCTCTTTGGCCCATTTATCATCAGCTCCATCCTAAAATCCAGACTAAAACAAGGCCAAGTATAGTTTCTCCCAAAAAATACTCCCACCCGTAAATAAATCAATCACTTCCAACTTGGAGAGTCTTTTTGAGCCATTGAAAAAACAAGCGAAGGTGTGTGAGTGGGAGGATGCGGAGAATGGAGCGCTCTGTGTTTTGAAGTGTCCGGCTCATGACGAACAAAAAACGGGATATTCTTTGCATAGCAGACAGGCGTTTTTTCTGTCTGATAGGCAAAGAATATCCCGTTTTTTGTCCGCTCATGCGTCCGAACACTTGGAACACAGAGCGCTCCATTCCCCGCATCCTCCCACTCACACACCCTCCCACCCTCCCCCTTTTCCACAAAAAAAAGCCCCAAATCAGATGATTTAGGG
>CALZIE010000015.1 GCA_945787565.1 uncultured Lachnospiraceae bacterium
GCTTTAGGGCATAGATGACACCGCCAACTGTGTAGATGATGCCGCCGGCTAAGAGCCACAGGAAGGCTGGGGTCGAAAGAGCCGACAAGATCTGTGGGAACGCGAAGAGGCACATCCAGCCCATTGCAATGTAGATGGTGGAGTTCACCCACTTCGGGCAGTGGATAAAGAACAGCGCCTGAAAGATGCCAAGGAACGCAAGCCCCCAAATGACCGCAAATAGAATGTAGCCAAAACGGTTTGCTAATGCAACCAGGCAGATTGGGGAGTAAGAACCCGCAATTAGCAGATAGATCATCATGTGGTCGGCTTTCTGAAGATTTGTATTCACATTTTTTGAAATATCAAAGGAGTGATAGACGGTGCTTGCTGTATAAAGAGCAATGACACCGAGCATGAAAAGTATCATGGAAATTGCATATACCGGACTGCCTTGGGTGAAGGCTCGGATTAGTAATGGAGGAGTCGCGAATACAGCCATAATAACCGCAATTAGATGTGTGATTGCACTGCCAGGATCTTTAAAATGAAAATTGTGAATACGGTTTTCTGAATTAAGTTCTGCTTTCATAATCATTCCTTCTTTCTATTGATAAAATACGACATATAGTTATAAATAATATTGCATGTAGTAATTAAAACTATGTATGAATTACTAATATACTACACTATCTATATCCAAATTGCAATAGGAAAATTACTGTTTTCATGGTATAATAGCAGACATTAAGACGCTCACGTCAAAGCATAGAATAAGAAAGGAATGGAATCGCATGGATTTACATGTTGGAGATATTGTGAAGCTAAAGAAACAGCATCCTTGTGGAAGTTTCGAATGGGAGATTTTAAGAGTTGGCATTGATTTTCGATTAAAGTGCTGTGGGTGTGGCCATCAGATTATGCTGCCAAGAAAACAGGTAGAAAAAAGTATCCGTCATATAATTCCAAAGAAAGAAAAAACGGAGGAATAAATAGATGGAGGGGGCAGGAAAGAAGGAAGAAGTACGGTTTTGCAGGCGGTGTCTGATGAAGGACATGCCCGAATCTGCTTATTTTAACAATCTGTATGAATATATCCGTCAGATCGATTCTGATTTAAAAGCAGATGAGAGCGAATACGAAAGAAGGCTTTCCTTATGTAAGGAATGTGATAACTTAGTGAATGGAATGTGCCGAATCTGCGGCTGTTTTGTGGAACTAAGGGCAGTGATGAAGAAGAATTACTGTCCGGATACGAAGAAACGGTGGTAGCAGTGCAACGATATTTTTACGAATTTGTTATTTTCTATTATATTTTTTAGAAAAACTGCCGAAACTCTATGTACAATCACGTTTTACAATTTTTAGACCTTGCATAGCTGAAATTTCTTTGCTATAATAGGAAACCGTGATATGTTATACAATTTAATTCCTTGCTCCCCACTTAAGTGAGGGGCCAGAGACCATAAGGAGGTGCACACAACTATGAACAAATATGAATTAGCCTTAGTTGTAAATGCAAAAATCGAGGACGAAGCTAAAAACGCTACAGTTGAAACTGTAAAGGAACTTATTACAAAATTCGGCGGTAACATCACTAACGTTGATGATTGGGGTAAGAAGAGATTAGCTTACGAAATCCAGAAGATGAAAGAAGGATATATCTATTTCATCCAGTTCGATGCTGAAGCTACAGTTCCAGGCGAAATCGAATCAAGAATTCGTATTATGGAAAACGTTATCAGATTTTTATGCATTAGACAGGACGCTTAATATTTAGGAGGTATTCCATAAATGAATAAAGTCATTTTAATGGGCAGACTTACCAGAGATCCTGAAATTAGATATTCACAGGGAGCAAATGCATTAGCAATTGCCAGATATTCTTTAGCGGTAAATAGAACATTCAAGCGTGAAGGAGAGCCTGAGGCAGACTTCTTCAACTGCACATGCTTCGGCAGAACTGCAGAATTCGCTGAAAAATACTTAAAACAGGGTACGAAAGTAGTTGTTGTAGGTAGAATTCAGAATGATAACTATACCAACAAAGAAGGTCAGAAGGTATATAGCGTGCAGATCATTGTTGAAGAACAGGAATTTGCAGAAAGCAAAAACGCTTCCAGTGAAATGGGCGGATTCCAGGGTGGTTTCCAGCCTACTTCAAGACCTACACCTAGTGCAGCAGCAGGCGATGGCTTCATGAATATCCCAGATGGTATTGATGAAGAGTTACCATTCAACTAGACACTTGGAACAATAGGGGCAAGTCCCCGATTGTAACAGGTTAAAACTGATATGTTATGAGCAAATCCAGGCACCAGGCCGGGATTTCAAATCGGATAAGGAGGAAATAATAATGTCTTTTGATAAGAACAACAAAGATAAGGGTGACGCTCCAATGAAGAGAAGAGTTACTCGTAGAAGAAAAAAAGTTTGCGTATTCTGTGCAGATAAAAACCACACAGGTATTGATTACAAAGACGTAAACAAATTAAAGAGATACGTTTCTGAAAGAGGTAAGATCCTTCCTCGTAGAATTACAGGAAACTGTGCTAAGCACCAGAGAGCTCTTACAGTAGCTGTTAAACGTGCTCGTCACATCGCTTTAATGCCATACACATTAGATTAATTCTCAGTAATTAAGCTAATTTGAAGAGCCACTTGCCACCACATTTACACCAATTTTATTGGGAAGTAAATGGGATATGAAAGTGCTCCGAATATAAAAAAGCGCCATTGCATTTATGCAATGGCGTTTTTTTATATTGTATTATAGTCACAATACCCCTCGTTTAGAGTACGACTTTTCTTACGGTAACAGTAAAATCATTGAGTATATCCGTAGAACTTAAAGTAAGAAGGGTAAAATAAATACTTTCCGTAGTGGTGGTTGAAACATAAAAAGTATTGTTAAATGCATATTCTATCAGCTTTGAATTTGGGATAGCAGAGATTCCGGCACCTGGAATTACGTCGCTGCTCGTGGCTTCAACTACAATGTAGAATTGATCATCCGTATCAGTTGATGTGAAATCGCCTGCATAATAAACTTCATATAGCTCTGCAGCCGTAAAATTAATCGTGCTGCTCGAAGCGGTATATGTGATATCATTGCCGGTGGAATAGATTGCGGATGTACCAAGAGAAATAGTCGTACCATCCACACGGCCAGGCTGCGTATTATCGTTGAGCAATCTTAGAGTTTGCTGTTCTGGAATGGTAGGGCAGTCACAATCCGGGCAGGAAGGACGGGCAGGGCATGTCGGACAAGCAGGACAAGGATTTGGGCAAGGGTTTAGACAAGTTGGGCACGGATTCGGACATGGACTTTTGGGGATGGGACAAGGACTTGGACAAAGCCTTACAAAAGAGACTGGATAAGGACTGGGATCCCTGCAGGATGGATAATTATCACAAGAGGTGTTATAAATACTCTTATAAAGCTCAGAAAGAGTCTCATGGGCATCTGGACTCACGGAATAGGTAAATGTCGTAGGTTTTGTGTTTATATGGTGATGTTTAGGAATAGATGATGTATCTGAGAGATGTTCTTTTTTTGATGAGGACTCATAATACCTGCTTTTAATAAAACTACTTAGTAGTAATATATGTAGCTATTTGATACATGTGAGCGGAATATGGGGGATATTGTTTGAATGGATTAGGTATGAATAGGTGAGGGGAGAGAAAACATATAGAATATGAGAAAATAAAGAAAGTAGAGACAGCAGATGTCTTGACGATAGGGTTGTGGGAGGCTCGCTCAGAAATAGTGCTTTTACTTTAGCCTGATAAATGGCATAATTAAGGGTGCAATTAGTAGGAATATAAGAAAATCTAGAGTCTTGTACCGGATATAATTGCAGCATAGTCTGTAATCGGACTAATGAAGGAGCAATCAACATGAAAAATAAAAATAAACTATATGGTGCATTGCGATCTTACTTAAGGTGGCCCTTGTTATTAACGGTGCTGCTTGTAAGTATGAACCTCTGTATCTATATGATTGACCACAAAGCAAGCATTGTAATGTCTTTATTTGTGGCCCTGTATTTTGTTATTGCTCTGCTATTATACTTTATAAAACGACCTACCATTATTGGTGATATGGTTCGCTTTGCAACCAACTATGAGAATATTCAGAGAAGGCTTTTAAAAGAGCTGGCGCTTCCATATGCGGTATTGGATTCAAACGGGCGAATGTTGTGGGGGAATGATGAATTTTGTGATATTATCGGCTTAGAGCAAAAAGCGAAGAAGTCAATCACGAATGTGTTCCCGGAAGTGACAAAGGATGTATTCCCGAATAATGAGATGGATGTGGAACTTCATTTAAGCTTTCAAGAAGCAAATTATAAAGTGGTCTTACGAAAGGTGTTAACACCAGATATCGAAGATGATTATTATTTGCTCAATGAAGAAGAGAAAGATAAGAGTGCTTATCTGATCGCAATGTATCTATATGATGAGACAGAGATTATGGGGCTTAAGAAAGCCAATTCCGATCAGAAGCAGATTATCGGTCTTTTGTATATTGATAATTATGAGGAAGCACTTGAGAGCATTGATGAAGTAAGACGGTCCTTATTAACAGCGTTAGTAGACCGTAAGATTAACAAGTATATGCAGAGCATTGATGCAGTGATTAAGAAGCTAGAAAAAGATAAGTATATATTCGTATTTCAGAATAAATACTTGCCACAGCTACAGAGCAACAAGTTCTCTATTTTAGAGGAAGTAAGAGCGGTTAACATCGGAAATGAGATGGCCGTTACGATCAGCATGGGACTTGGGGTGAATGCCGATTCTTATATCCGCGGATATGAACTTGCCAGAGCGGCAATGGATTTAGCGCTTGGCAGGGGTGGTGATCAGGCAGTCGTAAAAGAAGGCGAAAAGATTTATTATTATGGAGGAAAGAGTGTCTCCGTCGAAAAGAATACAAGAGTTAAGGCTCGTGTTAAGGCTCATGCACTGAAAGAATTCGTGGAAGCGAAGGATAAGGTTGTTATTATGGGGCATTCTATAGGAGATGTAGACTCTTTTGGTTCTGCAATCGGTGTATACCGAATTGCCAAGACATTAAACAAAAAAGCACATATTGTCATCAATGAGGTGACGACTTCCGTAAGACCGATGATCAGCCGATTTATGAATAATCCGGATTATGAAGAAGATATGATTTTAAATAGTGCACAGGCCATTGAGGCAGTGGATGCGAATACGATTTTAGTTGTAGTAGACGTAAATCGACCATCCTATACGGAATGTCCGGAACTGTTAAAGCTTACGAAGACAATCGTAATCCTTGATCACCACAGACAGACTGGGGAAGCGATTGAGAATGCAGCGCTATCCTATATTGAGCCTTATGCATCTTCGGCATGTGAGATGGTAGCAGAAATCTTACAGTATATCGGAGAAGGCTTAAAGCTTAGACAGGTAGAGGCGGATGCGATGTATGCAGGTATTATGATTGATACCAATAACTTTCTTACAAAGACAGGGGTTCGTACCTTTGAGGCGGCAGCATTTTTAAGAAGAAGCGGTGCGGATGTGACAAGAATCCGTAAGGCGTTCCGTACGGATATGACGGAGTATCTTACAAAGGCACAGGCCATTACGTCTACGGAGGTGTTCATGGAACATTACGCATTTACAGAATGTGGGACACAGGGAGTGGAATCTCCAACCGTATTAGGCGCGCAGGTAGCGAATGATCTACTTGAAATTGATGAGATAAAGGCATCGTTTGTATTTACCCAGTTTAATGGGAAGATATATATCAGCGCACGTTCCATTGATGAGCTGAATGTACAGGTAGTTATGGAGAAGTTAGGCGGCGGTGGACATATGAGTGTTGCCGGCGCGCAGCTAGTTGACTGTACTGTACCAGAAGCAATGGAAAAACTAAAAGAAGTACTGACAACGATGACACAGGAGGGTGAAATTTAAATGCAGGTAATTTTATTAGAAGATGTAAAAGCGTTAGGAAAAAAAGGTGATATTGTTAAGGTAAGTGACGGATATGCAAGAAACTTCATTTTACCAAAGAATAAAGGCTTAGAAGCGACAGCAAAGAATTTAAATGACTTAAAGCTTCAGAAAGCAGCGGAAGCGAAGAAACAGCAGGAAATCTTAGAAGAAGCACAGGGCTTAAAGAAAGAGATTGAAGAAAAGAGCGTTCTTCTTAAGATTAAGGCTGGAGAAGGCGGAAGAACATTTGGTTCTGTTTCCTCCAAGGAAATCGCACAGGCATTAAAAGAGCAGCATGGCTATGATATCGATAAGAAGAAGTTACAGTTAAGCGATCCAATTCGTAATATGGGAACCTATACAGTTCCAATCAAACTTCATCCAAAGGTTACAGCGGAGTTAAAAGTAAGAGTAGACAGCTTATAGAAAGGGTGACAGAGTATGGACGAGGCATTTATCAAGAAGATACTTCCACATAGTCAAGAGGCTGAACAGTCAGTCATAGGTTCCATGATTATGGATAGGGATGCAATTATAGCAGCGTCCGAAATGATCACTAGTGATGATTTTTATCAGCATCAGTATGGCGTGCTGTACGATGCGATGATTGAATTATTTACAGAAGGAAAGCCAGTTGACTTAGTAACCCTTCAAAATAAGTTAAAAGAAAAGGAAGTGCCGCCGGAATTATGCTCTCTTGAGTTTATTTCCGATTTAATCAGAGCGGTACCGACATCCGCGAATGTGCGTTACTATGCGTCAATCGTTAGCGAGAAGGCATTGTTAAGACGCTTGATTAAGGTAACAGAAGGGATTACGAATTCCTGTTATCTTGATAAGGAAAAGCTGGATGTAATCCTAGAGCAGACAGAAAAAGATATTTTTAATATCGTTCAGAACCGAAGTACCGGTGATTTTGTCAGCATTAAGGATATTGTTATTAAGTCCTTAGACAGCATTGAAGCCGCTTCCCGTACAAAGGGAAGCGTAACCGGTATTGCGACTGGATTCTATGATCTGGACTATAAGATGGCAGGTCTTCAGCCTTCTGACTTAATCTTAATCGCGGCCCGTCCATCCATGGGTAAGACGGCGTTCGTATTAAATATCGCAGAATACGTTGCGGTAAAGTCAAAAATCACAACGGCTATATTCAGTCTGGAAATGTCTAAGAATCAGCTGGTTAATCGTATTCTTGCGATGAATTCCAAAGTTGATTCGCAGTCTATCCGTAGTGGTGATTTAAGTGATGATGACTGGGCGAAGTTAATGGAAAGTGCCAGGGTAGTAGGTGAATCCGGACTGATCATTGATGATACACCGGGTATCTCTATTACCGAGCTTCGTTCTAAATGCCGTAAGTTCAAATTAGAGCATAATCTTGGTCTTGTTATTATCGATTACCTTCAGTTAATGACCGGTGGTAAAAAAGCCGAATCAAGACAGCAGGAGGTTTCTGATATCTCCCGTTCCCTGAAAGCATTAGCCAGAGAGATTAACTGTCCGGTTATTGCATTATCACAGCTAAGCCGTGCCGTGGAACAGAGACCGGATAAACGGCCGATGTTATCGGATCTTCGTGAATCCGGAGCGATCGAGCAGGATGCCGATGTTATTATGTTTATTTACCGTGATGATTACTATAACCGTGATTCCGAGGAAAAAGGGGTTTCTGAAATCATTATCGGTAAGCAGAGAAATGGTCCTACCGGAACGGTAAAGCTTGCATGGCTTTCTCAGTTCACAAAGTTCGCCAATTTGGAACGTTAAAAAGAGGCGGTTACAAAATAAAATCTGGTTACGAAACGCCAGTCTTATTTTGTAACAGCCTCTTTTTTTATAGTTAAATGGTCCAGTATTATACTATTTCTTAACAGATGTGACATTGATTTGAGAAGGAACTTTTGTGTAGGTGGAGGATAAAGTAAAACTTGAAGTAGAGGAATAAGGGATGGTTACTTTAGAGTAATCAGTATCGCTTTTTGATGAGAGTGAACCTGTAATCGCACCAGAATATTTTTTAGCAATAGCTTATTTGCTTTATTTCGTGTGTAGTTTTTTCTGTTTCATAGGAACGTAAGGTGATTTTATATGGGATATTGGCAGGAACCTGGTTGGTGTAGTTCCATGCAGCTTCTACGATAATATAATAGGTTCCTTTCTTAAAAATGTCAGGAAATGCAGAAGCAGGCTAAGTTTAGGGATGGAGTGTCGACAGTTTTTATGGAAAGTAGGGAGGGGTTGTTGCAAAAGGTGTTTGGGATGTTATAATTATATTACGTGGAAAAATATGGATTAGGAGGTCGCGTATGCAGGAGACAAGGTATATGATATCAGATGCCTCGAAGATGATAGATGTGGAACCTCATGTACTCCGTTACTGGCAGGAAGAATTAGGACTTGATATTCCTCGTAATGAGATGGGGCATCGGCATTACAGGCAAGAGGATATTGAACTGCTTAAGTCAGTAAAGACTTTACGGGACAAAGGGTTTCAGTTAAAGGCAATAAAGCTCCTGATACCGAAGATACATAAAGTAAAAGAACTGGATGCCAAGCGTCTTTCTGATTTAAGGGACAAGCTTGATGTTGCACTTGGGCTTGTTGATGTTAAGGACCAGGAGAGTAGAGTAGAACAAAAAAGTGACGATCATGAACTGCATGAGGAAGAGATTTTGGAGGATGAGCTTAAGAATGAATCTCAACCTGATGTAGAAAGTAATCCCCCATCTTCTTTAACTGAGCTAAAAGAACAAAAAAAGGACGGAAAGCAGGAAAAGTCCATTCCCTTACAGCCTAAGAAGGATGTGGTAAAGGATGAGATAAAGCGAAAAGAAGATAGAGAGCAGGAAAAGAGCATAAAAACTTTAGAGGCGCCACCAAAAGAAGAGGGCGATTCCAAATATTCGGAAGAGAAGGCCGATATAGAAGAAGGTGTTCTGGATGAGAAAAAAGAACAGGAGGTTCAGGAAGCGTTGCGGCAGGCGAAGAAGAAGGATAGTCAGGGTGAGCAGGAAGTAGTGTCACAAACGGCAGATATAAAGCCAGCAGAGACAGGATTGGAAACCGTGCAGGAAAGCCATGAATTAGCGACAGATAGTCAGAATCAGGACAAGCTGATGAAGTTTCATCAGATCATGAAAGAGATTATGGCGGATGCAATGAAAGAGAACAGTGAGAAGCTCACGCAAAAGATGACGATGCAGATGACAGATGCAATTACAGAAACCATGATTAAAGAGCTGGATTATCATATGAGAATGAGAGAAGAGCGGGAAGAAGAACGCTTTAAGCAGTTAGATCGGACGATTCGGGAATTCCAACAGCAGAGACAGCAGGTGGCAGCAACGAAAGATACAAAGAAAAAAGAGAGTCGTTTTTTTAAGAAGAATAAAAAGAGAATTTAAGGGAAGAAAGAGAAAAGAGATAGATTTGAAAATAGAAAAAAGGTGACCGAATAGGTCACCTTTTGCTTGGGTATCATCTATTAGCCTTCGATAGAACCAGTTGGGCAAGTAGCTGCACAAGCACCACAATCTAAACATGTATCTGCGTCGATTACGTAGTGATCTGCTCCTTCAGAAATAGCTCCAGCTGGACACTGAGCAGCGCAAGCTCCACAGCTAATACAACCGTCGTTAATTACATATGCCATAGTGTTCCCCTCCTTTTAAAATTTTATTCATCTCATTTTACTCTACTTTATAAAATAATACAAGCAAAAAATTATCAGTATCGCTTAAAAATACATAATATGAAAAATAAAGTAAATAATAAACAAAAAGAAGGCGAAAATAACATTAAAAAGGTAAAATTTATGACAAATTAGGACAAATAAAATTTCCTTGACGGTAGAAAATGGATAATTTATAATGGCGTTAAGCAAAAGAAAGAAGGAGGTAAGAAAAATGGCAGTAACAAAGGAAATGACAATTGCTCAGATTATTCGTTTAGATCAGAATATTATCCCTATTTTATTAGAATCTGGAATGCACTGTATCGGATGTCCATCTGCACAGGGTGAATCATTAGAGGAAGCTGCGATGGTACACGGTATTAATCCAGATGAATTAATTCAGAAAATCAATGCTTATTTAGCAGCAGAATAATAGATACATAGCTGTTGAAGGATATGCCAAACAAAAGAGGCTATCGTACCAGGAACTGGTACGATAGCCTCTTTATTTAGTATTCTTTTATTTTGTGCCGTTATACATTAATAAGCCGATAGAACCTGGATTGCTTTCTTTGAGACAATCTTATCTAGATGCTCTTCAAAGTAAGGAATGGTAGCATAGCTATTCTTCTCAACCCGTCCATATTCAGAGACGATATTGCATACTTTGTTGAATTCTTCCGGCTTATGATCTGCAATCAGAAGTGTCAGATAATATTTGCAGTTATTCTCATCTTTATAAAGCGTATTCTCACCATGATAAAATGGTTTGATGATCTTTGATAATTGGATGACTTCTTCAAGAGATGGGAAAGAGAAAATCTTCGTAAGTTTAAATGGAATGCTTATATCAGAAGGAATGCTTGATTTGTCACCATCAGCTTTCTTTGTGTGAGATGGTGTCTTGCGCTCTGGAAGATCTCTGCTTCCAAACAGCTCGCTCATCTGTTCGCAGCAGTTTAGCAATTCATCTGCATAGGCATTATCATCGGTGTCATCAGAAAGTTTATCTTTTTCTGCAAAAGGTGTGAAGTTTGAAAACCGGGTATCTAGTTCATCCGGATCCTCCACTTTTGTAATTACAAGGACCAAGCAGTCCTGAGAAACTGGGATTGCTTCTATCATAAGAGGAATATCCTCTGCCTCAAAACCGAGTTCATAAGATGCCTGCTGCATCATATCGCGAAAGAGTGCTTTTGCTTTTTCACTGCCGTACGCTAGTTCGCTGATCCTAAGCTCCCGATTCAATAAGTCTTCTTTGTCTAATGTGCATCTAATCTGGGTATCGCTGATTTTTTCAATTTTCATAGAATCACACCCCTTTCAATCTTTATGACTCTTGGCGAATGCTATGTTCTTCAAGTTTTCTGTTATTTGTAAACAAAGTATAATGTAATTTCAGATATAAGTCAATAAAATAATGGAGAGCTGTTTTAAAAAAATGCTTGGAAAATCAGGCTTTTGCGTTATATGTCGTTTTATGGAACATACATAAATAGCCTCATGATTTTAACTAAAATATAGTAATAAGTTTGTGCAAAATCAAGGCATAAAATGTGTTGCATTTATTACAATTTTTTCCTATAATAAATGCAGGATTCGGAATTCTAAAGTCACCTAGGATAAACGGAATATTGGAATGCAAATATGGTTTTATGACGAGGAACGTGCCTATGCAGGAAGAATTATGGTTTGGAAAGTATCAGGTCTTAGAGCAGTTAAGTGCCAGAGAAGACACCTCTGTATATCTGGCGATCCATCAGAAACTGCAAAACAAACGTATTATTAAAGTGATTTCTAAAGTATCTCCTTATGTAACCTGTCTCTATCAGGAAGCAAATCTTTTAAAAAATCTGTCACATCCTTGTATCCCCGAAATTTATGATATGGAAGAAGATGAAAAGGCTTATTATATTGTGGAACAGTATATGAGCGGAGAAGTTCTGTCTGCCTATCTTATGCATGAACAGCTTAGTGAAGGACGTATCATCGCATATAGTATTCAGATATGCGATCTGATTTTATATCTTCATTCTTTAGAGGATCCCATATATCATCTGGATTTAAAGCCAGATAATATTCTGATGGATGAAGGAGCGATCAGGCTGATTGATTTTGGCAGTGCGATTAAGGAAACCAAAAGGGAAGGCAGGGAGTATACGTTTGGCACTCCAGGTTTTGCGGCGCCGGAGCAGTACCGGAATGGAAGCATTGATGAGCGGGCAGATATCTATGGCATTGGAATGCTAATGTATTATATGGCTCTTGGCAAAGTGTATCTTCCAGCAGAGAAGCGCAATATTGATGAGTCAGTGAGACTAAGCAGGAAGCTAAAGAAGACCATCAACCGGTGTCTGCAGGAACATGCATCTGAACGCTATTCTTCTGTAGAGGTATTAAGAAAAAAACTAAAGGCAATCCAAAAAGGAAGGAATAAGTCTACGTTTGGCAAAGAGTTTAAGGAGTTCGCCATTGCAGGCTCTGAGCCCCATATTGGCGCCACCCATACCGCGCTTATGTTATGTCAGTATCTTGCGCAGAATGGAGAGAAATGTGCCTATATAGAAGTGAATGATCATAATACCATCAGGCGCATGGTCCAGAGAACGAAGGAAGTCAAACGGGAAGAAAATCAGTTCCTGCTTCATCGAATCAGCCTTTTCTCCTCTTTTGATGAGGTGTCTTATGAGTATTTAAAAGAGCATTTTACAGCCATTGTCTATGATTATGGTGTATTAAGCGAGCAAAACCGTAAGGAATTTCTAAAAAAAGAGGATAGGCTGCTTGTATTAGGAGCAAAACCATGGGAACTAGATAATTCCGAGCGGGCTCTGTTATTCTGTGAAGGGGAGAAGGTAGAGTTTTTGTTTAATTTCGTAAGTGCAAAGGAGTATCGTAAGTGCGTACGGAATATGGAGTCCAAGAATTGTTACCGGATTCCCTATGATACAGAGCCTGTGCTAAAAGATAAGTCTGCTACAAAAGCAATGCTAAAGGACGTATTAGGAGGCCTTTATGAACCGGGGTAATGCTAGTTAGCATAAAAGAAGGAGGAGAAAGGGATGCCAAGATACCCTATGCTGCAAAGGAAACTGAAGAAAGACAAGCAGTCATTGACACAGGTAATCGGGGTGTTCGGGCTGCATCCGTTTGCCGGCACAAGCTATGTGTGCAATCTTTTAGCGGAATATCTAACTGGAATCTTAGGAAAGCGGGTTCTTGTCGTAGAGGCAGGGGGCAAAGATGACTTTGTTAAGATGACAGGTAATTTGGAGGAAGAATGCGGGGACAGCTTTTTCTTTCGGGATATAACCTATGTAAGGAATGTCCCAAAGGAGAGAATTGCATCCTGGTGCAACACTCCTTATGATTATTGTATTCTGGAACTAGGAAGCTGTTACAGAACGATTCGTGATGAACTGATGCTAACCGATAAGAAGTTGCTAGTCAGCCATATCAGTCCATGGTGTGGCTTTAATATGGGATTTTTAAAGGAGCTAGAAGAGGAGATCGATGATTTCAGATCCTGGTCCTTAGTTTTAAACTTAACCGATCAAGAGAAGTATCGAAAGTACAAAAAAGTGTTAAGAAAGACAGTGATTCCATCCACTTATCTCGGCTTTGAGCCGAATGTGAGAAAACCTTCAGCCGCTACTATTGCCATGTTTGACCGAATGATTTTATAAAGGAATTTGTATAACATATCACAAATGCATGCAAATCCGATTTAAAAACATATCAGGCAGATACGAAAGCAAAGAAAGAGAAAAAGCCCCCGGATATCAAGAAAAGGTATCTGGTGCAAGCTTCTTTTTCTTATAGATACCAACCTGGGAGAGTAAAGAAAAGAAAGACAGGTGATATCGTAAGATATCCTATGCGCACCGAATCAGGGAAGAGCGGTTGATGGCTAGCAGAATGTATAAAGCATTGTGGAGTGAATCATAATTAAAAGAAGCGTATCATCCAGACTTAGAAGTCCTTAGAATGTATATCCTCAATATGCAGATTATAAAAAGGATAAGGCGTGGATGCTAGGCTTCTTTTGTTTATTGGGATTGGAGAAATAGAGAAGATTAAGAAAGAATTAAGTATTTTATGTTGAATTAATAATGACGATGTAGTAAAAAAATGCTATAATAACCGGTGATATTAGCTGTAGCAAATACAGAGCAGAATAAAGAAGAAGAGAGGTTACTTATGGAGAAAAAGGCCAAACAGACGATTATTGGGACAACAATTGCATTGGTACTGATCATTATTGCGGTATCTATTGTACTTGTGAGAAAATATACGCCGAGTGATGAAAGAATGGAGCTTTCGGAGTATTATGTGGTTCCGGAAGGGGAAGCCATGGTAATTATGGACGATGCCATTTATGAGAAGAATGCGCTTTTGATTGATGGAACTCTGTATATGGACATCAATACAATAACCGAAAGATTCAATCATCGTTTCTACTGGGATTCCATAGAGAACCTGCTGATTTATACAACGCCTTCGGAAGTGATTAAGGCGGAAGTTGGAAGCAAGGATTATTATGTGAATAAAAATAAGTTAAGCAAAGACTATACGATTGTAAAGACAATTGGAGACAGCGTCTATGTGGCACTTGAGTTTGTAGACGAGTACTCTTCATTCTTTTATGAGGTTTATGAGGAACCGGACCGTGTAGTGATTCATGCGGCTATGGGAGACTATCTTTATGTGACAGTCAATAAGAATACACAGATTCGTTATGAAGGCAATATCAAAAGCGATATTTTAGCAGACGCGGCTGCTGGGGATGCGCTTCTTTTAATTGATGCAGGGGGAACGAATCAGAAAGGCTTCTTAAAAGTAATGACAAAGGATGGCGTGATTGGCTATGTGAAGCAGAAACACGTATCCGAATCCTATTATGAAACTGTGGAAAGTGATTATGAGGAAGCAGTATATTCTTCGATTGCAAAAGATTATAAAGTTAATTTAGTATGGCATCAGGTGACCAATAAGGAATCGAATTCTTATATGACAGATTTGATTAGCAATACAAAAGGGGTAACAACCATTTCTCCGACCTGGTATCGAATCAACAGCACAGACGGGACATTATCTTCCCTTGCAAGTGAAAGTTATGTGGAAAAAGCCCATAATCTTGGGTTAGAAGTGTGGGCACTTGTCGATAATTTCGATCCTTCTGTGGATACATTTGAAGTACTTTCTAAAACTTCAAGCAGAGAACGTCTTGTGAATGAGCTGATTGCAGAAGCGATTAAGTATAATTTAGACGGCATTAACATTGATTTTGAGAACCTTTCCTTAGAGACAGGACCTCATTTTATTCAGTTTATCAGAGAACTTTCTGTAAAATGCAGAAGCAATCAGATTGTATTATCGGTAGATAACTATCCACCGTATTCTTATAATGCATTCTATGATTATGTAGAACAGGGAAAAATCGTGGATTATGTGATTATCATGGGATATGATGAACACCATACGAATTCAGAAGCAGCCGGAAGTGTGGCATCCATCGGTTATGTCAACGATGCGATTACGAATACATTAGCGAAGGTTAATAAGGAAAAAGTCATTATGGCAGTTCCATTCTATACAAGACTTTGGAAGGAAACGACTACAGATGACGGAGTTACTCTTTCTTCTGAGGCGCTTGGAATGAGTGCGGCAGAATCTATTTTATCTAAAAATGGTGTGACAGCAGAATGGGAAGAAAGTGTGGCACAGTATTATGCAGAGTACACAATAGACAATGTGCTCTATAAAGTCTGGCTCGAGGAAGATGAATCCATCGAGGCAAAAATGAAGGCAATCCATGCAGCAGATTTAGCCGGGGTTGCCGGATGGAGACTTGGTTTTGAAAAATCAAGTATCTGGAATGTAATTCAGAAATATGTGAATTAGATAACAGGAAGTCTCATAGAATATTAGGAAAGATGAGGAAGGAATTTCTCAAATGTCAAAAAAATATTTTAATATTATTTTTCTTATCTTGGTATTCTGTGCGGTGCTTTTGTTATCTGATGAAAGTGTATCCGTCATGAAACGTATTTTTACAAAGTCTGATTCGGCAACCGATCAAGGAAAGCCAGTCATTGTAATAGATGCGGGGCATGGCGGTTTTGACCCTGGTAAGATCGGTGTCAATGATGCAAAGGAAAAAGATGTGAATTTAGCGATTGCAAAGAAGCTAAAAAGTCTTTTGGAATTGAATGATTTTAAAGTTGTGATGACACGGGAGACGGATGAAGGACTTTATTCCGAAACTGATAAAAAGAAGAAGTCAGCAGATATGCGAAACCGTGTGGAATTGATCAGACAAAGCAATGCGATATTAGCAGTCAGCATTCATCAGAATAGCTTTACAGATAGCAGCAGCAGCGGAGCGCAAGTGTTTTACTATACGAAATCAGCGGAAGGAAAGGTATTCGGAGAGACCATTCAAGAAACGATCAAAAGTTATATGAAGGATGAGAATCACCGGCTGGCGAAAGCAAATGACAGCTATTATATGTTAAAGAAGTCTGCCTGTCCGCTTGTCATTGTGGAATGCGGTTTTTTATCCAATGCAAGGGAAGCGGATCTGTTAGTGACAGAGGAATATCAGGAAAAAATGGCCTGGGCTATTCACTTAGGAATCATACAGTATTATAATACAAGGAAAAGCAGCCAATAAAGAAGCATAGGATCAAAAGAGGAGCAAAAGGTAGGATAATGAAGACAATAATACAGAAAATGGATCGAAATAACTTGAAACCAGAAGAATTTGCGTTAGCAGCAAGCCTGTTAAAGGAAGGTCAGCTTGTAGCATTTCCGACAGAGACCGTATATGGCCTTGGTGGTGATGCACTGGATGAAATGGCGGCAAAACGCATTTATGCTGCAAAGGGAAGGCCATCGGATAACCCGTTAATTGTGCATATTGCAGAGGTATCGGATTTAGGAAAACTTGCAGTGGATATCCCGGATGTCGCATATGTACTTGCGGATCGTTTTTGGCCAGGACCGTTAACGATGATACTAAAAAAGAGCGATATCGTACCGTATTCCACAACAGGAGGACTTGATACCGTTGCCATCCGTATGCCTTCTGATGAGATTGCAAGAGAGTTAATTCGTACATCAGGGCTTTATATCGCAGCACCAAGCGCAAATTCTTCGGGACGTCCAAGTACTACAAAGGCAGAACATGTGAAGGAAGATTTAGACGGTAAGATCGCGATGATTTTAGATGGAGGCGCGGTTACCATTGGATTAGAATCTACCATTGTAGATCTGACAGGGGAAGTGCCAATGATTCTTCGTCCAGGATATATCACAAAGGAAATGTTAGAGGAAGCAATTGGAACAACAGAGTATGATAAGGCTGTTGTCAATAAAGAGAAGAACGTGACAATCATGGCAAAAGCACCAGGCATGAAGTACAAACATTATGCCCCAAAGGGAGATCTGACTATTTTCGAAGGTGAAATGAGTGCGGTGATTGCAGGCATTAGCAGGGCTGCAAAAGAAAAAGAGGAAGCTGGAGCAAAAGTGGGAATCTTAGCGACAGAAGAGACAAAAGATAAGTATCAATGTGGCATCGTAAAATCCATTGGATCTAGAAAGGACGAGCTTTCTATTGCCTCGCATCTGTTTGATACACTCCGAGAATTCGACACATTAGGAGTATCTTATATCTATTCTGAAAGCTTCGAAGAAGGCACTTTAGGACAGGCTATTATGAATCGTCTTTTAAAGGCAGCAGGGTATCAAAGAGTGCTTGCTTAAATAATGACAAAATAATGAATAATAAAAATACATTATAATAGGAAGAAAGCATAATTAGTTGGAAATTCAGCAAAAATTGTACTTGCGAATTTAATTATTTAGAGATAAAATGGGGAAGAAATCGATCGGAAATTGATATAAGAATTAATTAGCAAAAGGAATAACAGTTGGAGGATATGACATATGATAGCATTAGGCTGTGATCATGGCGGATACGAATTGATGCAGGAAGTAATGAAACATTTAGATGAGTTAAATATTCCATACAAGAATTTTGGCACATACAGTACAGACTCCTGTGATTATCCGGATTATGCAAAAAAAGTTGCACATGCAGTAGCACAGAAGGAATGCGAATTAGGAATTCTGATTTGCGGAACCGGAATTGGTATTTCAATTGCGGCAAATAAAGTGAAGGGCATCCGATGCGCACTTTGTCATGACTGTTTTAGTGCAGAAGCGACGAAGCAGCACAATAATGCAAATATCCTGGCAATGGGCGGCAGAATTGTTGGTCCTGGCCTTGCTCTTAAGATTGTTGATACTTTTTTAAATACACCATTTTCTAATGATGAAAGGCATATAAGAAGAATTTCAATGATAGAAGATTAATGTTGCAAAGGCCGTTACATGATTCCGTGTAATGGCCTTTTTCTAATTATAGGTGTGGATTCTTAGAAGTCCTTGATTCCACTTGATGGATGGAAGAATGCTAAAAAGCGTGGACAGGGAAGAATCACAAGAAATCGATTATAATATTAGGCGCTCATGGAAACAATAATTCGAAGTTAAATTATAAAAAAAATGTAAAGAAAGTTACATTTTTATAGGTAATGGACTTTTGAAATTTAAATGGTATAATGAATGAGTGCTGTTAAGTAATTAACAAAACGATAAGAAACTCCTTTTATCAATAAAGTAGGGAGGAGCACGATGAAGAAGAACAACAAAGCTGTCTTTAAAGGCATAGCGATGATCACACAGATAGGAATCTCTATTATGGTTCCCGTATTTTTATGCCTGTTTTTAGGAAAATGGTTGGATTCCTTATTTCATACCAGTTTTATCACAATCCTGTTTTTACTTTTGGGATTTGTAGTGGCATTCCGCAATGTGTATCTGATGACCCGCACCTTTTATGCAAAGGACCAGAAAAGAGAACATGAAGAATGGGAAAGAATGCATAATATGGGCTTAGAACGCAGACAGTATCTAAGCGAGGAAGCGCGTAAGGAAAAAGAGATGCATGATACATTTGAAAAATGGAAAGCAGAACGCACAGCGGAAGAAAAAAAGGAAAAGGAAGACTAAAATGTGTGATATTATACGAGTTAAGGATTCATAATAATAGGGAGTTTATCGAAGATGCAAGATGGAAAGCAGACTTTTTTGGAGTTAATCATCGGAATTTTGTTTTGTTCCGGACTATTTTCCATTCCGGGTTTTTTCTGGGAAGGAAATAGAAGTTCTTATTTTTTAGGGCTTGCCCTTGGTGTGGCAGTTGCCATTTCCATGGTGGTCAGCATGTATCGGTCTATTGACCGCTCACTTGAGATGAGTGAGAAAGACGCTACGAGTTATACGAAGAAGAAAGTACTTTTTCGTGTGCTTATTATGGTCGTGGCGATTTTTATTGTAATCACTAACTTAGAGACCTTTCATTATTTAGGTGCTTTGGTTGGAATCTTATCACTAAAGTTTTCGGCTTATTTACAGCCGTTAACCCATAAATTTATTTTTAAATTTACAGAAAAAGGAAGGTGAGAGAGTGAAGATAGGAAGCACATTGCTTTCTGGAGGTTTAGCCAATCTAGGTGTATTAACTCAAGATTCTGAAGTAACATTTGGTGTCAACGGTTATCTAAAGTATCATCTATTTGGACATGAATTTGAGTTGACTACTACTCATATCAGCCTTCTGATTATCATGGTGACGTTGCTTATATTTGCGCTTGTCGCAAATCGCGCGATCAAGAAAGCGGATCCGGATAAAGTTCCGGGACCATTTCTAAATATGATCGAGTATATGGTAGAAACCATTGATAATCTGACTAAGACTAACATGGGAGAGAAACATGGATATAAATTCGCCAATTATATTGGAACTTTGTTTATATTTGTACTGTTCTCAAATATCTCAGGTCTATTTGGTCTTCGACCTCCAACAGCAGATTACGGTGTGACATTGGGACTTGCAATGATAACCTTCTTTTTAATCCATTATAATGGGTTCAAGTATCAGAAGAGTAAGCATGTTACAAATTTATTCAAACCAATCTTGTTGTCACCGATTAACATTATCGGTGAGATCGCAACTCCAATCTCTATGTCATTACGTCTATTTGGTAATGTATTATCCGGTACCGTAATGATGGGATTAATTTACGGGTTGCTACCAAAAATTATTTTATTATTCTGGCCTGGTGTACTTCATGCATATTTTGATGTATTCTCAGGTGCCATCCAGACATACGTATTCTGTATGTTAACTATGGTATTTATTTCTCAGCAGTTTGAGGAGTAAAAAACAAATCAAAGCGTAAAGCAAAATTGAAAATCGTTCTTTTAAGGAGGAAACAAAAATGTCAAATATTACAAACGAAGGTTTAATATTAGCTTGTTCAGCAATTGGTGCAGGTCTTGCGATGATCGCAGGTATCGGACCTGGTATTGGTCAGGGTATCGCAGCTGGTCAGGGTGCAGCAGCAGTAGGTCGTAATCCAGGCGCAAAGGGTGACATCATGTCTACCATGCTTTTAGGTCAGGCCGTAGCCGAAACAACAGGTCTTTATGGTTTCGCGGTTGCGATCATCTTATTATTCGCTAACCCACTTCTTGGTAAATTATAAGAATCCCTTTCGTAAAGGAAGTGAAAGCGCAGAATGTATGTATTTAGTACAAGCATTTTAGCGCCATTGCTTACGGAAACACTTTCCGGAGGCAGAGGAATATATCGAAGGGAGGCAAAATAGTGGTAAATTTCATATCAAGCATGACAGGAACATTAGCAGCTTTAGAAGAAGGCGGTATGATGGAAAATCGTATCTTTGGTCTTGATAGCCAGCTGTTAATGGATACTGTGATTTTAGCACTTGCTGTATTTGCACTATTTGCGCTGCTATCTTATCTTTTATTCAATCCAGCAAGAGAATTGCTTGCAAAACGTCAGGCAAAGATCCAGGCTGAGATGGATTTTTCTGCAAAGGAAAAAGAAGATGCAATGCAGTTTAAGTCTGAATATGAAGCAAAGCTTAAGAACGCTTCTGCAGAAGTAGAAGAAATCTTAAGCGAAGGCAAAAAGAAAGCGCAGAAACGTGAAAATGAGATTATTGCAGAAGCAGATGCGGAAGCAACAAGAATCAGAGAACGTGCAAGCAGAGAAATCGAACTTGAAAAGAGCAAATTAAAAGACGAAGTGAAACAGGAAATGATTTCTATCGCATCTGTTATGGCAAGTAAGATCATTGCAGGTAACATCGATGAAACAAAGCAGGCTGCATTAGTTGACGAAGCTTTAAATGAGATGGGTGATGACACATGGCAAAATTAGTATCCAAAACATATGGTGATGCCTTGTTTGAACTAGCTCTTGAAAAGCAGACAATTGATACTGTCTTTGAGGAAGTTAAGGAAGTCAAAGAGGTATTCACGGAGAATGAAGAGCTTATGAAGCTCTTAAATCATCCAAAGATTACAAAGGATGAGAAAGTTAAAATCATCGAAGAGCTTTTCAAAGGAAAAGTAAGCGATGACGTGACTGGATTCCTTGTAATCATCATGGATAAGGGAAGATATGGCGAGCTTACTGCCATCTTTGATTACTTTATCGCAAAGGTAAAGGAATACAAAAAGATCGGTATTGCAAAGGTAACTTCTGCTGTTGTGTTATCCGATGAGCAGAAGGCAAAATTAGAAGAAAAACTTCTTAAAACTACCTCATATACTTCCTTTGAAATGGACTACAATGTGGATAAATCGTTAATTGGTGGATTAATCATCCGAATTGGTGACCGTGTTGTGGATAGTTCCATTAAGACAAAATTAGATAAACTTGCAAGAGACTTGCAAAAAATCCAGCTTTCTACTTGCTAAGAAATTTCTACTTCGTAGGAAATTTCTACTTTGTAGAAATGCGTTATAAATCGAACAGAAAGAAGGTGCTTATCTCTTGAATCTAAGACCTGAAGAAATTAGTTCAGTAATCAAAGAACAGATCAAGAATTACAGCATGCAGCTAGACGTATCTGACGTAGGTACTGTTATCCAGGTAGCGGATGGTATCGCACGTATTCATGGCCTTGATAAGGCAATGTCTGGTGAACTTTTAGAGTTCCCTGGAGAAGTTTACGGCATGGTGTTAAACTTAGAAGAAGACAATGTCGGCGCCGTTTTACTTGGTGATCAGAAGAATATCAATGAAGGCGACACAGTTAAGACAACAGGAAAAGTAGTTGAAGTTCCAGTAGGAGATGCGTTACTTGGACGTGTTGTTAATGCGCTTGGTCAGCCTATCGATGGAAAAGGACCAATCGCTTCTACAAAATACCGTCAGATCGAACGTGTAGCATCTGGCGTTATCAGCAGAAAGTCTGTAGATACTCCTTTACAGACAGGTATCAAAGCGATCGACTCCATGGTTCCAATCGGAAGAGGTCAGCGTGAGTTAATCATCGGTGACAGACAGACTGGTAAAACAGCTATCGCACTTGATACAATTATCAATCAGAAGGGCCAGAACGTAAAATGTATTTACGTTGCAATTGGTCAGAAAGCTTCTACTGTTGCAAACATTGTTAAGACTCTTACTGAGTACGGCGCAATGGATTACACAACAATCGTTGCTTCTACAGCAAGTGAGCTTGCTCCATTACAGTATATCGCTCCATACTCTGGTTGTGCGATCGGTGAAGAATGGATGGAAAATGGTGAAGACGTATTAATCGTTTACGATGATTTAAGTAAACATGCGGCCGCTTACCGTACTTTATCCTTACTTCTTAAGAGAGCTCCAGGACGTGAAGCTTACCCTGGTGATGTATTCTACTTACATTCCAGATTATTAGAACGTGCAGCTAGATTAAATGATAGTCTTGGCGGCGGTTCTTTAACAGCACTTCCAATTATCGAAACTCAGGCTGGTGACGTTTCTGCGTACATTCCGACAAACGTAATTTCCATTACTGATGGTCAGATCTACTTAGAAACAGAAATGTTCAACGCAGGTTTCAGACCAGCTGTAAATGCGGGTCTTTCCGTATCCCGAGTTGGTGGTTCTGCTCAGATTAAAGCTATGAAGAAAATCGCTGGTCCTATCCGTATCGAGCTTGCTCAGTACCGTGAACTTGCAGCATTCGCTCAGTTCGGTTCTGACCTTGATGCTGATACAAAGGAAAAGCTTGCACAGGGTGAACGTATTAAGGAAATCTTAAAACAGCCACAGTATAAGCCACTTCCAGTTGAATACCAGGTAATCATTATCTATGCAGCGACAAAGAAATATTTACTTGATATTGAAGTAGCAGATATTCAGAGCTTTGAAAAAGGTTTATATGAATATATTGATTCAAAATATCCAGAAATTCCTGCAACTATCCGTGAAAAGAAATCCATGGATGATGAATGTGAAGCTAAGTTAGTACAGGCAATCACAGAATTCAAAAAGGAATTTACTAAATAATAGAGAGGATGTGAAGCTATGGCCTCAATGAGAGACATCAAAAGGCGTAAAGAGAGTATTCAGAGCACCGGTCAGATTACGAAGGCCATGAAGCTCGTATCTACAGTTAAGTTACAGAAGGCAAAGACACGTGCCGAGAATTCTCAGCCATACTTTGACCATATGTATGAAGCTGTATCTACCATGCTTCGTAAATCTAACAATATGTCACATCCTTATCTTACAGCAGGTACTTCTAAGAAGAAGGCAGTCATCGTTGTTACTTCAAACCGTGGTCTTGCAGGCGGATATAACTCCAACGTAATTAAGTTAATTACCGGATCCGATATCCCAAAGGAAGATATGTTAATCTATGCGGTTGGACGTAAGGGAAAAGATGCGTTAGAACGTAGGGGTTACACCATTGCTAAGGATTACTCCGAAGTAATGAATGAGCCAATGTTCAAAGATGCCATCGACATCGGAAGCGCAGTCTTAGATGCATTTGCAAACAATGAAGTTGGGGAGATTTATCTTGCTTATACGGTATTTAAAAATACCGTGACACATATCCCAACTTTCATCAAGCTTTTACCTGTTGATGTAAACAGCGTTTCTAGTGATTCAAAGGAAGATGCGATTGATAATCTTACTTTAATGAACTATGAACCGGAAGCGGATGAAGCTTTGAATTTAATTATTCCAAAATATATTAATAGTTTAATTTATGGTGCACTTGTTCAGGCGATTGCCAGCGAGAACGGTGCGAGAATGCAGGCAATGGATTCCGCAACAAACAATGCAGAAGAGATGATTGCTGATTTATCCTTAAGTTATAACCGTGCTCGTCAGAGTTCGATTACACAGGAATTAACAGAAATCATTGCTGGTGCTAATGCGATTGAATAATCAGGCATAAGTTAAACGAATGAAAAGGAGTGACGAAAGTGGCAGATAATAATAAAGGTAAAATCACTCAGATTATCGGTGCGGTACTTGATATTAAGTTCTCCGAAGGAAATCTTCCTGAAATCTACGAAGCGATTGATATTCCAACACAGAGCGGTGAAACTTTAGTAGTAGAAGTTGCACAGCACTTAGGTGATGACACCGTTCGTTGTATCGCGATGGGTCCTACTGACGGTTTAGTTCGTGGTATGGAAGCAGTGAAGACAGGAGCACCAATCTCCGTTCCTGTAGGTGAAAATACATTAGGACGTATGTTCAACGTACTTGGTAATCCGATTGATGAAAAAGCAGCTCCAGAAAATGTTGAGTACTTACCAATTCATAGAAAAGCACCAGCATTTGAGGAACAGGCAACAGAAACTGAAATCTTAGAAACTGGTATTAAGGTTGTTGACCTTCTTTGTCCATATCTAAAAGGTGGTAAGGTTGGTTTATTCGGTGGTGCCGGTGTAGGTAAAACCGTATTAATCCAGGAGCTTATCACAAATATCGCAACAGAGCACGGTGGATACTCTGTATTCACTGGTGTAGGTGAACGTACTCGTGAAGGTAATGACCTTTACTATGAAATGATCGAATCTGGCGTTATCAATAAGACAACCATGGTGTTCGGTCAGATGAACGAGCCACCTGGAGCGAGAATGCGTGTTGGTCTTACAGGTCTTACAATGGCAGAATACTTCCGTGATAAGTCTGGTAAGGACGTATTATTATTCATCGATAATATCTTCCGTTTTACACAGGCCGGTTCCGAAGTTTCCGCGTTACTTGGACGTATGCCAAGTGCCGTAGGTTACCAGCCAACACTTCAGACAGAAATGGGTGCATTACAGGAAAGAATCACTTCTACAAAGAATGGTTCCATCACATCTGTACAGGCCGTATACGTTCCAGCCGATGACTTAACTGACCCGGCTCCAGCGACTACATTCGCCCACTTAGATGCAAAGACTGTATTATCCCGTTCTATCGTAGAACTTGGTATCTACCCAGCGGTAGATCCTCTTGAATCTACATCAAGAATCCTTGACCCACGTGTCGTTGGTGAAGAACACTATAAGGTAGCTCGTGGCGTTCAGGAAATCTTACAGCGTTACAAAGAATTACAGGATATCATCGCAATCTTAGGTATGGATGAATTATCAGAAGACGAAAAACAGTTAGTAGCAAGAGCAAGAAAGATTCAGAGATTCTTATCTCAGCCTTTCCACGTTGCAGAACAGTTTACAGGTCTTCCTGGTAAATACGTTCCTGTTCAGGAAACAATCCAGGGCTTTAAAGAAATCATCGAAGGAAAGCATGATGATATTCCAGAAAGCTACTTCTTAAATGCCGGAAACATTGATGATGTCCTTGCAAGAGTAAAGGAAAACCAGTAGGTTTTGCCTCAAGCAGGATAGGAGATCAAGATGGCAGATCAAAGCAGATTATTTAAATTAAAGGTAATCTCTCCCGACAGGATCTTCTTTGACGGAGAGGCAGATATGATCGAAGTAAAGACAACAGAAGGAGATATGGGTATCTATAAGGACCATATTCCTCTTACTGCAATCTTAGCACCAGGTGTGTTAAACATCAAAAATGGTGGGGAAGAAAGAAAGGCTGCTTTACTTGACGGTTTTATCGAAATCCTTGGTGATAAAGTCACAATTTTAGCGGAAGCTTGCGAATGGCCGGAAGAAATTGATATCAACCGTGCAGAGGAAGCAAGAATTCGTGCAGAACGCCGCTTAAAGAGCTCAGACAGTGCGATCAATGAGACACGTGCTGAGATGGCACTTCGCCGTTCCTTAATTCGTATCGAACTCGCTCAGAAGTACCACAAGTAGAAGACGGGAGTTTGGTGAAGGGAAGACCGGAGAGCAAATAGCCGGCGGATTCGGGGCTGATATGATTTCCGGGATG
>CALZIE010000016.1 GCA_945787565.1 uncultured Lachnospiraceae bacterium
TATCCTTGGAGGTCTTGGCCTTGGGGTGGCAGTTTATATCATTGCGTATGGAAATGAGTTTTTAATCTGTTATGGGAAGGGAGAACACCCGGTTTTTAAACTGTATGCGGAATCATTTTCTATCGCGGGTGAGACGGTAATCTCAACGTCAGCTAGCTTGATTTTCTTATGTCTTCTTATGAATATCATCAATGTCATAATGGAAGAGGGGACGTTCCGTGGGTTTTATGATAAGGTACTCTCCATCTCATGGTCTTTTTGGAAACGGACGATTCTGATTGCCTGCCTGTTCGGATTCTGGCATGTCACAATGACGATCCGAAGCTTTGTTTATGGAGAAATGAATCTGGGGCAGACGCTTTTTATGACAACCGGGTATATCATGTTAGCCGGAATGATGAGCGTTAAGTGGGCTCTTTTAAAGAAACTGTACGGGACAATCTGGATCGGGGCAGCAGAACACTTCTTTAGCAACAGCATTACAAATCTAGTACATATTGTTGGAAATGGAGAAGCCGATCAGTTGCAGATTGTTCGTGTTATGTTAGCGAATATGATCTCTTTTTGTGTCGTACTAATCTGGTATTGTGTTCGGAACAAAACAATAGGACAACGAGCATACGAAAAGAAAAAAGAAAAAGAAAGAACGGAAAGAATGATGTAGCAGGGGAGGCAAAAGCAAAGAAAAGTAAAGGAAAGTAAAGAAGCAAGCAGAAAAGCAGGTAAAAGTTAATAAGCAGGGCCAATTAATAAGGCCAGAAAAAGGACGCGTGGTATATGAGGAAGATTCTAAAAGTATTTGGAATAGTCTTGGCATCCGTGTTACTGGTGGTAGTGCTCATTTCAGGATTCGCAGTTGGAAGACAGCTTATAACAGACAGAAAAATCAATAATGATATAACGGCATTCCTTTCGAATGAGGCTTATGAACAGGAAGTCCGTGTGAATGGCGTGGAGCTTGTCAAACAGGATATCAGCTGTGGTTATGCAGTGATTGAGATGTTTGGAAAATGGGCTGGAACGCCGGTTACGGAAGAAGATTTATATAACCAGTATGGGAAAGTAGTGACCACAACCGGAAATGCTTTCTGCAAGGAAATGAACAAGCAATTTCCAGAATACCACACGATGATGTTAAAAAACGGTACGAATACTGAGTTATTAGAACGGATTTACGAAAGTCTGAAGGATGGTATACCGGTGCCAATTGAGTTTGCCGCGCTGTATCAGGAGGGAGAAGAGAAAGTATGGACGCTTCATTATGCACTGGTAACGGCTATGGATGTGCCAAATGATACGATTACAGTAGCAAATCCTTATGGATATATAGAAAACTATACAATCGATGACTTTTTAAAGGCTACCCGCTTTGAAAGCTATAAGAATATGCCGGTATACTTAAAGTTTGCGTTCGCATTTGGAATATTTGAGAAGAATACAGTTTACATACCACAACTTAATAAGAAAGAAGAAATGGAGTGAGCATGACAATGAAGAAGATGGAAGATACAAGACCTGCAGAAGGAATATTAAAGGATTGGCCGGAAACACTGCTCTGGTCATGTCAACAGAAGGTGATGGGCTATCTGTATGCAGATGATTTAGAAAATCCGCAGTCAGTATTTGCAATGTTAGGAGATTTCAGTTTTGTTGCAGGAACACCGAAGGAAGAAGTAGTTGCGTTTAAGCCGGAGGAATGTAAGCAGCAATTTATGATTATGGTTCCGCAGAATGAGGAATGGTCCGATCTAATTGCAAATCATTATAAGGAAAGAGCGAAGAAAGTCATCCGTTATGCTATTAAAAAGGAAGGGGATATCTTTGATCGGGAAAAGCTTCAGAAATTTGTAGATGGCTTAAAACCTGAGTACATAATAAAAATGATTGATGAGGATGTTTTCCGCTTATGTCAGAAAACCTCATGGTGCAATGATTTCATTTCTCAATATCCGGATTATAAGACATATGAGCACATTGGTCTTGGTGTTGTCATTATGAAAGGGGATGAAATCGTTGCAGGTGCTTCCTCTTATTCCAGCTATCGGGAAGGAATCGAAATTGAGATTGATACAAGAAAGGACGAGCGAAGAAAAGGGTTGGCCACTATATGTGGAGCAAAGCTAATCCTGGAATGTTTAAAACGTAACCTGTATCCAAGCTGGGATGCTCAGAATAAATGGTCCGTAGCTTTAGCAGAAAAGTTAGGATATCATTTTGCTCATGAATATGAGGCATATGAGATCTATCCGTATTAATCAGGTTTCCTAGTGAATAGAAAAAACATGACATGTTACCGAACGGTATTTACTATACTTTATAAAATAGGTTATGAAATAGTCAAAAGGAGAGCAGAATCACGATGATACAGATACAAAAGAACAGGCGGGAAAAACTGAAAATCGCATTCAAAGAAGCATTTCCGCATACCATACCAGTTCTGACCGGATTTTTGGTATTGGGAATTGCATATGGAGTGCTGATGCAGTCAAAAGGCTATAGCACGTTCTGGGCGGTATTAATGAGTGCTGTGGCATTTTGCGGAAGCATGCAGTTTGTTGCGATTACCCTGCTTACCGTAGCCTTTCATCCCATTCAGGCATTCTTGTTAAGTATTATGGTGAATGCGAGACATCTTTTTTATGGCATATCGATGCTTGAAAAATATAAAGGATTAGGAAAGATACGGGGATTTTTGATTTATACGCTATGTGATGAGACATTTTCCATCTCCTCAAGCGTCACACCGCCTAAGACAGTGGAACGGAAATACTTTTTCTTTGCTATCTCATTGTTAGACTACTCCTATTGGATACTTGGGACATTTTTAGGAGGAATGATTGGCGGTTTTGTTTCTTTTAATACAGAAGGTCTGGATTTTGTTCTGACAGCATTATTCGTTGTGCTGTTTTTAGAGCAGATGAAGAATCGGAAAAATATCAGTTCTGGAATCATCGGAATAGTAAGTTCCATTTTAGGCTTATGTCTATTTGGAGCAGGAAACATGGTAATTCCATCAATGCTTATTATTTTAGCAGTATTGTTACTGGGGAAAGGAAAATTATGCAGTTAACAGGTTTACAGACATTGATCACGATTTTAGCCATTGCACTTGGAGCAATGCTTACCAGATTTACTCCCTTTTTTCTGTTCCCGGATCATAAAGAGCCACCGAAAATCATCGGTTATCTCGGAAAGATGCTTCCGGCAGCTATGATGGGATTATTAGTTGTATATTGCCTAAAAGACGTATCCTTTTTAAACTCTCCTCATGGGATACCAGAGATTGTAGCCATTATATCCATCATTTTTCTTCATAAATGGAAAAATAATGTGCTGTTAAGTATTGGAGGCGGAACCGCAGTATATATGATTTTAGTCCAGACAATGTTCAAATAACAAGAAAACGAATTGGAAAAAAGGAATGCACGGGAGTGTGGCAAGAGAAACGATGCGGCCTGAAGCACTGCCTTTTCCAAATGTTCGGACGCACGAGCGGACAAAAACCAGCTTGCTCTTTGACTATCAGACAGGAAAGCACTGTCTGCTAGTCAAAGAACAAACTGGCATTTCGGAAAAGGCAGTACTTCAGGCCGCATCGTTTCTCTTGCCACACTCCTAACACAGATTTGGTGAAAAATGTTTTTCAATTTACAGGTTTTATTGTATCATTAGTTTGATGGAATCTTGATACAATTTTATGGATTGCAATAGCCGAAGATTGATGGGGAGAAAGAGTCAGAGATATGAGATGAGACAAAACAATATATAAAAACAAATACATAAAAACAAGTATGCAAAAGAAATGTATAAAAAGAGATAGAATGAGAAGAGATGAAAGAGAGGGAAGAAAATAAAGAATAGTAAGAAATGAGACAGATAAGCATGTAAGATGGAATAAAAATTAGAAGGAAGGGAAATGTGATGGAACAGATGGAGGAATGGGAGCAGATTGCAAAGCAGATCCACTCTTTTTTGGAACGTCATGGAGTGAGAAGGGATGCAAGGAAGAAGGAGATATTGATTAGACAGGGGGAGAGAGGAGAGTGCCTGTATCTTATTGAGAAAGGGATTGTGAGAGGTTTTTATCTGGACGAGAATGGGAATGAGGCGACGAAGTGCTTTTCGTTTGATGGGGAGGTTGCCTGTACGGAGTGTTTCTTAAAAGAGGGGAATGCGAGCTTTTCGGTGGAATGTATTAAGGATTGCAGGCTGATCGAGATTTCTTATGCGGAGTTAAGACAGGCATTGAAGGAGGAACCGGAAGTGGCTGAGGTGATGATGTATTTTTATAAGAAGGCATATTTAAAGATCGAGGAACGACAACGGACGATGCTGATGCAGGATGCAAGGGAGCGGTATCTGACATTTTTAAGGGAATTCGGGGAGAAGGGAAGGTGGATTCCAGCGGTTTATTTAGCTTCCTATATCCATGTGAATCCAAGTACGTTAAGCCGCATTCGTGCAATTTTAAGAAAAGAGTCGGAAGAAAGGAAAGATTTATAAAATTGACTTATGTCAATGACAGGATGTTCTGGTTTTCTTATAATGGCAAAAGAAGAGATAGAGATGATAAGAAAATCAGGAAAGGGTGAAAAATGATGGAATACGTTATGATTACAGGTGCTTCTACTGGGATTGGGTATGCTCTGGCAAAAGAGTATGCAGCACATAAAAAGAATGTGATTCTTGTGGCTACAAGGGAAGAACGGCTTATGCAAGTGGCAAAGGAAATCAAGGAGGAATATCAGGTTGAGACAGCGTGGTTTGTGCAGGATTTAAGTGAAATCGGTGCGGCAAAGGAATTATATGAGAAGGTGAAGAAGGCCGGCCTTATGGTGTCTGTTTTAGTGAATAATGCGGGATTCGGATGTGTCGGGGAATGTGCGACGATTCCTTATGAGAAGGAAGAACAGATGATGATTCTAAATATGATCAGTCTTCAGGAACTGAGTAAATTCTTTTTGCAGGATATGTTAAAACGTAAGACTGGAAGAATACTTAATGTGGCATCGACTGGGGCGTTTCAGCCAGGACCGTTTATCGCAACCTATTATGCGACAAAATCCTTTGTATTAAGCTTTTCAGAAGCATTAAGATTAGAAAATGAGCCTTATGGGATTGTGGTTGCGACGTTGTGCCCGGGAGCTACCGTAAGCAATTTCCCGGCTAGAGCAGGCAAGAAACCATCAAAGACTGCAATGCCTGCCGAGAAGGTAGCAAAGATTGCATACCGGGAATTTGAGAAAGGGAAGCATGTGATTGTGCCTGGATTTTTTAATCGGTTAGCTAGAAGGCTTCCAAAGGGGGTAAAAAGCAGATATGTAAGCTGGATGCAGAGAGGTCTGATGAAAAAGTAATGTTAGAAAGCTCATTTTCCCACGGTGTATAGCAAAAGAGAGCGGTTCACAAATAGATTTGTTATGCATATGATAAAGGGAAAGGAGGTAAGGAACGTGTCTAACAGTAATAAAAAAATAGATCGAAATGTAAAATATAGTTTTCATGATGAGAAAAAGTTTGTAAGACCGGCAAAAAGTTCTCAGAAGGCAGACATTAATTCGATCGACGACTTCATTCAGGGATTAAAGAATTTAATGAATGAGAACCCGAAAAAAGCAAGCGTCCACTTACAACAGGGTTTAAAACCTCTTAAGCAATATCAGGCTCAGCACAGGAACACCGGAAAGAAGGCAGAGTCATATAAGAAGAATACAGATAAGAAACAGTCCAGACAGACGAAGGAAGAATGTGAAAAATTGCGTGACGGCAGAAGGAACAGAAGCTATTCCTCTTCTTCGGGTTACAGAGAAGAGATGGGGGCACCGTATAAAAAAGGATACCATACATCTTCAGCATCATCTTCAACACCTGGAGCATCCAGTTATGATAGTATGAGCGAAGGCAGTTATTTTGGAGAAGAATCTTCTAACGGTAACTCATCTTATCGCGGATCTTCTTATGATAGTACTTCCTATAGTAAAAGTTATTATCAGGATTTTTCTGATGATGACTCCTCATATCGGGATTCTTCTAGTGGGGATTCTTCCTATGACGATTCTTCTTATGATGATTCCTCCTATGATGATTCTTCCTACGACGATTCTTCTTACGATGATTCTTCCTATGATGATTCCTCATGTGATAGTTCTTCCTATGATGAGTGTTCTAGTGATGATTCTTCTTATGATGATTCTTCCTGTCAGAGTTCCACGTATCGGGATTGTTCCTCAGATAGTTTTTCACAGGACGAATATTCGGATAGTGATGATTCAGATGAGGAAGGTACGTGGTGTGAAGAAGATGATTGTACCGATACTGTGTTGAGTTTATTGTCACAGATTGCAGCACTTCAGAATTCACTGAGTAATGATATCCAGAGAATCCTTACATTTTATATGAGCGGAATGCCAGATGTTACAAACAGCATCAATGGTATTTTGATGGGTGTATTTAAGAATTGTTGGTATAATGTGAAATCCCCGTCTACTGGGACTAATTCTATATACAGCGTTGGAGTTCTGCAGGCAATTGAGGCAGATAATACACAGACAACACCAGATATTTTTGAAATGCTTTTGGAGTTTATTGATTCTTTAGGAAACCAAAATTGCAGATGTGAGGTTGACAATGATGATATCTGTGAGAATTCTTTGATGTATCAGCTGACAGGAATTCAGCAGACAGAAAGTCAGGTGACCGTAGTAGTGGAAGATGCTTCTTTCACTGGCTATATCTCCAAGGTATACAATGGGATACTATATATGGTTGACAGCCTTCTTACACCAATGGCTGTTTACTGCATACCAGTATGCAATATTAATGGATATGAGGTGGCTTATTACGATTAAGCGCAGTAGGGATATATTGAGATAGGGTGACACCATCTGGAAACTTTGTATGATGCAGAGTAACAGATGGTGTTTTGCTATTTAAAAATAGTTTTAAGTGGAGAAATGGAAAGGAGGGTGAAAACAAAAGAGGAAAAAAGATTGAAAAAGGAGAAGAGGAAAAACAAAAAACGGAATGCCCGGAGCACGGGAAAATCAGGGATTCCGCACTTCGGGCTTAGAGATTTATTTTGGATAGCAGTTCTGCTCAAGTTTTCCTTTGATTTCATTAAGAGCATTATGGAGCTCATTTGCTTCTTCTAATTTTGTGATTGCTGCTTTCGTTGCATCTAAAGATTCTTTTTCTAAAGATTCAATCTGTGCTACTAATTTGTGAAGTTCTTCTCTTAAATCTTCTCTATCTTCACTGTCAGATGTATCGCTGTATTCAGGATGCAATGTATTTAACAGCTCATCAAGTTTGTGGTCTATACGAGAACCTTTGCTATTGATCTTAATGCCAAAAGTTAGGCCGTTTAATGCTGCATACAGATTCTCAAGCGATTCGTCAAATTTTATATGAGCGTTGCCTTCCAGCTCATTGTAAGCATTGTAGATACGCCAGAATTCATTGATTGCGTTTTGACGCGCACGTTTGTTGATTGGATGATTTTTGTTTTTAGATGGGAGGCATTTCTCTTCTTCTTTTGACTGTTCCTGCATCTTTGTCTGTCTGAAAAATTCACTACTCTGTCCGCTGCCAAAGCGAAGAGGTTTCGCGGTCTGCATCTTGTTGCTAGAGCGGTTAGAAGACTTTCCACTGTTCTCATCAGTTGGTGTAAATGTTTTATTCGTACCACAATTATTCGTATTAGTGTTGCAATTATGGTTGCAATTATTACAGTTATTATTGCGCATAAGAATTCCTCCAAGATCTGATACTGTTAGTTCTTAATTTATAATATTCATTTTGCTACTTTCGGTGTCTATAAAATGGAATGAGTTTCAAATAACTCCTGACGGACTAGAAGGACAAAACCGTTATTTCATTAAGAAAATATAGAAGGAAGCAGGGAGTGGAAGCACGTTTGAACGATAAAACATTTGTCACAATATACACCTTTAGCCACGCTGATTCATAGTATATTACTAGAACAATGACTTACTAACGACTTGTTCAAAAATAATAAACGAGGTGTAATTATGTCTAAGGGAAATAAATACGGATACGGCAAAGACTGTGAATATAAAACATGTGGCAAAAAAAGCGGATGCAAGAAGGTCCCGGTAGATTTCTGCGATTGTGATTTTTGTGACAGTTCATCTTCCACATCGTCCAGTGGGAAAGACTCTTCTGAATATTGGTCAACATCAGAACCTACTAGCTGTACAAAACACAGCACTGGAACGAAGACATCATCCAGTGGAACCAAGACATCCTGCAGTGGAACAAAGACATCATCAAGTGGAAAAAAGACATCTTGCAGCGGAACAAAGACATCATCCAGTGAAAGCAAAACATCATGTAGTGGAAAGAAGAGTTCATCCAGCCATAAAAAGACATCAGACTGTGGAACAAAGACATCATCCAGCGAAAAGACATCAAAATATGATAAAAAATCTTCTTGTAAGAAGAGTTCTTCAAGCACAAAGACCCAGTCCTCATCAGAAAACACCTCTTCTACTTCTGAGTCATATACAAAGGCAAAAAAATGCATCAAACCGTTTATTAAGAATCATTGCACAAGTTCCAGCTCTACAACGACAGATAGCAGCTGTACAGAAAAAACAAGCGCAGGCTGCTGCATCGATGATCTGATTCAGGAAGCAGTAAAGAATGCAATCATGGACGTATTACAGGATATCTGGAATACACTGGAAGATGAATTCTCAGACTCCAGCGCAGATTCTGATTCTGATTCCGATTCCGACTCTGACTCCGACTCTGATTCTGATTCTTATTCTGAGTGTTATTCCGACTCTGACTCTGACTCCGATTCTGATTCTGATACAGATGCGGATTCTTACCGCTATTCCTATTCTGGATACTATAGAAGATAGTTCGGGACAGTCATTCAATAAGCAAATAGGGTTAGCTTAAAAGTCACATATTAGGCTAACCCTAATATGTTGTAAGATGTGTCGAAATATGAACATAAATGTAATTCTTGCATATTATAAAGTAAGCAAAAGCTGAAATGATATGATACCATTTTAGGAGTGATTATTGTGCAGGAAAATATATATGTGATAAGGAAAAAACTGGACAGAGGAGAGTATCAGGTTCTCGGGACAGGATCAGGCCGCGTTGTATATGACTTAGAAAATGGTTACGTAGCGAAAGTAGCAAAGAATGAGAAAGGATTTGCTCAGAATAAAGTAGAATATCGAATTTATCTAAGTTCTGAAAATCCTCTGCTTGCAGAAATTGCTTACTGTACCAGTGACTATAAAATAATAATTATGGAAAAAGCGAAAAAAGTAAAAGATTTTGAGTATATCTTAAAATATTTTAGAGTAGACCGTATAAAAGATTTATTATACATTGATGAAGTCAAGGACTTAATTGAAAATCATAATCTGATTTTCGCAGATTTTGAAAAGACAACAAGCTGGGGAATTATTAATAAAAAGCCTGCTATCGTAGATTATGGGTTTACAAGACAAGTGAGGTTAAAATATTACAAGAAAAAAAGAAGGTAATACCAAAAATCCGTCCTATTTTTTATTTGTCAGGTAAAAAAGATGATTCTGACAAAAAGAAATAGGACGTTTTTTTGTTTGTTTTTTTCATTCTAGAACATGGAAAGCACATATTATGGAAACGTAGAATATATTAAATAAAGTAAAAGAAAGTATGATGTGGAGGGATACCATGAGATCCGTAGATATGAATATTTTCCAGGATGAAAGCGCCACTAACCATGCCTATAATGGAAAAAATAAAAAAGCATCGAATACTATATCCCAAAAAGCATCGATGATGAATACCAACGAAGAAGCAAGTATTGTAAAGGAAGGAAACCAAAATCCAAGGAATCGTTCTAAAATACCAGAGAGATGGCAGTTTACCAGTGAGGAAACGAGTGAGGAAGAGAGCGTAAAGAGCGAAAAAGATAAAAAGTATGTAGAAAATGAGGAAATTGAAAACAGAAAGGCAGAAGGCAGGAGGACGGAGACAGAAGAGCGGATAGAACATATCGAAAAGAGCAGTTCTTCAAAGGCAGATCAGAAAGGAAAATTTAAGATGGAGGAATTTATAAAGAGCACAAAAGCAGCTCAGATTCCGGAAGAGATAGTAATGACACCGGAAGCACAGAGTGAATTTTATGAAGGATGCAGCAGGAGTTTTAAAAGCAAACGGGATGGTATTGTAGAGTTAAAAAATCCAGCAGGATCCAGAGTGAATATGCTAATTCAGAGTGCCGGTCTTGTAAACCTGTGTCCGACTAACATTCATGTGTATGTATATAGTGATGCAGAAGTTACCTGTAAGATGAAGGAATCCAAGGCAGTCTCCAATGGAATCGCAGGATCGGATGAGAAAGCTAATGGCCGGATTTTCTACGGAAATGAGATTTGTATTGTGGGGGGGACGTTAGTAGAAGAATTTATGCTTCCTCCATTCTCTAATTATTCCGTATTAGAAAATGGAATGGCAATCCTTCTTCCAGGGACAAATCGCTGTTATGTATTCCACTCCATGGAAAAGGAAAAAGAGATTATGATGAATCTTAATATCAGCTGGGTGGAAGAGTCAGCGGAGGCATAGATGCAGGATTTCTGCAAGGATGAGATACTAGCATTTGGGCAGCTGCTTTTTGAAATTGCCCCCCAAAATCCGATTATGATTCATGTAGAAGATGTGAAGAATGGGTTGGTATTGGAACGGATTACAAAAAAGAAGGATGACCGGCAGAAAAGGCTAGAAAGCTGTTCAGACTATGATTTAGTCATCCTTCCAGCCTCTTTTGAAAGTCTTCCAAGAGAGCAGTGCTTTCGAATCATAGATCGAATTCTTGGCTGTGTTTCAAAGGGAATTGTATTTTTCCTATCTAAGAAGAAAGAGGATGGCAGACTAACTCTTTCTAGTTTACGACGCTATAATCTGTATTACAAAAATAGTTCCGAGCATAGTGACAAAAAACAGCTGGTGTGGATTCGGCCACAGGAAGAGAAAATGAACTACCCCTATGAAGGGATATCAATTCTTACGAGGGAAAAGAGAAAAAAGCTTCGGATTGCCTACCTGCTCCCACATAAGGGACTTACCGGCGGGATTAAGATGATGCTTGAGCAGATGCGATATTTAAAAAAGCGGGGGCATATCATCCGTGTTCTGGCAAAGAGTAACGAGCCAGGAGAAAGAGCTATTCCAGACTGGTATGACTTAGAAGTGGACGAAGAGACAGTGGTGCTACAAGAGGAAGATTTTCTACCCTATATTCATGATACCGATATTATTTTCTCAGGGTGGATTACCCAGCTAATCGAGCTTCAGTCTAGTACAATTCCAGTTGTTTACTGGGAGCAGGGATACCAGTATCTGTTTGGTGATGTGGAAGATTTTAAAGGTATGAGAAGTTGCTTAGACGTGCTGTCTAGCTGTTACCACACAAAGCATGCAATCCTAAGCGTATCAGACTATGTAGCAGGCCAGATCTTAAGGCGATATGGAAGAAAGACGCCGGTTCTTGAAAATGGGATCGATACGACATTCTATAGGCCGGCTGCGAAAAGCAATCATAATCGTATTCTGTTAGTAGGTAATGCAAACCAGCCATTTAAGAATTTTTCTCTGGCATTTCAGGCAATCGAATGTATTCGGCAATCAGGAATTCCATTTGAGGCAGAATGGGTAACACCGGTAGAAGTCGAAAGCAGCGCGATTCCGGATGATATCCAGATTACGATAAAGCCAGAACAGGAAGTGCTTGTGAAAGCTTACCAAAGGGCTGATGTACTTTTATTTACTTCCCAGTATGAAGGCTTTGGAATGCCACCATTAGAGGCAATGGCATGTAAAACGCCAGTGATATGCACGGATTCAGGAGGGATTCGTGCATATGCCAGACATCAATATAATGCACTGATTGCTGAGAAGGAGGATGCAGGCATACTGGCTAATCATGTAATGTCTTTATTTCAGGACCACAAACAGTGTGAAAGACTCGGCGAAAATGGGAGAGATACAGCACGAATGCTGGACTATTCTAAAATAGGAGATAAGTTAGAGACGTATTTGGACGAAATTGCAAAGAAAAGAGAATAATGTCACTAAAATATAGAGAATGCATATAATGTAATGAGCATAGAAAAATTGCTATTAGTTGTTAGGAGGAAGCCATGAGTACGAACAATGATTTTACAAACTCTGAAATGGAAAATCATGATGAGCAAGTGCAGATAACGAGCTGTGACAAACCAAAATGCCGGAGTGGCCCATCAACTCAGACATCGGAACCGAAGAACAATAATTTAAAACCGGTTATGAATTTATTACAGAATCCTTGCTATGGGCTTCAGGAAATAAAAGCGGAAGTTAGAACAGTAGAAGCAGCGATTTTAAGCAGAACGTATGGTTTAAGAGAGATTAAATCAGAAGTAGCGTTTATCGAAGGTGCAGTTGCGGATCCATTAACTGGTCTTTCAGCCATTCAGTCACAGGTTAATACTGCAGTGACCGCCATTACAAATCCTAGCTATGGGTTACAGGAAATCAAATCGGAAGTTGCTTTTATTGAAAGCACAATCGGACTACTTTCTCTGGGCGCTTTATCAGGTGGCATTCAGTCCATCTATACGGAAATTACAAATCCTAGTTATGGGTTAGCGGAAATTAAATCAGAAGTTGCATTTATTGAAAATGAAGTTACTGGTTTAAGGGATGAATTAGAAGAAGTATTAGAAAGCATCGATGACGTATACTCAGAATTAACAAACGAGAGCTATGGTTTACGGGAAATCAAGTCAGAAGTAGCTAATATTGAAGGGCTGGTAGAAGAAAACAACGATCAGCTGTTTGAATTAGGAACAGATATGGAAGATGTATTAGCATATTTGGCTAGTATCTGGATGATGGTAAGTGATCTTGCATAACGAAAAGAATCAGGAAGAAGAAAATTGTTGATTAGATAGAGGAAAACCTTTATCTGTGTATCGTATTCAAGCATAGAGACACAGATAAAGGTATTTTTTTGTGAACATTGAAAAAAAACAATCATAACATAAAGAGATGAGGTATAAGAATCAGGAGAGAAAAATGGTATCCATTAGCCTGTGTATGATCGTAAAAAATGAAGAGAAAACATTAGCTCGTTGTTTAGACACCATCCATGATATTGTGGATGAGATTGTTATTGTTGATACTGGATCGACAGATGCTACGAAAGAAATCGCAGCAAGGTATACCAATCGGATCTATGACTTTGAGTGGGTAGATGATTTCTCCGTAGCAAGGAATTATTCCTTCTCTAAGGCAACGAAGGAGTATGTAATGTGGATGGATGCGGATGATGTGCTAGAGCCAGAAGATCAGAAGAAATTCAGGGTGTTAAAGGAACATATGGATGGAAGCATTGATACGATTCTAATGCGTTATAACATGACCTCCAAGGAAGATGGAACACTTACTTATACGTTTTATCGAGAGAGACTTGTAAAAAGAAGCAGGAATTTTGAATGGCATAATCCAGTACATGAATATATCGTGTTTGAAGGAACGTCAAAACAGGTGGATATTGCGATTACCCATAAGAAGATTGATCCCCCGACGGACCGGAATTTAAGGATATTTGAAAAATATATTGCACAAGGCAATGAATTGCTTCCAAGAGATAATTTTTATTATGCAAGGGAGCTTTATAACGTCAAGGAGTATGAGAAGGCAATCGATTATTTCAACCGTTTCTTAGAGACAAAAGACGGACTTCTTTCTAGTTACTTAGATTCCTGTGTTGATATGGCCAAGTGTTATCATATGTTAGGGGATGAGGAAAATGAATTAAAATCCCTTCTCCGTTTTTTCGAGATTCAAAAGCCAAGGGCAGAAATCTGCTGTAAGATTGGCTATTATTTTAAAGAACGAAAGGATTTTGATAAGGCAATCGGCTGGTTTTCCTTAGCACCTTGCACGGATAAGCCGACCACTTCCATCGGTTCCATCCTGCCGCAATGTTGGGATTACGTGCCTTACATGGAACTATGCTCTTGCTGGTTTCAGAAGGGGAATATCGACCTTGCTCTTTTCTATAATCAGAAGGCAGTGGATGCAAAACCAGACGACCGAAAGGCCATAGCGAACCGAGCGTTTCTTGCCAACAAGAAAAAAGAGATGATAGAGAAAAAATCGAAATAACTTAATTTGGGGAATGAGCGAGGAAAAGTCAATGGATTATTTCAGGTCCATTGACTTTTCCCAGTTTGAAGCGAAAGATTTAAGAAATAGGAAATTAAGCCAAAAAACAAGGTTGCAAACAAGAAAGGCAAGTGTTATACTATTTGGAAAATTTATGGCAGGGAGGAAACAATATGAGATATTTTAAGAAGATGGCTGGCGAGCATATTTACCTGTCCCCAATGAATGTAGATGATGCTGAGACTTATGTTAAATGGATGAGCGATCAGGAAGTAACGGACAAGATCGGTTCTTCTTCAAGAATCATTACTGTAGATGGCGAGAAGAAATGGATTGAGAAAAACGCAGGCGAATATCAGTTTGCAATTATCCGAAAAAGCGATGATGCACTGATTGGAAATTGTGGAATTGAAAATGTGGATCAGATCAGTCAGACCGCAGAAGTCGGTATTTTTATCGGTGATCAGTCAGACCGCGGAAAAGGGTATGGCACAGAAGTATTAAAGCTTTTACTTGACTATGGATTTTATACACTAAACTTACATAATATGATGCTACGCGTGTTCGCATTCAATGAACCTGCAATTCACTGCTATAAGAAAGCAGGATTTCGGGAATTCGGAAGACGTAAGGAAGCATATTTCGCAATGGGGAAACTGCATGATGTAATTTATATGGAAGCAGTAAGGGAAGAAAAACAATAGAAAAGAAAAATAATAGAAAAGAAAAATAATAGAAAAGATAAAGAAATAAATAGATAAAGAAATAAAAAGGAGAAGGTTATGTTTAAAGAGCTAGTAAGAAAGAATCGTACGTATCGAAGATTCTATGAAGAGGTGCCAGTTGAAAAGGAGACCCTGTTAGAGTTAATAGATTTAGCAAGAACAGTTCCTTCGACTGCCAATTCACAGGCATTAAAGTTTGTACTCTGTTATGAGAAAGAGATAAAGGAAAAAGTATTCTCGTGCCTAATATGGGCGGGAGCCCTTCCAGACTGGGATGGCCCTAAAGAAGGGGAAAGACCGGCCGCTTATATTATTGTATTATGCGACCAGACATTAGGGAAGAATAAGCAGATTGATGACGGAATCGTATCTCAAACTATTATGTTAGGGGCTGTGGAAAAGGGACTTGGCGGCTGCATCTTTGGAAGCGTGAAAAGAGCAGAGTTAGCAGAGGCACTTGGTATTGACACAAACCGTTATACAATCGATCTTGTACTTGCATTAGGAAAGCCGAAAGAAGAAGTAAAGATTGTACCAGTAAAGGAAGATGGAAGCACCAAATATTATCGTGATGAGAATCAGATTCACTATGTGCCAAAAAGAAGCTTAGAGGACTTGATTGTAACGGTCCCTCTTAAGAAGGAGGATGGACATGCCAAGGGTCAAGCAGATTAAGAAACAGACCGAAAATCGGTTTTTAAATTTATATGAATTAGAAGCAGAACGAAGAAATGGAAAGACCGCTCCTTATTTTGTAGCATCCCGTGCAAAAGAGGTTGAGAATTTAAAAATCACCACCCGTAAGAATAAACCGGATGGCGTAATTATGTACGGAATCTATGGTAAGAAAAAAGATAAAATCGCACTGGTAAGACAGTACCGTTATCCGATTGATGATTATATCTATGAATTTCCTGCCGGATTAGTAGAAGAGGGGGAAGATTTAAAAGAAGCTGCAATCCGGGAAATGCATGAGGAAACCGGCCTTGTATTTGAACCGGTTCCTGCTGCAGATTGTTACTCGAAACCATTTTTTACAAGTATAGGCATGACCGACGAATCTTGCGGCATGGTATATGGATATCTGAAAGGGGAACCGACCAATCAGTATCAGGAAGCATCTGAAGATATCGAAGTCATTTTAGCAGACAGAGAAGAATGCAAACGAATCTTAAAGGAAGAGAATGTGGCGATTATGTGTGCTTATATGTTAATGCATTTCATTCATTCCAAAGAAGAGCCATTTGCATTCTTAGAAGAGATTTAGTCTGTAGCAGGAAGATGGACGGTGAAAATCGTCCCTTGATTTGGAATGCTTGTTACATGGAGCGTTCCATTGTGAGAGGAGACAATCCATTTCATAACGGACAAGCCAAGACCAGTGCTTTCTCCATCCTTCGTGCCGGAAGGATCCGCTTGATAGAAGCGACCCTATATTTTGGGAAGATTATCTTCCTTCATCCTAATGCCGTTATCCTCAACTTGGATAACGGCTTCTTTTTGTATTTTGTAAGCGTAAGTTTTACATATCCGTCCGTTTTTCCGTATTTAATCCCATTTGTAATCAGATTCATAAGGAGACGCATCATTATGGATTCGTCCGCATGAGCGTACAAAATACCGTGCATTCCGGAATCATGTGGCTCTGACCTCCGAAGTCTTCCGCCTCCGCAACCTGTTCGCTGAATTCGTATGGTGGCTTTTGTAACACACTAGTAAAAAGCAAAGGATAAAAGTAATGGATAAGAGCAAAACATAAAAGCAAAAGATAAAAATAAAAGATAAAAGATAAAGGATGAAAGATATAAAAAGAGAGGTGAAAATAAAAGTCTGAATAAAAGATAAAAGTGAAAGAGGAAAAGAAAAGTGTATAAATTATCCAATTCAACTCAATAATATTGAAAAATGGTTTGTGAAAGGCAGCTTTCTTATGGGTTGAGAGAGTAACGAGGTAAGAGAGTGCTGGAGATTGGAAAGGAGAAGGGAGCATGACTTCTTTTGAGATAGGAGCGATTGTGGTTGCGATTGTGGCGTTGGTGCTGCTGATTGTTTGTGTGGTACTGTTAGTGAATGTGAAGAAGAGAAAGAAAGAACATATGGGACATAAGGTGAAGGAAAGACGGATGCACGAGGATGAGGGAAGCGATGAGGCTAGAGAAAGTACGGAGGATAGAATGCATCAGGAAGAGGATTTTTCTCATGAGGTGCGGAAGAAGGCTGAGATAAAAGGGAAGAAGAAACATCACGCGGAACATGTGAATGGGGAGGCTGTGGCTTCGAAGGGGGAACCGAGATTGGATGGAGCAAGGGTTTCTCATAGAAGGGATCATCCGGAACGGGTTGCACAGGAAGAGATGTGGAAACAGAAACAACGGGAGGTTAGTGAGGTGGTTCAGAGGCAGCAGGAGTATGAGAGAAAGAATCACCTTCGGCTTGTATATAGTCCATGTACTGGTGAGGTGCTTTACTTGGCTGAGAGTGAGGAAGAGGCGCTTAAGAACGGATTTAAGAATCCAGGTTTAGTAATTAATCCAAGTGACGATAAGGTGTATGCTCCGGTGAATGGGAAGATTACGCAGATTGAAAATGAGAAGAGCCGCATTTATATGCAGTCGGAACGAGGGTTAAATATTGTGATGCAGATTGAGATGGAAGGAGAAGATGAGACTAGTGATTACTGGACAACCCGCGTGGAACCTGGAAATGAAATTCGGGTTGGGGATCTGATTGTACGGTTAAATCAGTCGCTTATTAAAAGCCATCAGTCGGAGTTCGCTATTTCGATTATGATTGAGAATTATAATAAAAATCAGCTTCTTCTTATGCGCAAGATGAACTATGTATCTCACGGGGATAAGATCATTACGTTAAAGGAAGATCCTTGCCTGTAGAAATAAGGAGACAGTGATTGTAATTTTTTTCATAACATGATACACTACTACTATGGCTGTTTTCTCGTTTATGAAAATACAGCAAAGCAAAGATGGGGCTGGCTCTTTATGTGCCAGCTTCTTTAATACGAGGATAATAAAATGGTAGAAGTAAAGAAACTGTCAAATGGCATAAAAGTTGTCTTTGAAGAGCTGTCTTATGTCAGAAGTGTATCATTTGGCGTATGGATTCATGTAGGATCTGCAAATGAGACAAAAGAGAATAATGGAATCGCGCATATGATTGAGCATATGCTGTTTAAAGGAACAACAACAAAGTCTGCGAAGAAGATTGCAGATATCACATCGGGAATCGGGGATGATGTAAATGCATTTACCGGAAAAGAGATCACTTCTTTTTACGGCACGACAGTTACGAAGCATCTTCCGGTTCTTGTTGATTTAATTGGAGATATGATAAAAAACTCAAGGTTTGATGAGGCAGATATCCGAAAAGAAAAAAGTGTTATCTGCGATGAGATTGATATGTATGAGGATTCACCGGAAGATTTGGTGCATGAAGTACTGCAGCAGAAGGTGTGGAAAGACCAGCCGATTGGTTTTATCATTTCAGGGACCAAATCAAATGTGAGATCCTATACAAGAGATCAGCTGCTTGCGTTTATGGAAGAATACTATGTGGCAGACAATATGACTATCTCAGTGGCCGGAAGCTTTGATAAAGAGGCATTATTAAATCAGTTAGAGGATGTGTTTGGCGATATTAAGAAACGTGTGGTGCCACAACAGGAAAAGGCAAATGATACGGCAAATCGCATTAAATCGCTGCTTGGAAAAGAACTGGCCCTAGATCCATATAGCCCGAGATATTCTTACAAAAAAGAGGAGCAGGTGATTTATAAGAGTACATTCTGTACCAGACATAAGGAAATCGAACAGCTGCATGTGAATATTGGTTTCCCATCCATTACAATTGATCATAAGGACCAGTATGTATTCTCTGTATTTAATGCAATTTTAGGTGGAAGTAACAACAGCCGATTATTCCAGATCATACGAGAAGAATTAGGTCTTGTTTATTCCATTTACTCTTATGGAAGTGCTTATGAAAAGGTGGGGCTGTTCCAGATTGATATTACTGTGAACGCTGGGCAGGCAAAGCAAGTGTTTGAGAAAACATTTGAGGTAATTAAGAACTTCTTAATCGAAGGGGTAAATAAAGAGGAACTGGCCACTTATAAGGAACAGGTAAAGACAGAAGTTATCTTAAGTTCCGAAAGCGTCAAGTCAAAGATGAATGCAAATGCCAAAAACGTTATGACACGTGGAATGGTGACACCACTTGATGAGGTGCTTGCAAAGATTGAGGCAGTTACTTGTGAAGATGTGGCTGCATTTGCAAAGAAGACATTAGATATTAAAAACTGTTCGGTTTGTGTAGTAGGTCCAAAAGAAAGTGAGGCATTTACGCAGATTAAAAGGGCGTGGACACATAAAGTTCAGTAAACGAAGGAATCAATATAAAAAAACATATAACAGCAGGGCAAAAAAGAAGTCCTGCTGTTTATAATAAAATGACCATATGGTCAACATCAAGAGGCAAAGACAGAAGGAGGCAGTTATGAGTAATTTTAAAGTTAGCACATTATGCGTTCAGGAAGGGTATACACCAAAGAATGGAGAACCAAGAGTCCTTCCAATCTATCAGAGCACTACATACAAATATGATTCCAGCGAGACGGTTGGAAAGTTATTTGACTTACAGGAAGACGGATTCTTCTATTCCAGAATCGCCAATCCTACCTTAGATGCCGTGGAAAAGAAGATTGCGGCATTAGAAGGCGGTGTGGGAGCGATGTTAACATCTTCCGGCCAGGCAGCAGTTATGATCTCTGTTTTGAATATATGTGAAGCAGGCGATCATATCGTATCTTCTTCTACCATTTATGGTGGAACGACCAATTTATTTGGGGTAACACTAAAGAAGTTCGGAATTGATGTGACATTCGTGAATCCGGATTCTTCTGTGGAAGAACTGATGGCAGCAGCAAATGAGCACACAAAACTGTTCTATGCAGAAACACTGGCTAATCCATCCTTAGTTGTTACGGATATCGAGAAATTTGCCAAAGCTGCGCATTCCAAAAATGTACCTCTAATTATTGATAATACATTTGCTACACCACTTAACTGTCGCCCATTTGAGTTTGGTGCAGACATTGTTGTACATTCTACTTCGAAATATATGGATGGTCATGCGGTAGCACTTGGCGGTGTCATTGTAGATAGTGGAAAGTTTAATTGGAATAATGGAAAATTCCCTGCTCTTTGCACACCGGATGATTCTTATCATGGCGTTGTTTATACAGAACACTTTAAAGAAGCAGCTTACATCTCCAAAGCAAGAGTGCAGTTAATGCGTGACCTGGGAGCCATTCCTTCTGCCAATACTGCATTTTTATTGAATCTTGGATTAGAGACCCTTCATTTACGAGTACCTCGTCATTGTGAGAATGCAATGGCAGTTGCAAAATGGCTAGAAGAAAATGAGAAAATAACATGGGTCAATTATCCTGGTCTTCCATCTAGTCCATATCATACACTGGCTAAAAAATACATGCCAAATGGAACATGTGGCGTAGTATCCTTTGGTGTTAAAGGCGGAAGAGAAGCCGCTATGAAGTTTATGGATAGTCTTAAATTAGCCGCAATTGTTGTTCATGTGGCAGATGCCAGAACAAGTGTGCTTCATCCAGCAAGTACGACTCATAGACAGCTTACAGATGAGCAGCTTGTAGAGGCAGGTGTTGGACCGGATTTAATTCGTATGTCAATTGGCATTGAGGATATTGAGGATATTTTAGCTGATATCAAACAGGCACTCGAACAGATTTAAGAATTCATATTCATTTCTTTGTGTAAAAACTCCTTAAAGATACTATAATCCTGTAATATTTTACAAAAATCAAAACAGAAAGATACCTTAACTTTACAAATAGAAAATGAAGAAGTATAATATTGGAAAAAATAACAAGGGGGTAAGGTATGGGGTCGGAAGAGGAGTTGTTAGAAGGGCTAGATGAATCGTTAAAGCAACAGGTCAACGAGATAGATCCACCAGAAGCTGCAGACGAGGGGAGCAGTATTTTGGAAAACAGCGAAGATGGAATAAAGGATAATGAAGATCAGATAAAGGATAATGGGGGAAGAAAGAAAAAAAATCAGCTTAAGATTCTCCTAATTGTACTGGGGGTGATCGTAGTTTTGTTAGTTGGTTTATTAGGAACAAGATCCGGGCGTAACATGGTATATTCAGTAGTGGCCACCTATATAAGGGGGAAGACAAAAGCACCAGAGGTTACACCAGGGCTTGTAGAAACCACAGACACAGGGGAGACTGAGGTCACACCAGCGCTATTAGTCGATGATGAGGAAGAAGAAAATGTGAAAAACTATCTTTTATTCGGAATCGAGGAGATTGAAGGTGGCGGAAGAACCGATGTTATGATGATCGCATCCATCAACAAACGGGATAAAACAATCCGACTGACCTCCTTGCTGCGTGATTTATATTTAGAGATACCCGGACATGGGCAAGACCGTCTGAATGCAGCATATGGCTATGGAGGAGCGGATCTTTTAGTAAGCACCATTGAGCAGAACTTTAGCCTTCCATTAGAAGGATATGCACATGTAAACTTCAGTGCCTTTGAGAATGTAATCGATTTGCTTGGCGGAATCGAGATTGAGCTTGGCAAGACAGAAGCCAATTATCTAAACACAACCAATTATATTTCCAATGTAAGTGAGCGACATGTAACAGCAGGGGTGAATCTGCTGACTGGTAATCAGGCATTAGGCTACTGTAGAGTACGAAAAGTAGCCACGCTTGGGGGTGAGAATAATGATTTTGGAAGAACGCTTCGACACAGACGAGTAATGACGGCGATTTTTGAAAAATACAAAGAAAAGAATCCAATCGAGCTGTTATCGATTATGAATGAATGTCTTGGATATGTAACAACAGATTTAAGCGCAGAACAGATAACAGAAATCATGGACAGTGTAATCGAAGATCAGATCTTTACCCTGGAAAATGACCATATTCCACAAGCTAATATGTATTCTGACTACTATACACCAAGAGGAGAAGCCGTACTATTGCCAGACTTAGCCGCCAACACAGAATTCCTTCACGATTTCATCTACAATGAACCCGAAACAGCCTTAGCAGTCGATAATCAGTCTGAAGAATTCGACACGTTATCAGAACAATAATTTATCATTAATTTTATAGCTAGGATTATTTCCGATATTGGCAATAATCCTAGCTATATTTTTATTCCTGTTTCCTAACGTTTAATCCAGTCCATTTGTATTAGCCACTGCGTTTGCCTGCTTCACGGCTTGCTCACGGGCCAAGAGGTGGCGGGAGAAGAGTAGGAAGAATACCGTAGTGGAAATGATGGAACATACGATATCTGCAATTGGCTCCGCATAAAATGTATTTCTAGCTCCAAAAAATATTGGTAAAAACAGAGTCAATGCCACATAACATCCCTTGCGGAGTAAGGAAAGAGTTAAAGAAATCTTTGTATTACCTAATGCAGTCATTCCATCCACAAATGTGTATTGCAGGCTTAATGGGATAATGCCAAGCGTAAACACCTGAATGCCCCAGATAGAAAGAGAAGTAAGTGTTTGATCTTCGGTAAAGATCTGAACAAACAGACCAGGAAGGAACCTGGAGATGAAAAACATCACGGTTGTAAATGCAAGGCAAAGTAAAAGAATGATTTTCTCTGCTTCTTTAATACGCTTTGAGTTTGCGGCACCATAATTATAGCTGATAATTGCCTGTGTACCTCCGGTGATGCCTACCATTGGCCCCGTAATCAGCATCATATAGCTTTGGATGATGGTGGCAGCAGAGATTAATAGATCGCCTTCGGCCGCTTTGCCGTGCTTTTGAAGTACCGCATTCATAATAATGATAATGACGCTATCTGTTGCCAGGATAAGAAATGGGGAAAGTCCAATCGACATAATCTTTCTCATGACCTTTTGGGAATAGGAGCCAAAAGTAATGCGAATCGGAACACGCTTACCAAATAAAAAACATACGGCAAACAGGCAGGAAAGCATTTGTGAGATAACGGTAGCAATTGCGGCACCTGCAATACCCATGTCAAATCCGAAGATAAAGACAGGGTCTAAGATAATATTGCTGATGGCACCGATTAACACGGTACTCATGGAAATCATCGAGAATCCCTGGCAGGTAATAAAATAGTTCAGTCCAATACTTAATAGGGCAAAGAATGTTCCTGCCGTATAGATGGTCATATATGTATTGGCATATGGAAAAATAGTCTCGCTGGCACCAAAGGTGATCAGCAGTTTATTTTTAAACAGTAAAAAGAAAATAGTTAAGATGGTAGCAAATAGAGTAAGAAGAAGAAAACTATTCGCTAAAATCTGTTCTGCTTCTTTTTTCTTTTGTTCTCCAAGACGCATTGCCATTAAAATGGAACCACCCAGACCGACTAGTGTCCCGAAAGAGGACAAAAGGGTAACGATCGGACCACACACGCCAGCTCCGGCCAGTGCCAGATCCCCTACCGTTGGGATGTTACCAATATACATTCGGTCAATAATGCTGTAGAGCACATTTACAAGCTGGGCAACCATTGAAGGCAGTGCTAGTTTAAAAACAAGGGAGCGGATGGAGTCCTTCCCTAAGTCATTTGCTTTTTTCATAAAATTCATTCCTTTATCTCATATTGTGCTTCTTAATTAATAAGAAATTCGATTTGCAAAGCATAGAACGAAAAATCCATTTTCTAGAGCAAATCTGCAGACTATTATAGTACAGCTTTATTATCGTATCACAAAATAAAAAAAAGTAAATTGGAATTTTTAAGATTTTTTTGGAAATAACCATGTTTAATAAGTAAGAAGTTTATGAGAAAAATTGACGGGTGATAATAGATATTCAAAAAAGATTATATCGGTGTTAAAGAAGAGTGAAACAAAAGCTTTCGATTCTTTTCACAGATGACAGTTTCTTTGGTCAACTAGGAAAAGAATCGAAAGCTTTTTTGTGTTCATCAGTCCGAATATGCAAAAACATATGATACCATCGCCATCTTTTTAGGTGATAGTAAAAATTCGGTGATACTTTATTTGATATCGATAGCGTCTACAGGACAGCTGTCGCGGCCTTCCTGAGCAGCTGCTTCATATTCAGCAGGAATTTCGCCGGCGATTGCTTCGGATTTATCATCGTCATTCATATGGAACACTTCTGGACATACAGATGCACAAACGCCACAAGAAATACAGGTATCCTGATCAACAATAGCTTTCATAAATAAAACCTCCTAGAGTAAATATGTTTCATAGCAATTGATTAATTGTGCTACAACACTTTCTAGTATGTCTTATTTTTTTCAAAAAATGTGTCCAATTTTATGTTTTTCAAAGTTATCAAAAAATGGAAGCTAAAGTAAAAGGCTATCCGTATACTGTTTAAAGAGCGCGATGGAAGCGGTATCTAAGTTTTTATTAACAGCGTACTTGGTAAAGAGAGCAAGTAAGACAACAAAAAGAACGAAGAGAATAAACAGAACCACTTTTATGATGCGTTCAGTTCGACATAAAGTTTTTCCAGTACTCATAGTAACACCTCCGAAATCAGACAGATTGCTTTCGCGCGGACTTTTTGGTTAATGCGCGGACTTGAGAAAGAGAATTGCCAGGATGATGGATTGCGTAGGCATAGTAGTCACGAATCAGGTGTTTACCGATAAAAGTAAGAGTCAAAAGGATAAGGTAAGGAAAGAAAAATAAGTCCACAACGTTGGTGCTAGAAACTAGCCCGCTAGAAAGAATACGCCCTGCAAGTGGAATCGCTGTCAGGGATATAAGAGCAGAAATCCAGGTAAACTTTGTGGCAGTACGATGGGCTAGGAGGTGAATCTTCGGTTTCTCTTTTTTCAGGCATAGACGGCAGAAACGGATCTGCAAAAGAATGGCGAATACATAGAAAAAAGAGGCGGTTAATAGAAGAAGCGATGCGAAGGATTCATATAGCCCGCCGACATTGCACCTTCGAACGATAATCAGCAGGTAGAGAATATGGACGGTGCCGCTGTAAGTTGATGAGATCGAAACGGTTGCTACCTGCAAAAGGAGGAAGAAGATGCTAGCCATAGATAAATAAAGAGGTACCTTTAATAGTTCAGCATTTTTTGAAGTGTAAGTCGTATAAGGAGCAGAAGAATGTGTCTTTAGCAGGGAATGACCGCATTCACGGCAGAAATCCTTTGTACTGTTATTTTCCGAACCACAGCAGGAACATTGCATAAATACCTCCTAAAGAAAACAGGACTGTTAACTTGTACTAGTATTGTAACATGATGAAGTCAGATAAAAACGAATTTGATGGAAGAAACAATAAGAAATTTTTGAGCAAATGTGTCTGATTGATAACAAAATTAGCAAATGATTCATTTTATGCGAACTTTGTGATACGAACTATAATTTTGTAACAACGTATGGTAAAATAAGGAAAAGGATTTGGTTGCAGAAAAATCCATGATAGACACAGTAGATGACAGGAGATAACGTGAAGTATGTGGGAAGAAAAAGGATATATCTATGCGATTTATGATTTTCTGGATTTTAATCGGGTTGATCTAATTTTGGTGGATTTTACAAAGATGGGGATTCATGTGGCAGACTGTTCGGGAAGCTATGATGCATCGTTTGGAACGGAGAATGAACAGGAGCTGATTGAAGACAGTAAGGTAGTAATTCTGTTTTTAACAAAACAGACGGGGATTTCTCATCGGCTGATCAGTCAGCTTGATGTGGCACGCAGGAACGAGAAGAAAATTATAGCTATTATGTTAGATCCGTTAAAAGAGATGTCGATACCGGAAGATATCGTGAACTTCATACAGGGCCAGCCAAAGATTAAAGCATATGACTATGAAACCTATTACGCCTTTTTGCGAGCAGCAAAAGGTATGGTGAAGAATTATATTCAAAAATCAGAAACAAATCAGGTATTAGATCGAGTGCTT